>NZ_JAIFKB010000016.1:0-145110 GCF_019641445.1 Rhodococcus sp. DMU2021
CGACGGCACTCATCACTGCGGAACCGATCACCACTTGACTTCGAGGTCGACCATGGGGCTACCCTCGATCAGGCCGCCTGACGTACACACCCCGTGTCCACTATCCAGGGGTCACGCCCGACTTCGGTGGCGGCACCCTCGATATCGCTGTCCTGACCGCGACCAGCGAATGGACCTTCGAGGTCATCCGCGCCGGGGGGGACAACACCCTCGGCGGCAAGAACCTCGACGCCACCGTCGCCCGGTGGGTCGACGATCGGGTCCGCGGCGACGATCCGGAGCTGGCGGCCTGGCTGCGCACTGCGGACGGTCTCGATGCTCGCCGCACTCTCGACGATCAGATCCGCCGGGCCAAAGAGCTGCTCTCGGAGCATCCCTCGGCGACGATCCGGGTCACCGGCAACGGCGCGGACCTGACGTTGACGCTCACCCGGGACGAGTTCGAGCAGATGATCGAACCGCAGATCACCCGGGGTGTGCAGCTGGCGGCGCAGGTGCTGCGCGAGGCCGGGGTGGACCGCACGAGCCTGCAGGCCTTGTATCTGACCGGCGGCTCGTCCCGCATCCCGTACGTGCACCGACGACTGTCCGAACTCGGATCGATCGCCACCTTGGACGATCCGAAAACCGTGGTGGCCAAAGGCGCGGCCGGATTCGTCGCCGGCGGCCGCGCCACCGTCCCCCCGGCCGAGGTCGACACCGAGGTACTGCGACCCGGCCGACGCCCCAACCGGCACCGCGCCCGGCGGAGCCCTCCCCCAGCACCAACCGTGGCGGTGCGGGACGGACGCGGAGCCTGCTGGTGATCGCCGGCGCGGGGCTGGCCGCCATCGCCGCGGCGACGGGAGTGTTCGTCGCGGTCAACCATGACACCGGCGCACCGGCGGCGGCCGCGGCGCCCGCCGCTGCCGACCCGCACCCGGCAGGGCAGGGTGCGGCCGCGGGCCGGTTACCGGCTGCGAGCGCCGATTCGAGCTATCGCAGCGAAACGACCGACGAGGTGACCGTGCTGCTGCCGACCACGCTGTTCATCTCCTCGACCGCCTGCGAGAAGTCCAGCTTTTCGTCCGAGGGGGCGCTGCAGGTGCGGTGCCTGCTCAATCCCGATTCCGCCGTCGGCAAGACGATCGGGATGGAGCGCCACGACTACACCTCGATCACCGCCTGGCGCGACGACCAGTACGCCCGCTCGACCTTCATCCGGCTCCGCGACGCCACCGACGGGCACACCACCGTCATCTCCGAAGACGGCACCCGCCTCGTCGACGCCGACGACTCGTCCGGCCGCGACGTCCGGTACACCGTCATCGACCGCTCCACCGGTCTGATTGCGACGTTCTCGATGGACAGCGTCGAGATCGGTGCCGCGTTCCTGGCCGAAGTCGGTTGGGACAGCTGACCGCTCGCGGCCTTCTTTTCTCGCACCTTCTTTTCTCGGATTGTTCTCGATGAGGAGTTTGTTTCCCATGCGTATTTCTCGTACCCGACGCGTCGTGGTGGCCGTGGCCGCGGCGACCTCGCTGACCGTGGCCGGCTGCAGTACCGACGACGGCGGTGCCGCGGCCGCAGACACCACCACCACGGCCGCTGCGGGGGACAGTATCGATCTGGCGGTACTGGACACCGGCGCGTACAACACCGAACCGAAGGATTTCGTCGAGCAGGGCCAACGGGCCGAGGACTTCGGGCCCGCGGTCGAAGGGCAACGCCTCGCCGAATTCGTGGTTCACCCGCACACCATCGATCCCGCCCTGACCGTCGGCGGACCGAACAACGGTGTGTTCGTCGGAGGTTTCGGCCCGATCTTCACCGGCACCGAACGGCAAGTCGTCGAACCGTTCTCGATGATCCATGCCTTCGACAGCTCCCGCTCCACCGCCGACGAATCCCGCACTCTCGGGATCGGGGTCTGGCGTTTCCCCACCGACGACGACGCGGCCGGCGCCGCGCAGGCGCTGCACCAGGCGATCGTCTCCCCCTCCGGCGAGGATCTGACTTCTGGTCCCGAAACACCGGTCAGTGTGCCGCAGCTGCCCGGCACGCTGGCCTCGACCTACACCTGGCCCGAGACGGGCACCACCAGCCTGAACACCCTGACACCACGCGGGATGTTCGTCATCTACACCTACACCAGCGACCGCAGCGGCGAGAGCGCCTGGGTCACCGACACCGCGGTACGGTCGGTACAGCAGCAGATCGAGTTGCTCGATCGGTTCCCGGCCACCCCGACCGACGAGATCGGCGCGCTACCGGTGGATCTGGACAAGGTCCTGGCCCGCACGGTCGGCTTCCTCGACAACGAATACGCCCGCAACTCCGACACCGCGATCTACGGCCCCGACGGCTGGTTGCACTTCGATTCGCACCCGGCCAAGACCGAGGAACTGTTCGAGCGGACCGGCACCGACCGGATCGCCAAGGCCAACAGCAACGTCTACCGCACCGCCGGCGCCGCCGACGCCGACGACCTCAAAGCGGCGTTCATCGAGATGAACGGGGACACCTACCCCGATCTGGTGCCCGACACCGCACTGGCGCAGGACCTTCCCGGCACCACCTGTTGGTCGGGTGATACCGCCCAAGGACGGATCGGGGTGTGCCTGATGACCTACGGCCGCTACATGGCCGAGGTGAGCGGCTTCCGTGCGATCGCCAACACCGATCCCGACAACGACACCCTGCGCACCATCGCGCAACGAGTGGCCACCCAGTACACCAAGTTCGTCCGCGCCGACGAGATGGGCCTGGGTGAGAACTGACGCTGCACCGGCCCCGGCGATGACCACGGCCAACGGTCGGGGAGAACAGCCGCAGCCACCTCGGGTGGCTGCGGCACTGCCGGCGACATCCACGACGTCCGAGACCGACGACCGCGACCGGCTCGAACGCGAGCTGGCCATGCTCGCCGACGTGCGCCGCCGCATCGCCGCATCCGACCCGAGCCTGCGTATTCCCACCACCACGGTCGACCGGGTCCTCGACGACTACCTGCAACTGCCCGAGCGACCGCAATCGGCACCGGACTGCGAGCAGACAGCGGATCCTGTCGAGGAGAACAGCAGGTAGGTTACTGCCCGGACAGAGGGGGCATGATGACCGAAACCGAACTGATCGAGCGGTGCCGGGCCGGGGACCGGACCGCATTCGCCGCACTGGTGACCCCGGCGCGGACCCGGATGTGGGCGGTGTGCGTGCAGATCACCGGCAACCGGCACGACGCCGAAGACGCCCTGCAGGACGCGCTCATCGCCGCCTGGCAGAACCTCGACAAGTTCCGCGGCACCGCCCAGTTCTCTTCCTGGCTGTACCGGATCGCCAGCAACGCCGCCCTCGCAATCGTGCGCAAACGCCGCGACATCCCATCCGACGAGATCGATCTCGCACACTCGCTGTCGACGCCGGGACCGGCCGAGCGGGTCGCCGACACCGACGCGGTCCGAACCGCTCTGGCGCAGCTGCCCGAACAATTCCGCGCCGCGGTGGTGCTACGTGAATACGCGCAGGGGCATTCCCCCCGGAGTGTGGACATCCTGAACACTGGGCCATGAAGGGCCCAGAAGGAGTGATGTCACGATGGTGATGAAGGCGTATTCGGCGGAGTTCAAGGCCGATGCCGTCGCGCTGTACTTGTCCGACCCGAGCCACACCTTCGAGGGCATCGGCAAGGACCTGGGCGTCAGCCGCGAAACCCTGCGCAACTGGGTGCGTGCGGAACGTAAACGCACCGGCACTGCGTCCGCAGCGGACCGGCCCCGGAAGCCGGCACCGGCGGGCGGGGTATCGTCCGAGTCCGTGTTGGAAGAGGAAAACAGGCAGCTCAAAGCGCAGATCCGCAAGCTGGAGACCGAGCGGGAAATTCTGCGGAGGGCCGCGAAATATTTCGCGGGCGAGACCAACTGGTGAGCCGCTTCCAGTTCGTCGACGACCACCGCAACACCGCGCCGGTGAAGTGGCTGTGCCAGATCCTCGAGGTGTCCCGATCCGGTTTCTACCGGTGGCTCGCCGCCGCGCCTGCCCGGGCCGAACGTGCCCGTGCCGACGAGGAGCTCGCGACGCGGATCCGTGGGATTCACGACGAGTTCGACGGCACCTACGGTGCCCCGCGCATCACGGCTGAGTTGCGCGACGCCGGGATCGAGGTGAACCACAAGCGGGTCGAACGGGTGATGCGTGCGAACGGGATCGTCGGGGTGCACCTGCGCAAGACCGTGCGCACCACAGTCCCCGAACCTTCCGCGAGCCCGGTGCCGGACCTGATCCGGCGGGACTTCACCGCGAGCGCACCGAACACCAAGTACGTCGGCGACATCACTTACCTCCCCGTCGGGGACGGTGACTTCCTCTATCTGGCAACAGTATTGGACCTGAACTCCAAACGGTTGGCGGGGTGGTCGATCGCACCGCATATGCGCACCGAGCTGGTCACCGACGCCCTGCGGGCAGCGGCCGCCGCCCGCGGTGCCGCCGGTCTCGACGGCGCGATCTTCCACTCCGACAACGGTGCCCAATACGTCTCGCAGAACTTCGCGGATGTCTGCCGCGAGCTGGGCGTGACCCGGTCGCGAGGTGCGGTCGGAACGTCGGCGGACAACGCTGCCGCCGAATCATGGAATGCGACGTTGAAGCGGGAGACACTCCAGGGCCGGAAAAGGTGGAACAGCGCAGGTGAGGCCCGCACCGCCGTCTTCCGTTGGATCACGCGTTACAACACGCGAAGGAGGCATTCCGCTCTCGGTCAGATCTGTCCTATCGAGTTCGAGCAGAGATCGACTATGATGGCTTCCGCCGCATAGGTATTGGTGTCCACATCTCGGGGGGAACGCCCCTCCATCCGCCGCTGGCGTGGTGGGTGGCCGCCAGGGTGCGGCAGGACCAGACCGCCTCGTGCGGGGCCACCCAGTGCACCTCGTCGAAGGCCGGGTAGTCGATGTTGTCGGGGTAGATGCTCGACCCGAGTCCGCGCATGAGCCGGGTGTGGGCGGGTTGGCCGAAGATCGTCGAACCGACGGTGTCGACCCCGACCAGTTTCAACTCCGGGCAGAACCGGCGCAGCACCCGGGCCACCCCGGCCGAGTGTCCGCCGGTGCCCACCGAGCAGACCAGCACGTCCACGCGGCCGAGTTGGGCGGCCAGTTCCAGGGCGAGGGATTCGTAGGCGTCGACGTTGTCCGGGTTGGTGTATTGATCGGGGCACCAGGAGCCGGGGTGCGCGCCGAGCAGCGCGGCGACCTTGTCCCGACGCGCCTGTTGCCAGCCGCCGGTCGGGTGCGGCTCGGTGACCAGTTCGACGGTGGCGCCGTACGCGGCGAGCATCCGGTGCACGATCGGCTCGAGGCCGGGGTCGGTGACCAGGGTGACCGGATGGTGGTGGGTGATCCCGGCCAGGGCCAAGCCCAGGCCGAGGGTGCCGCTGGTGGATTCGATGATCATCGCCCCGGGGGCGAGGTCGCCGCGGGCCTTGGCGCGTTCGACCATGTGCAGGGCGGGCCGGTCCTTCATTCCGCCCGGATTACTGCCTTCGAGCTTGGCCCAGAAACCGCGTCCGGTGCCGGCGAACGGCTCCCCGATCCACAGGACGGGGGTGTTGCCGACCATGGTGGCGGGCTGGGGGCAGCGGAGGGCGGTGGTCAGCAGGTGCGCGGAGGACGATGCCGCGAATGTGGAGTGAACAGCACTGGTCATGTGAGGTGTGATCCCTGTATCGGACTGCGACGGGCGCAGTACATCGGTGACGGGCAGCGCGGAGCGGGCCACCAGGGACGATCCCCGAGGTGGCCTGCGGGCTGTCGATCAGCACCGATTGATACAGAGAGTGTTGAGAATGGTGCGCCCGGATCGGGCGCGGGGTATCGGATCCGGTGGGGCACGGGCGGCCAAGGTGGCCGGCATCAGTGCCATCATCACCACGAGGGCGACCAGAGCGAGCACGGCGGCGGTACCCAACGGGCGCAGCGGATTGTCCGACCGGGGCATGGCGACGACGGTGTGCCCCTCGTGAGGGCGGTGCTCGCCCTGCTCGATGTGCGCGTGCCCGGGGGCGTGCTCCTCCGCGGCGACCGCGGTCGAGGTGGTCACCACGTGCACGTCCGTGTCGTGATCGTGGGCGAGGAACAGGCCGCATTGGGCGATGGTGTGCCCCAGCAGATACAGAACAGCAGCGACGGCGATGACCGTCCGCGTACGCGGGGGGCGTATCGCAACGGCGCTCACAACTTCCTGACTGTAGCAGCGCAAAACGGGCCGATCGGTTGGCCCAGGCATCGAGCCGGCCGAACCCCGAGGTCAGCCTGCGGTCGACCGGCACCCCTTCCCCTGCCTTCTCGGGCACGGTCGGTGCCGGGCCGGGCGTCCGGCCCGCGAACACGCCGACCCCGATGCGTTCGGGGTCGTGGGAGCGGTGTCGGCGCCTATCTCGGGCAGCCGCGCACGTCGTCGGCGCAGGCTCAGAAGTGGCCGCATCCCGGGGACGGCCGGGACCAGTATTTCCGCGAACTGGGGGGCGGTTCAGGTACACACGAGCGCGGACACCGCGCCGGCGCCCGCCAGGACCGTGAAGATCGGGCCCACCATGGACACCGTGCCCATTGCCGCGCAGGACAGCCAGGGCCAGCGCGCCCGACCTTCGATGCGCAGCTTCCACAACCGCAGCGACGTGTCGTTGCTCAACCCCAGTGTCCCTGCGGGCCGCGGCAGAGTCGACGCCGACACCGCCGTCAACGCCGACCGCACCGTGGCGGGGCTGGTGACCCGGGCGGCATGTTGATCCGCGGTGAGTTCGACGAGGGTGGTCACCGCGGTCGGCGCTGCGGCGAACAGTGGCACGCGGGGGAACACCTCGGCCAGAACATTGCACACGTTGACGATGCGGTGGTGTTGGCCTCGCAGATGGGCACGCTCGTGCGCAAGAACGGCTTCGCGTTCGCCGGCGCTCAGGCACGCCGACAAACCTTCGGTGGCCACCACGAAGCCGGGACGACCGCCGACGCTGTAGGCCATCGGCAGTGGGTGATCGAGCCACATGACATCGCCTCGGGACCGCGCCACGATGGCCACCACCTCACGGTGATAGGTCCGCACCCGGCGCGACTCCCGGGTGTGGCGCCGACCCACGACGGTGGTGCGGATCGCCGCGAGGGCCAGAGCAACGGTGACAGCGCCGGCGACCGCCGCGGTGATCCCTGGGGCTGCGGTGTGCGAGAGCACCGACCAACAGCGCACCAGGGTCTCGACGGCCGATTCGGCGGGCGCATGCTCGGGCCAGAGCGAGACGGCCACCGCGGAGGCACCGAAGAACACGGTCCCGCCGATACTGCCGAGCCATGCCGCCAGCACCGTCCTCGGTGTCAGGGCTGTGTCGGTCAGGCGTCGCAGCAACGTCGGCGCTGCCACTGCGATCAGAGCTGCGCCGACAAGGAGAATTACCGCCAGAGTCATCGGTCCGTGGGCCCACCGGTGCGTCCGCGACGCAGCGCATCGAATTCCGGGTCGGTCACCGTCTTGGCGAAGTGCAGCAGCACCGCACTGGGGTCGGCGCTGCTGTCGAGCAATGCCCGCAAGGCCTGGGACGTGGCTTCCTCGCGACTGCACGACGGTGAATAGAAATAGGCACGACTACGCTTTTCCCGCTGCACCCAGCCCTTCTCGTACAGATGGGTCACCACGGTCAGGATGGTCGTGTAGGCGAGTTGTTTGCGGCCACTCAGGCGTTCGACGAGGTCGTGTACCGACTGCGGCTCGTCGGTGGACCACAGCTCGTTCATCACCTCGGCCTCGAGACCGCCCAATCGCTGCATGGCTCCCCACGTAGATACTCGCCGGCTACCACACGTTCTCAGCGTGGTCCCTATTCCTCGGTCCTCTCGAATTCAACCATGCGGGAAATTTACCGTGTAATTGTCGGATGCGTATCGCCCAAGCGCCGAGGTGACTCCGCCGACCAGCGTGTCGGCCCCTCTTCCGATGCCGGGCACTCGTTTCGCCCACCTGCCTCGGTAGTAGTACAACGAGTCAGCGCAACGAGTCAGTACAACGAGTCAGTACAACGAGTCAGTACAACGAGCAGGCCTGCTACGCAGGGGGCGGTGTCGGTGAGGACAGCGACGGTAGGAACCGTCGACGCATCCCGAGAACCTCATCGGTGAGGGCGATGGAGGCGGCGCCGTCGTCGACGGTGCCGGTCACCGCCCGGATCGCGTCGATCGATTCCGGTATGACGATCGCTTCGTTGAATACCTGATAGGTGAGGTAGGCCTCGTCTCCGTCGACGGTCACCACGTCCTCCCACACCGCAACCTCCCACATATCGCCCCGCGGCCTCCCGAGATCCCGCATCAGTTCGACGGTGGTGTTCAACGCCACCAGTCCCTCCGCCATGGTGACGAAGGCGATCCGCGGGGCAGCGTGCAGGGCAGCGAGGACCTCGTCGCGGCTGCTGCGTCGGCGCAGTCGCAGGCTCCAGTAATGGTTGTGGGTTTGGGTGTGCGCGGCCTTGGCGGCCATGGTCACCACATCGAGATTCGGCAGGACGGTTCGCGCGTCCGGTCCTTGATGGGAGGGAATGGACGACTCGGGAACGATCGTGTTCATCACCCCACCCAGGTGGGACTCGCCGGGATCGGTGGCGCGCCGGATCAGTGTGCCCCGCGCGCTGGCCAGCAGATCCGCCGCCTCCAACGCCCCGAGGACCCGCACGATGCTGGTGGTGTTGCACGAGACCACCCGCGTGCTCTCCCGGCCCACGGCGCTGGCGTAATTCGCCTGCGCGACGAAGGAATGACCGGTCGTGGCATGCGATTCACCGCCCTGCAGGATCACCTTCACCCCGGCCCGACGGTAGAGGGGAAGAGCGGCGGCGGCCACCTTCTTCGGTGTGGCGTCCACAACGACGTCCACCTGGCCGAGCAGGTCTTCGAGGGTGCCGAGCACCGGAATGCCGGCGCTGGTCATCGCGTGCCGGGCGGACTCGCCGGCCGCAAATATCGGAATGCCGAGTTCCGCGGCGGTGCGGATCCGCCAGTCGGTGGCAACATCGGCCACTCCGACCAGATGCATATCGGGCATGGCCCGGACCGCATCGGCGACTCGCTTGCCGATGACTCCGTATCCCGTCACGGCCACTCGTATCGGCGCGGTCATCGATATCCTCCTTCGGATCCGTTGTTGAAGGTTTGGCTGAAAGTTGGATGGATCGCCGCGAGCGCCGCTATCCGGTCGTGTCCCCGACTCGGGGCGGCGCGGCTGCCACCGGTGCCTCCGATGCGGCCGCGCCGGCCTGGCGGGGAAGCTCGAGTCGTTTGAGCATCAAGGCGTTGACCGCGACGATCAGGCTTGAGCCGGACATCGACAGCGCCGCGATCTCCGGGCGCAGCACCAGCCCGAAGGCGGGTTCGAACACGCCGGCGGCGATCGGCAGGGCGATGACGTTGTAGCCGACCGCCCAGCCGAGGTTCTGCCGCATCTTGCGCAGGGTGCCCCGGCCGATGCGCAACGCGATCGGCACATCGAGTGGGTCCGAACGCATCAGCACCAGGTCGGCGGTTTCGATGGCGACGTCGGTGCCGGCGCCGATGGCGATGCCCAGATCCGCCTGCGCGAGGGCGGGGGCGTCGTTGACCCCGTCGCCGACCATGGCGACCTTCTTGCCGCCGCGTTGCAGTTCGGCGATCTTGTCGGCCTTGTCGGCGGGCAGCACCTCGGCGATGACGGTGTCGATGCCCAGCTGTCCGGCGATGCGCCGGGCGGTCGCTTCGTTGTCGCCGGAGAGCATGACCACCTCGATACCGAGCTCGTGCAGCGACGCCACCGCCTCGGCCGAGGTTTCCCGGGCGGCGTCGGCCAGGGCGATCACCCCGACACCGCGGCCGTCGACCGCGACGAGCACGGCAGTACGCCCCGTCGCGGCGAGCTCGTCGCGTCGGTCCATCAGCGCGCCGAAGTCGACGTTCTCGGCCACCATGAGTTTGCGGTTGCCCACTGCTACCCGCCGGCCGGTCACCTCGGCGACCGCGCCGTGGCCGGGCACGTTGCGGAAGTTCTCCACCGAGACGGCGGGAATGCCGCGCTCGGTCGCATGGCGCACGATTGCGCCCGCGAGGGGATGTTCGGATTCGCGTTCGACCGCTGTCACCAGCGTCCAGAGTTCGTCCTCGGGCAGACCTTCGACGACGACGTCGGTGACCTCCGGCTCGCCTTTGGTCAAGGTGCCGGTCTTGTCCATCACGACGGTGTCGATCCGGGCCGAGGTTTCGAGAGCGGTGGCGTTCTTGAACAGCACGCCGCGCTTGGCGCCGAGGCCGGTCCCGACCATGATCGCGGTCGGGGTCGCCAACCCGAGCGCGTCGGGGCAGGTGATCACCACGACGGTGATGGCGAACAGCAGCGCCATCTGTATGTCCCCGTCGAGCAGCCACCACACCAGGAAAGTGCCCACGCCGCCGACCAGGGCGACGAAGACCAGCCAGAACGCGGCCCGATCGGCCAGGCGTTGACCGGGGGCCTTCGAGTTCTGCGCTTCTTGGACGAGGGCGACGATTTGGGCCAGGGCGGTGTCGGAGCCGACCTTGGTCGCCCGGACCCGCAGGGTGCCGGTGGTGTTGATCGACGCACCGATCACTTCGGAGCCTTCGGTCTTGGTGACCGGCAGGGACTCACCGGTGACCATGGATTCGTCGACCTCGGAGTGGCCGTTCTCGACGATCCCGTCGACGGGGATCTTCGCTCCCGGCCGGATCAGCAGTAGGTCTCCGACCACGACCTCGGTGGTGGGGATCTCCACCGGCTCGCCGCCGCGCAGCACCACCGCCCGGGGTGGGGCGAGTTCGAGCAGGGTGCGGATGGCGTCGTTGGCGCCGCCGCGGGCGCGCATCTCGAACCAGTGCCCGAGCAGCACGAAGCTGGCCAGCACCGTGGCGGCCTCGTAGAACACCTCGCCGCCGCCGGTCAGGGTCACGCCCACGCTGTAGAGCCAGCCGGTGCCGACCGCGACGGCGACGAGCACCATCATGTCCAGGGTTCGGGCCTTGAGGGCCCGGTAGGCGCCATCGAAGAAGATCCACGACGAGTAGAAGACCACCGGAATCGACAACAGCAGCGAGAAGACGTCGTCGCGTAGGCCGAACGGTGCGGCCACGGTGAATCCGAGCACCTCCCGCCCGATCGGCGACCACAGCAGGATCGGGATCGACAGCAGTGCCGCCACGAGGAAGCGGTTGCGCATGTCGCGCACCATCGCGTCCATCGACATCCCGGCGTGCCCGCCGTGGCCCATCAACTGCTGGGGCGTGTGGGCGGCGTGGTCGTCGTGCGCGGCGTGTTCGTCCTGTGCGGCAGGGGCGGGTGCGGCAGAGGGGTGGGCGGCGTGTTCGCGCGGTTCCTCCTGCGGGTCGCACAGGTGCGAGGGCACCGACTTGCCCTCGCAGTGGTATCCGCAGTCCCGTACCCAGTCGGTCAGGGTCGCCACCGAGGTCACGGCCGGGTCGTAGGTGACGGTCGCGGTCTGGTTCATCGCGTTGGCCTCGACAGCCAGGACGCCGGGTCGGCGGAGCAAGGTGGACTGCACCACCGCCGCCGAGGTCGCCCAGTGCAGGCCACCGACCTCGAGTACGGCGGTGCGTTCGTTTCTGTTTGTCACGGTGTTCGAGGACATGGTGTTCTCCGGACGGTCGATGGAATACGCATTGCGAAAGGCGCATTGGAGGGTCAGGGAAAGCAACCGAAGAGCCGAACGCAGTTAGCGGCCCGATCCGTGGCCTCCGTGGCCTCCGTGGCCGGGGCCGCCCATCATCATCGCCATCATCAGCACGCAGGCCCCGGCGAACACCAGGGCACCGACGCCCACCGTGCCGGTGGCCACCAGCGCAATGGCGATCGCCAACATGGGGATACAGCAAATCACCATCATCGCGCGGTGTCCGAGAGCTCGACGCATTCGCCCGGCACGCGCGGGGGCCGGTTCGGAGTGTTCGTGGGGCGAGTGCCGACGGTCGGGCATCTCGCGGGGGTCGGTCATCGGGCACCTCTCAACGACTTGGGCTGGTAGCCGAGTGCGGCGTAGAGCGGGCAGTGCCCCAAGGCTCCGGTCACCGCAAGGTCGAGACCGGCCAGGATCAGCAGTACTTCCAGTGCGGCCACTCCGAGGCCCGGGGACTGGAACAGCAGGACGATCCCGGCGGTAATCGCGGCCGCTCCCACAACGATGCGACCGATGCGTTCGGCCGGGGTGATGTTCAACGACCATCGACGTGCCATCACAACCGCTCCTTCGCCGGTGAGCCGGGGCAGATTCCCCGGGCTTGCTGCTTGCCTTCATCCTCGTCGGGGGGTACGTAGATTCGGTGCGTATCGGATGAGGGTTTGATGAAGATGTCGTGCCGCATGGCCCGCGTCTTCGGTCCGAGGGCGCGGTGTCTTGTGCGCTGGGAGTTCATCGGCGGATCCTTGTCGTCGGGTGCCGCTGCAGCGGGAACTGCAGCGTCTGTCCCCCACCGAGGGTGCGGTGTGCTCCGTCCACGTCGACGGTGACCGCGGTGGCGGTGCAGCGATGGGCGGTCAGGTACAGCGTGCTCTCGTCGAGGCGCACGTCGATGCGGTGGCCCCGGTAGTGCAGTCGGAATTGCAGTTGCCGGATTTCGGGGGGCATCTGCGGGGTGAGCACCAGACGGTCCGACTCGAAGCGGACTCCGGCGAACGAGCGGGTGACGATGTCGACGGTGCCGGCCATCGCGCCCAGGTGGATGCCTTCGCGGGTGGTGCCGCCCTGCGTGTCGTCCAGATCGGCGATCAGCGCTTCCCGGAAGACGCCCCAGGCGCGGGCAGGATCGATCCGGGCCAGCACCGAGGCGTGTACGACCCGGCTCAGGGTCGACCCGTGTGCGGTGCGGGCCAGGTAGTAGTCGACGGTGCGGGTCAGCTGCTCGGCGGTGACGTCGTAGCCGAGCCGGGCGAGTATCGACAGCAGCTCGGTCGGTCCCAGCAGATACAGCAGCATCAGCACATCTGCCTGTTTGGCGAGCTTGTAGCGGTTGGTGGTGTCTGCTTCGGATTCCAGGATCAGATCGAGGCGGCCGATGTTGCCGTAGGTGCGCCGATAGCGAGGCCAGTCGAACTCGGAAAGCCGGTCGTATCCGTCGAACTGGCTGATCAGCCCGTCATGGAACGGCACCGCGATGCGACGGCTCAGATGTCGCCATCGCGTCATCTCCTCGGGGTCGACGCCGAGCCGGTCGAGCAGTTCGTCACCGTCGGTGCCGGCCAGCTCCGCCACCGTCGCGGCCGCATGGTGACACACCCAGGCGGCCATCACATTCGTGTAGGCATTGTCGCGGACACCGAGACCGGGGGCCTCGGGATACCCGTCGTGGTATTCGTCGGGGCCCATCACCCCGGAAAGGTGGAACCGGTCCTCCTCCGGGTCGTGCTCGGCCAGGGACGTGAACAGGCGGGCCACCTCGATCAGCAGTTCACCGCCGCGGTCGGTGAGCCACACCCGGTCACCGGTGCTCTGGTAGTACTGCCAGGCGTTGTAGGCCACCGCCAAGCCGACGTGTCGTTGACGGCGGGAGTTGTCGGGCATCCAGCGTTCCGAGCGCGGATTGTAGAGCTGGGTGGGGGTTTCCTCCCGTCCGTCGCTGCCGCTCTGCCAGGGAAACAACGCGCCGGCAAGTCCGGCGCGGGCGGCGGCGTCGCGGGCGGTGTCGAGACGTCGCCACCGATACTCCAGCAGCGACCGGGTCACCGCGGGCAGGTGGGTGGTGATCACCGGCAGGACGAACAGCTCGTCCCAGAAGACATGGCCGCGGTAGCCCTCACCGTTCAACCCGCGGGCCGGAACACCGGTGTCGAGCCCCTCGCTGTGCGGGCTGACGGTTTGCATCAGGTGAAACAGGTGCAGGTTCAGCACCAACTGAAGTTCCCGGTCGGTGTCGAGTTGGACGCGGAACCGATCCCACAGTCGCCGCCACGCCGCCTCGTGCCCCGGAAGCAGCTCGGTCACCCCGCCGGGGACGCGGTCGAGTTCCCCGAGAACACTCGATCCCGGCGACGCGATGGCCGCGTCCTTGGAGGTGGCGATCGCGGCGATCTTGTCGACCACCACCGGGTGGTCGTGGTGAACCTCGAGACGGAACTGGTGAGCGGGGATGCCGGCGGTCGTATCGGTGTCTCTGCCCCGCACGTCCCCGGCGCGCACGCGGGTGCGTACCGCCGTCGCGATCCGGATGCGACTCTGGCTGGTGTAGGTCTGTACCAGCAGCACATCGGGCTGGACGTGCCGAATCGTGGTCGCGGTCAGGTGCCGATGGGCCAGGGCTGCATAGTCCGCGACATTCGAGTTGGTCACCGTGGGATCGATGCCGGATCGCACTGTCAGCGTGCCGCTCCAGCCGAGGGGGGTCAGCGTCGTCTCGAGCGCGGCCAGATGGAAGCGCTGCATCGAGACCACGCGTCGTTGCCGCACCTGCAGACGCCGTCCCTGCCCGTCGCGCAGGCGCACCTCGCGGATCAGCAGTGCCCGCCGCAGATCCAGCACCCGCCGCTCGTCCTCGACGATCAGACCGCCCTCGGACCACCACGGTCCGGTTTCGATCCGCACATCGAGCCACAGCCAGTCGGCGGTGTTGACCAAATGCTCGTCTTCGACCCTCCGCCCATGCACGGAACTGGTGAGCCGGTTGTAGACGCCCGCGAGATACGTTCCCGGGTAATGGGTGCCGTCGGCCCGGCGTTCGGGGGCGGCACCCCGCACACCGATGTATCCGTTCCCGAGGGCGGTCAATACCTCCCGGTGGCCCTCGTGCGCGGGATCGAAGCCGCGGTAGATCAACTGCCACGGATCGGTGCGTACTGCACCGAGGTCCAACTCCGACACGTCACCGAGCACCAGGTCCGCGCCCGCGGCCTCGAGGAGCCGGCGGTTGCCACCGCGATCGATGCCCACCACCAGGGCGAAGCCGCCCCGCCGGGCCGCCTCGATACCGGATCCGGCATCTTCGACGACGACCGCTCGACTGGGCGGCACCCCGAGCAGCCGTGCAGCATGGAGAAACACCGCCGGATCCGGTTTGCCCGGCAGATCCCGCTCGGCGGCGACCGTACCGTCGACGACCACGTCGAACATCGTGTCCAGGGCGGCGGCGGACAGCACGGTGGTGGCATTGCCGCTGCTGGTGACCACTGCGGTGGCGACCCCGCCGAGGCGCAGGCGTTGCAGCAGCGCGAGGGTGCCGGGGAACACGGGCACTCCCTGTTCGGCCAGCAGCGTGTGGTAGCGGCTGTTTTTCCGGTTACCGATCGCGTGGACGGTCCACGCGTCCTCCGGGTCGTCGGGGGCGCCGGGGGGAAGGCTGATTCCCCGCGCGGCAAGAAACGTCGCGACACCGTCCGAGCGCGGCCTGCCGTCGACATAGCGGCGGTACTCCACGGCGGCATCGAACGGAGTTTGCGCCGCCCCGACGCGCGGGTCGCGTAGTGTCTCGTCGAACGTCTCCTTCCATGCCCGTGCATGCAGGTCCGCGGTATCGACGAGCACCCCGTCCATGTCGAAAAGTACGGCAGCGTAAGGGTAGTGCGCATGACCTTCCGGGCGGATCCGTCCGTCCGATTCCGCCGGGAGGGTGGGCGCGGCGTGCACAGGAGCGCTGTGGTCCTTCGACAGGGCCGAGTCGGGGCCGCTCACGGGATGTCCTGAACCGGCGACACCGCCTCGCACGGGTCGTCTGTAGGGGCGTTCCACCGCCAGTTCCGAATCTCGGGCATGTCCTCGCCGTGGCGCCGGATGTACTGGCGGTGTGCGATCAAAGTGTTTTTCAGTTGTTCACGGGCATGGGCGGCAGCGTCGCGCAGGTGGGGCAACAGATCCAACGCGGTGATCGCCAGATGGAACCGGTCGATCCGGTTGAGCACACACATGTCGAACGGGGTGGTGGTGGTGCCCTCCTCGATGTATCCCCGCACGTGCAGGTTGGCGTGATTGGTGCGTTTGTAGGTCAGCCGGTGGATCAGCCAGGGATAGCCGTGGTAGGCGAACACGACCGGCGTGGTCCGGGTGAACAATGCGTCGAAGTCGGCGTCGGAGAGCCCGTGGGGATGGTCGTCGGCATGTTGCAGACGCATCAGATCCACGACGTTGACCACCCGGATCGCCAACTCGGGGAACAACCGGCGCAGGATGTCCACGGCGGCGAGCGTTTCCAAGGTCGGCACGTCACCGGCGCAGCCGAAGACGATGTCGGGTTCGCGACCGCAGTCGGTCCCCGCCCACCCCCAGATCCCGATCCCCTTGGTGCAGTGGGCGATCGCGGCATCGACGGACAGGTACTGCAGTTGTGGCTGCTTGCCGGCGACGATGACGTTGACGTACTGGCGACTGCGCAGGCAGTGATCGGCCACCGACAGGAGCGTATTCGCATCCGGCGGCAGATAGACCCGCACCACGTCGGCCTTCTTGTTCACCACGTGATCGATGAATCCCGGGTCCTGATGGGAAAACCCGTTGTGGTCCTGGCGCCACACGTGCGAGGTCAGCAGGTAGTTCAAGGACGGAATCGGATACCGCCAGGCGATGGCGTTGGTGGTCTTGAGCCACTTGGCGTGTTGATTGAACATCGAGTCGATGATGTGCACGAACGCCTCGTAGCAGGAGAACACGCCGTGTCGTCCGGTCAGCAGATACCCTTCGAGCCAGCCCTGGCACAGATGCTCGGACAACACCTCCATCACCCGTCCGTCCGGCGCCAGATGCTCGTCGAGGTCGGTGATCGGCAGAGCCCACGCCCTGTCGGTGGCCTCGAGCACCGCGTCGAGCCGATTGGAGTTGTTCTCGTCGGGAGCGAAGACCCGAAAGCTCGTCATGTTCTCGGCCATGACATCGCGCAGCAGGTGGCCGAGGATCCGGGTCGACTCGGCGACCGTGGCGCCGGGTTCGGTGACCTCGACCGCATATCGGCGGAAATCCGGCATCCTCAGCGGACGGAGGCCCCCGCCGCCGTTGGTGTGCGGGTTGGCGCTCATGCGTCGGTCTCCCGACGGGTGCAGGTCGGCGATCTGCGGATACGGTGCGCCGTCCCCATCGAACAACTCCTCGGGACGATAGCTGCGCAACCACTGCTCGAGCACCGTTCGGTGCGAGGCGTCGTCGCGCGCATTGCCGAACGGCACCTGATGCGAGCGCCAGGATCCTTCGACGCGGTGACCATCGACCTCGGTCGGTCCGGTCCATCCCTTCGGGGACCGCAGCACCAGCATCGGCCACCGGGGACGTTCGGCTGCGCCGTCGCGGCGCGCCCGTGCACGGATCGCGGCGATCTCGTCGAGGGCACGGTCGAGCGCGGCGGCGAACTGCCGGTGCATCTGTTCGGGATCGTCGCCCTCGACGAAGTACGGTGTGTGACCGTATCCCCGCAGCAGCGATTCGAGTTCGTCGGGGTCGATGCGCGACAGCACGGTGGGACTTGCGATCTTGTAGCCGTTGAGATGCAGGATGGGCAGCACCGCACCGTCCCTGGACGGATCGACGAATTTGTTTGAGTGCCAGCTCGCTGCCAGGGGGCCCGTCTCGGCTTCTCCGTCTCCGATAATCACCGCGACCACCAGGTCGGGGTTGTCGAACGCGGCACCGTAGGCGTGGGCCAGGGAATATCCCAGCTCACCGCCTTCGTGAATGGACCCGGGCGTCTCGGGGGCGACATGGCTGGGAATTCCCCCGGGAAACGAGAACTGGGTGAACAACCGGCGCATGCCGTCTTCATCGCGGGAGATATCGGGATATACCTCGCTGTAGGTGCCCTCGAGCCAGGCGGCGGCGACCGGCCCCGGCCCACCGTGGCCGGGACCCATCACGTACATCATGTTCAGATCGCGGGCGGTGATGACGCGATTGAGATGGGCGTAGATGAAGTTCAGGCCGGGTGTGGTGCCCCAGTGGCCGAGGAGTCGCGGTTTGATGTGCTCCGGCCGCAGAGGTTCGCGCAGCAGCGGGTTGTCCATCAGATAGATCTGACCCACCGACAGATAGTTTGCGGCCCGCCACCAGGCGTGGATCCGCTCGAGGTCTTCGTCGTCGAGTGAAGGCGAGGTTTCCGGCCGGTTGATTGTCACGGATACTGCACCACTTTCTTTTCTCACATCGCTGCGGGTCTGCTCCCACGGTCGGTCGGCCGCTCCGCAGAGGATCCGGTTCGTAGACAAAGATCTGATCAGATGGTGGCCAACGGTTTTCGTGCCGACAGATCCGCGTCCCGGTGACCGCGGCATCTCATCGGCAGCGGTTTGCTTCTCCCCTGGTCCCGGACCGCGGCTGCGGTGCATCCGGTCCTCACAGTGCCCGATCGACCGGTAGAAGACATAGAGGAATCATGAAGATTTGATCAAGATCCGGAGGTGGTCCCGCGCCTCTCGCGAAGCTTCGACCGACTTTTCCGCCACGGCGCGGCAAGCGGGCCGCCATCGACCTGCTCGTGTCGATCAGCGGCGCGCTCCTGACTCGGAGGCGGCGGTGGGGAACCCGGATCGCCGTCGCCGCCCGTCATCCGCGGCTATTGCAAGGGCCGGACGGGAGCTGTCCGCATTCGAGACCGCCGTCGGTGGACAACGCCACCTGCGCGGTGGGTCTGATGAGCACCGGGCATGTTGGTTGGCCTGCCCACCTCAGGCTCTGCGGTCGGTGACCGCTCGCAGACAGGACGCCCACCTCATGCCGGTCATCCGACAGGGACGAGTCTCAACGGTGCCCCGCGAGGTGGCTGATGCGTAATCCGCACCAGTGCTGTAGCCGGGAAGCCTCTGTGCCACGCACTTCCGGCTCGTCCCGCGGCGCACCTGATGTTCGGTCAGCGATCGCCGGCGACGGCTCACCCGGCGCCGGCGGGGCGCCGGGTGAGCGAGTATGCCCACCCGGTCAACGCTGTGTTCGCCTGCGGGCGTGGGTCATCGTGCGCCGGTCGATATGGGCGGGTCGTCAGCTGCAGCAGCAGCCACCCGCTCCGCTCGCCATGGGCAAGGAGCGACCGACCGCATCATCTGCGGAGACGATCTCGTAACCTGCGTCGGTAATGGCGCGGGATACGGCCTGGGTGGTTGCGGTTCCGGTCGTCGTCACACTCCCGGCCTGCAAGTCGACCTCAACGCCGGTCACGCCGGGCACTGCGCCGACAGTGGTTTTCACGGACGATACGCAATGCCCGCAGGTCATTCCCTGAACCTGGTAGGTGGTGACCGTCATCGTCATAGTCCTTTCTCCGAACGCCGTGGGGTGATCCCACACCCGAATCATATACCCCCGGGGGGTATATGATTCGGCTCGGCAGGTTTCTTCAGGAAATCTTCACCTTGGCACCCGGGGAGTGAGGTGGGCGTCCACGGACGCGTCGCCCGAGGCTGGTCGATCGATTCGCAAAACCGTGGCCGTCGGGGCCGGGTCGAGAGCGTCCCGGCGTCGACTATCCTGGCGAGCCTGGATCGAATACCTCTCTCCCGCGCGGGATATCGACCGTCAGCGGTCGGTGCGCCGGGGCGGTAATGACGTTCACTCGAAGCTCCTCGACCTCGGCCGCGACCGAACCACACCGGAGGTACGCGATGAACCCCACCAGCGGACCGGCCACAAGGGGACCGCTTGTCCGGTCGGGGAGACACTCCCTGATGGCGCTTGCGGCAACGGTGGTCCTCGGGACCACACTGTCGGGGTGTTCCGGCGGCGCCGACCCCGCCCCCGGTCCGGCCCCGTCCGCAGCAACCACACCGTCCGGACCGGCCGGGACGGTGACCGGATCGGTGTGGGTCGCCGACGAGGAAGGGGACAGTCTCACCGTGGTGGACGCGGCCACCGACGAGGCGGTGACGACACTGACCGGCGTGGACTCACCCCACAACGTCCAGGTCGGACGGGACGGGACGACCGTATACACGGTCACCGGTGACGACCGAGTGATCGCCATCGACCCGGCCATCTATGCGGTGCGCGCGGTCGCGCCCACGGGTTCGGCGCCGGCACACGTGATCGACGCCCCGAACGGCAAGGTCTATGTGACCGACGCGAGCGACGGCACCGTCTCGGTGTTCGAGGCCTCCGGCTTACGGCCGGCCGGGCGGATCGAACTCGGCGGGATGCCCCACGGGCTGCGGCCCGCGGCAGGAGGTTCGGTGATCGTGGTCGCCGACACCGAGGCCGGCGTGATCCACCTGATCGACCCTGCCACCGATCGGGTCACCGGGACGGTACCCGTCGGCACCGGCCCGGCCCAGGTCGCGGTCTCCGCCGACGGACGGTTCGCGTACACCGGGACCACCGAGCCGGCCGCGGTGGTCAAGGTCGATCTGACCGCCCGCGCGGTAGTGGCCACCATCGCGGTGCCGGCCGCGCCCGTGCAGCTGTACCTGACCCCGGACGAGAAGACCGTGGTCTCCGCCGACCAAGGCACCCGGCAACAACCCGGCAACACCCTGTCGGTGATCGACACGACCGAAATGACGGTCCGCGCCGACGTCGGCACCGGAGCAGGCCCGCACGGGGTGGTGATCGATCCCTCGGGCACGCGCGCATGGGTGACGAACACGTACGACGACACGATGTCCGTGATCGATCTGCCCAGCCTCTCGGCGGTGGCGACCGTGCCGGTCGGCGAACGACCCAACGGGGTCAGCTTCTCCCCGCGCCCGCCGACGGCCACAGCCCCCTCGACCGGAGTGACGCTTCCGCCGCCAGCAGTTACCGAAGACCGTAGCGACGAGGAACACCCGGATGAGCACGGACCGTAAGGCGCGCCCGGAACGGCCGGATCGGACCACATGACCAACTACCCGTGGCTCGACACCGGCCACGCGGCGGCCGGGGCGGCGGCATCCTCACCGCAGCGCACCACGGCGTCGGAAAAGCGAAACGCCGGCGCAGCGTGTCAGCCACGGAGGCGCCGACGGCTCACGCGGCGCGCAGCCGTCCCGATGCGTGGGATCGCCGTCGGAAGCACCGCGGCAGCCCCACCCTGAAACAGCCCCTCCCCTGCTACCGGGTCGCTCTGCGAAAGCCGTGCTCTACATCGGCATGTTCATCATCGGTATTCCACTCATCTGGTGAAACCACATCATCAGCTGGTGCAGCACTAGGTGCGCCTGGTCCATCATGCCCATCATGTTCACTGTGCTCTCCTTCCGGAATCGGCACTCTCGACGCTCGAGGTGGCCCTAGTATCGGTTCCCGGCGAAGTGGGCGTGCCGTATCGGCGGCGGCCGGCGGGTTTCTTCAACAGATCTTCATAAGATCTGCCCGCCACGGACAGATGTCGCTCGTAGGTGTGCTCACCGTGGATCATCGAGGTGTGGCATCGAAAACGGCGGTGCCGAGCCGGGATCGACGGTGGCCTGCCGGCGCGATCGTCCGAGGTGTGAGATGGCTGTTTCCAAACCCGCCGGGCCTTCGCCGAGGCCGGTGCTGGTCGCGGAGGGGGTCGAGAAGAGCTTTCGGCGAGGATGGTGGCCGGCCCGGCGTCGTTCCACAGTGCTGCGGGGCACCGATCTGGTGCTCGCGCCCGGTGAGGTGGTCGGGTTGACCGGCGAGAACGGCTCGGGCAAGTCGACGTTGATGAAGAGCGCCGCGAGCGGCGGTGCCGCGACATTGTGGGCGGATCACCACGGGTGAAGCACCCAACGGGTATTCCTTCGAGAAAGTCCGGCTCGCCCGATCAGGTCTTCGCGACGGTGAGCAGCACCGTGCTGTCTTCGCAGGCGTCGATCCGGTGCCGGGCGCGGGGAATGATGACTAGATCTCCAGTTCTTGCGTCCCAGGAGGTGTCACCAGTGCTGAGACGGATGCGCCCGTGCAGCACGTACACCGTTCCCTCGCCGGGGCTGTCGTGTTCCCCCATCGATCGTCCCTGTTGCAGGGCGATGAGGGTCTGGCGCAGCACCTGGTCGTGACCGCCGTATACGGTTTCGGCACTGCGGCCACTGGACGCGGTGGCGGCGTGAGACCGCAGGTGGCGGGCGACGGCGATCAGCGACAGCTTCTTCATGCCCTTTTTCTACCGTCTCTACCCAGCCGGCTTGTCCTTCTTCCCGCAGACCGCGGACCGGAGTTCTGACTGCAAGGACGCTCCTATGGATGTCAAGCGGTCTGATGGTGTTCGAGTAGCCGGTAGAAGTCGCGGGCGATGTATCGCTTGAGGCAGCGTTTGGTCTCGCGGGACGTCTTTCCTTCGGCGGTTCGTCGGGCGGTGTACGCCTTGGTCGCGTCGTCGTATCGTTGCCGGGACAGCACGACGGTGTGCAGGGCCCGGTTGAGCTGCCGGTCGCCGTGCCGGTTCAGCCGATAACGGGTGGTGACCTGACCACTGTTCGCCGGAATCGGCGCGACGCCGGCGAGCATCGCGAACGCCGCTTCGGACCGGATACGGCCGGGGTGCGACCATGCGCACAGCACCGTGGCGGCCACGATCGGCCCGACGCCGAGCTGGGCGAGCAGGTCCGGCCGCCACCGCCGCACGATGGCCAGGATCTGCTTTTCGAGGTCGTCCGCTTCGGCCTGCAGAGTGCGGGCACGACGGGCGAGTGTCTTCAACACGGTCGCTGTGGTGGTGGTTTCGGTGTTCCAGTCCTTGCGTAGGCGCACGGTGGCGGCCCGACGGATCATCTCGGGTAGTTTGTGTCCGCGAAGCGTGTCGCGCAGTACCTCGGGGGCGGCGATGACGAGGCTGAACAGCTGGCGTTGGGCGACCGTCGAGGCGTCGACGGCGGATCGGCGCGCAGCCAGCAGTACCGATAGTGCTTGACGGTCACCACCTGATCGTGGCGTGCCGACATCCTTGCGGGACAATGCTTCCCGTGCCGCACGCACCGCGTCGAGAGGGTCGGACTTGGCGCCGTGGCGACGTTGGGCGCGCTCGGGCCGGTCGAGTTCGACGACGAGTTCCTCACGGCGTTCGAGCAGTCGGGCCAAGCCGGCACCGTGCCCGCCGGTGCCCTCGATCGCCCACACTCGCACTGCGCTGTGCTCGTCGGCGAAGTCCACCAGATCCTGGTAGCCATCGACAGTGGTCGTCACGGTGATCTGGCCGAGAACAGCGCCGGTGCCGGCGGCGACCGCCGCAGCGGTGTGGGTGTCGACGTGGGTGTCGACTCCGATGACGACGTCGACGATGTCAGTCAAAATGGTCATGCGTTCCTCCATTAGCTCCGGTTGGGACGAAGGGTCCGGTCCGGATGGGAGTCTCGGCAGGACTGTGACGGGACACGGCGGTGCTGTGAACACCACCGGTCAAGCTCCTGATCAGGCCAGTCGCTCCACCGGGCCGGGGCCGACGGACCACGAGCGGACAAGTCCCGGGAAAGGCACGAAGCCAGTCAGGCGAAGAGTCACGCACGCAGTCCATCGACTTCAGCCCACCACCGGCAACTGGCGAACGTGCCGGCATTCACGCGGTTGGTGGTGAATCCATCCTCACAGTCAGCGGAGGACGTGCATGACGGTATGTGGTGAGCCGGGACTCGGTACGCGACGGGCACCCGCACGGTGATCGGGTCCGAGGCGATGCGGGTCGCGGCCTCGACCCGCGAGCGGATGTCGGTGGCGGCCGGGGCGATGTTCAGCCGGCCTTCCTCGGCGGGGCGAGACGGTGCCACTGCCCCTCGGCGAGGCCGGAAAACCGGGAGGGTGTTCAAGCGCAGGATCTGCAGCGGCTCGGTGCGGGGGCCGTGGAATCCGGCGTTGAGGACCTCCAGTGGGTTGTCCAAGCGGCCAGCGGGGTGCGTATCTCGTGTACCAGATCCGAGAACCCGCACCGCTGGTGCCCTCAACCGAGTCACGTCGCTGAGCGAGTCGACTGCTGATGTGCGCCCGCTGGTCGAATCCACCCCGAAGCGGTTGGTAGCGGCCACTGGCAATCTCTAGGGCGGAGGCGGGCAGCTGCCGGTCGAAGTCGGGCATCATGCACCAGTCCTGACGACTTCGGATACCAGCAGCATCCTCCCGTTGCCCATCTTCAGAGAACCTTCATCAAATGAACACCTCCCACGGGCAGGCACAGGGCAGGATGGAGCAACGTGGCACCCGCCGGCACGCCGGCTACGCCGCCCGCGGCAGCCTGGTAGCGCCCCTCGCGCACACGGTCTCCCGCGCTCTGAAGAACATTTGTCCCACACGCGTCCGCATCCAGCCGCGGCCCCGATATGACATAGGAACAACACGTGGTCTCCACCGGCGTACCCCCCACGGCCACCGTCTTGGCGTACCTGCCCAGCCCGCCGCAGGGGGTGTGGTACCTCGGTCCCGTCGCGCTGCGCGCCTATGCGTTGTGCATCATCGTCGGGATCGTCGTGGCGATCTTCTGGGGCGACCGCCGCTGGATTGCCCGCGGTGGTGAACCCGGCACCGTCCTCGACATCGCGGTGTGGGCGGTGCCGTTCGGGTTGATCGGCGGCCGGCTCTACCACGTGCTCACCGACTGGCCCAAGTACTTCGGCGAGGGCGCCGACCCGCTCGACGCCCTGAAGATCTGGCAGGGGGGTCTCGGCATCTGGGGCGCCGTCGCGCTCGGCGGTGTCGGCGCGTGGATCGGCTGCCGCCGCCGCGGCATCCCGCTCCCTGCATTCGGGGACGCCCTCGCCCCGGGAATCCTGCTGGCGCAAGCCATCGGCCGACTCGGCAACTGGTTCAACCAGGAGCTGTACGGTCGGGAGACCACGGTGCCGTGGGGACTCGAGATCTACGAGCGACGCACCGATTCCGGCCTGACCGGACCCGACCTGATCGACGGGGTCTCGACCGGCGAGGTCGTCGCGGTCGTGCATCCGGCCTTCCTGTACGAGCTGCTGTGGAATCTGCTCGTCGTCCTGCTGCTCGTCCTCGTCGACCGCAGGTTCCGGATCGGGCACGGGCGGCTGTTCGCGCTCTACGTCGCTGGATACTGCGCGGGCCGGTTCTGGATCGAGCTGATGCGCTCGGATCCCGCCACCGTGATCGCCGGCATCCGCATCAACTTGTTCACCTCGGCGATCGTGTTCGTCCTCGCCGTCGCCTACGTCGTCCTCGCCCGCAAAGGCCGCGAGGCGCCCGAAGACCTGAAATCCCCGCCTGGACGCACCGGACCTTGAGATGACGTTCGACGGACCACGGACGCATCGGTGCCGTAGAGGGAGAATCTGCGCCGGGATGAACGGGGAACCGGGACGCCGGTCCCGCATTCCGACACCAGGCGATGATCGCCATCCGTTTCGCCGCGGCGACATCGACGTGGACGACTCCCGGGCTCAACGACGCGCCCTGCGCCACTTGCTGATCCGACGCAACGCTCTCCTTCGACCCCCAGGAGACTATTCGTGGTCGACCTCTCGTATCGCAGAGTTCGTACTCGGTTCCGCCGTAACCTAGGAGGCCGGGCCGCATGCGGCACACGAGAACAGCGGGTGACCCGGTCACAGCTTTTCCAAGGTGGCCCGTGCCTTGACGCACAACACCGAGGATCGAACCAGGCGATCATGATGGCACAGCTCGCCCCACGGCCGGTCCGGGCGGATCCCGGGGAAGGCGGGGCGCCGACCGGTGAATACAACGCATTTGTGCCCATTCCGCGGTTGCGCGCTCGCGCCGGAGACCTGATCGGACTCCCGCATCCGAGCGCCGACGACCCCACCGTGGCGAAACCGACACATCATGACCCGGGGCGCAAGGCGCACAGGTGGCCGGGCCGGGACCGTGGCGGTCGAGTCCCGAGGTCCGAGCCCGCCGAGAGAAGGAGTAGCGATGCAACTGGGACTTGTGGGCCTGGGCCGGATGGGTTCGGGCATGCGCCGGCGCCTGCGTCGACGCGGCCACGACGTCATCGGATTCGATCCGCACTCCGCCGCCAGTGATGTCACCTCTCTGGAGGCTCTCGTCCAGGCGTTGTCCGTCCCGCGCACGGTATGGGTGATGGTTCCCGCCGGCGCACCGACCCGGGAGGTGATCGGCCAGCTTTCCCGGATGTTGTCCGGAGGAGATCGGGTCGTCGACGGCGGCAATACCCGATTCACCGAGGACCGCATCCATGCCGAGATCCTTGCCCACGCGGACATCCGATTGGTGGACTGTGGGGTCTCCGGAGGGGTGTGGGGGGAAGCCGACGGGTATGCGCTCATGGTCGGCGGCCACCCGACCGATGTCTCTGACCTGATGCCGATCTTCGAGGCGTTGTGTCCGGACGGTGAGCGCGCCGACTCGTTCGTCCATGCCGGGCCCCTCGGGGCAGGACACTACGCCAAGATGGTGCACAACGGCGTCGAGTACGGCTTGATGCAGGCCTATGCCGAAGGCTTCGAGCTTCTCGCCGCCGAGGAGTTGATCACCGATGTACCCGCAGTGCTGAGAGCCTGGTCGCGGGGCACCGTCGTGCGGTCGTGGCTTCTCGATCTTCTTGTCGACGCGGTGTCCGACGAAGACGAGTTCTCCCGGGTGTCGGGGTATGTGGAGGACTCCGGTGAAGGCCGCTGGACGGTCGAAGAAGCCCTCCGTCATGCTGTCCCTGCCCCCGTCATTTCCGCCGCACTGTTCGCTCGGTTCGCCTCCCGGCAAAGCGATTCGCCGGCGATGAGAGCCGTGGCCGCCCTGCGTCGCCGATTCGGTGGCCACCCCGTACGCACCCACCGCCCACCGAAGGAATGACGTGGGTTGGCTTTGAGAAATGTCCGCGGCTCCACGGTGATCGCACCGTGCCACCCTGCTGTGAGTGGCACCCTTGCCATGGCGGCAAGGGCTGCGGCCACATGCATTTCCTCGGTGCTGCCAGGCGCACCGCAGTGGACGAGGAACCGATCGGCCAAAGCGTGCGGCGGCGACGTACTCACGTCGTTCGGATTGTGCCGTGATGATCGCAGCCCATCGCGGACACGAAGTCGACGATCGACCCGAAGCTCACGCGCCCGTCATGCCCGGTCGGGTGTGATACGTCATCCTGCGATACCGACGACCGGTGCTCTCACCGTCGAAGGGACCGAGGGCCACTGTGCCAGCGTTGGACGGTGCGGCCATAGTTCCGGTCCCCGCCGCCGTTCGAAGAGCGGGAAGACGGTCCTCACACCACCCTCGATGTGCAGTCGCGACCGACGAACCGCTTGACAGTCCGATCTCTCGAAGTCGGAGCCGGGTCAGCCGAGGGAGGCGATCAGATCGTGGCACGCCTGTTCACACCGTCGGCACACCTCGGCACACATGCGGCAGTGTTCGTGATGGGAGGCGTGCCGAGCACACTCGTCGCCGCACGCCTTGCACGCCGCCGCACAGGTATCGAGGACGGACCGGGTGAGGTTGGCGTCGTAGCCGGTGTGGCGTGAGAGCACCCGTCCTGCGGTCTCACAAATGTCGGCGCAGTCCAAATCGATGCGGATGCACTTGACCAACTCGGCTGCCGCATCCTCGCTCAGACACGCATCGGCGCATGCAGTGCATACTTGCGCACACTCGATGCACGCCTCGATACAGGCGGTCAGTTTCGCCGTGTCGATCCGGTCGAAGCTCTTGGGGTAGGTATCGAGCATGCTCGCTACGGTGCTCACTGGTGTCTCCTCTCGTCGATGCCGGTTGCTTTGTCACTGGAAGTACCCGGTTCAGATGCCGTACCCGTTCATCCGTCGCGAAAAACGAGGTGCCGTAGTTTTTGTGGTGCTGCATCCCGCGCCGACCATCTCCCTGTCCGGCCATCCGGCGTGGTGTTCGACGACCGACGCGTCCTTTTTTCGAATGCGCCGGTAGAGCCCACCCGGATCCTGGACCAATGTGTTGGGGCGCAGGGCTCACGCCCGGTCGTCGGCAGATCCGCTCGGCGATGGCCGAATCCCGCGCGGTCGTAGCGCGAGCCACAGCGCGGCCAACACTACGGACAGCCCGAGCACCGTCCAACGGTTCGGGCGCTCACCGAGCACCAATGCTGCGAGAACAATGCCCACCACCGGCACCAGGAACGTCCACGCGGTCAAGGTGTCGAGCCGGCAATGCCGGCTCTCGGTGAACCAAGCGACGAATGCTGCGGCGGTACCTCCGACGGACATCGCACCCAGCACTGCCACAAAGCCCGGAGTCCAGGAAATATTGGGCGCTCCCTCCGTGAGCGCTGCCCAGACGGCCAGCCCTGCTCCACCGAGCACGAAATGCCATCCGCTGGCTGCGACGACGTCGAGCCCGCCCAAGCGGCGGCCCAGCAACGTGCCGGCGGTGACCGCCACGGCGGACAGCAACGCCAACACCGCCCCTTGCCCTCCGCCGCCGGGCACGGCCACCACCACCAAGCCCACGAATCCTGCCGCCAGCGCTGCGACCGTGCGCGGGGAGATTCGTTCCCCGTACCACCACCACGCCGGCAGCACGATCAGCAGTGGTTGCGCGTTGGCCAGTACCGCGGCCGTGCCGGTCGACGATCCCGCCACCGAGGCGAACATCGCAGCGAACGCGAGGGTGACATTGACCGCAGCCAGTGCGGAGATCAGCAGCCACGCGCGCCGCCCGCGGGGTCGAGGTCGATGTTGGACCCCCGCCACCGCCAGAAGCACTCCGCCCGCCACCAGGGCACGCAGCGCCGCGAACCACAGGATCGGCGCATACGCGAGCCCCCACTGGATCCCGAGGAAGCAGGCGCCCCACGCCGCGATAATCCACGCCATACGCAGCGGTTTCGGCGCGCGCAGCTCCGGGGCGGCCTCGACAGTCATGATCTGCCGTGTATGCCTGCGGTTCGGTGTAACGGCTCCTTGTTGTCCGGCCGCGCACGACGGGGGTATGCATCACCACGCAAGTCGAACATCCCTGTAAGACGCACTGTTTCCCTTCCGGCGATGCCTAGTCGCGCCGATTCACGGCGACGCTGTAGCGGTTATCGGCACAGTGTCATCGGTCGAGTTCACGCCGTATTCTCCGACCGGAACAGCCCAGTCCCCTTCCAGCTGTCTGCGGGTGTCGAAGTCGAGTCTCGCCGCCGGGCGGGTCCGATCCGACACGGACGGTACCCCTCGATAGTTGTCTTCACCACCGTAGGTCGCCCCACAGGCAGGGTCACCTGTGTGGAGGATCCGGCGCCCCACTGCGGGCAGCGCGACACCGGCGGCCACGGAACAGCAGTACAGCGAAAGCGCTCACCTCCGGCGTGTTTCGCCGACCGAATGCGCGTGGTGGTCCTGCCGCTTTCACCCTGCCCACGCGCTGCCGCCACCGTCTCGTACGCCGGTCACCGCCTGCGACGATTCGATTCGTCGGTAACGAGCCGGTAGAGCACATACAGCGCGAACCACGCAATCGACACGGCCGCCAGGACGAGCAACGCCTCGAAGAGAACAACCACGACATCAGAGTAGAGTGCCCGGGGTCAATTCGATGGCGTCCGTCGAGCTTCCGGTGAAGAACGACGCTGTTGCAACGACGGCACCTGATCAGCGTCACTCTCAGCCTTGACGTACCGCGATGCCACTAAACTATGTCGCTATGACACCGCAGGATAGATGCGCGGAGCGCCACGTCGCCGGGGCCAGCCGGCGACGAGTGGACGGCTGCACCGAGCCGATCGCTGCCCGGCGGAGCTGAATCCATGCCGCCACCTCTGAGCGAACGGTACCGTCAAGTCGCCGAGACCCTGGGCCGGCACGGACTCGGATTTCTTATCGGGGCGGCGGGTCTGCAGCGGTGGGTGCCCTTCCACCGAGGGCTTCTGGGACACGACCGCCGGGAACAGCCCTATTCGAGTCCCGAGCATCTGCGCCTGGCGCTCGAACAACTCGGGCCGACTTTCATCAAACTCGGCCAGATCCTCTCCACCCGCCAGGACCTGCTACCCGAGTCCTATCGGGTGGAGTTGGCGACACTGCAGGACGCCGCCCCGACGGTGCCGGCCTCGACCATCGTCGAACTCGTCGAGCATGAACTCGGGGATTCCGTCTCTAGGATCTTCTCTTCCTTCGACGTGCACCCGCTGGCCAGTGCCTCGCTGGGGCAGGCACACGCGGCTACATTGCGCGACGGTACCGCGGTGGTGGTCAAGGTGCGACGCCCCGACGTGGTCGAACAGGTCGAGCAGGATCTGGAGATTCTCCGGAATCTGGCCGCCCGGGCCAGCCACCGATGGGAGGCTGCCGCCGACTACGATCTGCCCGGCGTCGCTGAGGAATTTGGCCGCACCTTGCGTGCCGAACTGGACTATCTCGAGGAAGGACGCAATGCGGAACGCTTCGCTACGAACTTTGCCGGTGACGACGGCATCCACATTCCTCGCGTCTATTGGGACACCACCAGCTCCCGAGTCCTGACACTTGAGCGCATCAGAGGAATCAAAATCAGCGATGTGCCTGCTCTCGACGCGGCCGGCGTCGATCGGTCGGCTCTTGCGGCACGGTCCGCCGGGATCGCCGCAAAGATGATTTTCGAAGATGGGTTCTTCCACGCCGATCCGCACCCCGGGAACCTCTTCGTCGAACCCGGTGGTCGCATCGGGCTCATCGACTTCGGCATGGTCGGGCATCTCGATCCGCCACTCCGCGCACATCTCGGAAACCTGCTGGTGGCGTTGGCACGTCGGAATCCGCGCCGCGTAGCCACTGCCCTGGCTGAGATGACTCCTGCTCGCGGTGCGGTCGATGTGGCTGCCCTGTCCGTGGACCTGGCTCCCGTCCTTGACCGTTACGCCGATCGCACCCTGGGTGAGCTCCCGGTCGGTGCCTTGATCCGTGACATCGTGACTGTTCTGCGTCGTCACCACGTCCAACTACCACGCCAACTCGCGTTGTTGCTGAAGATGCTCGTCATGACCGAGGGGCTGGGTGTGCAGGTCGATCCGGACTTCCAGCTCACTCAGGTCATCGCCCCCTACGCCCAGCGGCTGGTCGAAGACCGTTACTCCCCCACCGTCCTGGCGCGTCGGCTCACCGCAGCCAGCGCTGTCGTCCTGGACCTCATGGCCGAACTTCCCGTCCAGCTACAGCGAGTGCAGGACATGCTCGAGGCCGGAGGTCCGGAGGTCCATCTACGGACCGCCGAACTCGACGCACTCGTGGGTCGACTCGAAACGACGACACATCGCCTGGCCGTCGCCATTCTCGTCGCCGCGGCTCTACGGGGACTTGGGGATGCGGCGGCGGCCACCGGGGCGGACCGACACGGACTCTGGCACCGCCTCCTCTTGGGGGTCGGTCTGGGTACGGCCGGATCACTAGGGCTGTCGCTGGTGTGGACGACCCGCCCACCCCGGCGGCGGTAGAGCAATAGCGCTGTCACCGCACACGCACACCTGTCGGTGCCGTCGACCCGAGCCACGTCGCTCGGGCCTTGCACGCCAGTCGTGTACCGGCACCCGGCGGACGCGTCCCGGCGCGGACATCGACGGTTTGAGCATCTCCTGCCGGACTCGGCTTCCGCAGCGGATGTTCCACTCGTCGGCGTCTGCCGACGGTGCCTGCGCGACGCGGCGCGCGGTCCGCACCCGGTTTCGCCGTGCTCAGCTGGTACGGAAGGGGAATGCGTCCACCCCCGAGCCAGGTTCCGCCCCGAGCATGGCGATCAGGGTGTCCATTACCCACGCCGTCATCGAGCCCAGTCGGCTGAGGTCGCAGTCGGCTCCGTTGTCGGGGTGGTCCCGGTCCGGCTGATCGACCTGCCAGCGGGTGGCGATCCGATGTAGCGGCACCTGATGGATTCCATCGACCTCGGCAAGGTTGACCGCTCCGAGGTACCCGAGCCGATTCGACCAGCCCAGAACGGGGACCACGAGGAACCGGGTTTCGGGTTCGGTCACGGCGGGCAGCACGCCGAGAATGCGGACACCGTCCTGGTTCAGGCCGATCTCTTCGCGGGCCTCCCGCAGGGCGGTCGCCACCGGCCCGCCGTCGCCAGGATCCTGGACGCCGCCGGGGAACACGAGACGTCCGGGATAGTCGTGCAGATCGGAAGTGCGTTGTGTGAGCAGCACCTGAGGACCGGTCGGTCCCTCCGTGAGCAGCACCAGCACGGCAGCGGTGCGCAGGATGACCGACCCCCCGCTGGGCATCTCGTTCGGCAGGTAGGGTCGCAACGTGGCTGCCAGCCGGGTAGCCCACGGCGGCATGTCGTCCACGACGCTGTTGCGGTGCGCGGGCGAGGTCTCGCAGTCGGTGCCGATCCATCGGAGCTGTCCGGATCGCACGTGCAAGGTGGCGATGCCGGGAGCCGTGTCGGGCGAGGTCACCTGCCGGGTCTGCTGCCCGAGTCCCGGATGGCCGAACAGTGCACGGGCAGCGCGATGTGGCGGCGGTGCGCCGTTGCCGGCCCAGTCGGCGGGGTTGTTTGCTACGGCGACGAAGGCCTGCGCCGAGCCGACCAGATGGGCGACCTGACCGGTGAAGGGGGCCAGGCTCTCGCTCATCGCCGGGACCAGCACCACGTTGGCGCCGATCTCGGCCAGAGTGTGTACTGCCTGCGGGTTGAGCAGATCCCGGCAGATCGCGAGGACCAGGTGCCACCCTTCGGCGGTGACGTACACCCGCACCTCGGGCCAGCCCTGGGGCTGGATGTCCTCCCGGATCGGTTGTTCCGCCGGCGAATGCTTGTCGTGAATCAACGGGCGGTCGTGTCCACGGATCCAGGCCAGGGCGGTGTTGCGGCGGCGTGGCGGTGATCCGTCGGCGTGATGGTAGCTGCCCGCCACCAGGATCTGGGGTCCGTCGTCTCGTTTGACCCAGTTCTGCAGGTCGTGCGCGAGGGCTTCGGTGACGCACAGTTCGGGCAGCACGACGATGGACGCGCCGGCCCGGACGGCGTCGCGGACGAGTCGGTCGAGGTGCGCACGCTGTGCGTCGAGATGCGCCGGCTGCACCGGAAACGCGGGTTGGCTGGGATCGTCGGGAAGGGTGAATTCGGTGAGGCCGCGGTTGGGGTGGCAGGTGGCAACGATCGTTTCGGTGGTGATCAGTTCGGTGGCAGTCTCGACGAGACTGTAGTCGAACACAACACGGAACTGCGTGGCCCATCCTCCGGCCAACCGGACGTGGCGGGTCTCGTCCAGCCGGTTCGCCAGTCGCCAGGGCGGCGCCGTGGGCTGCATATCCATCACCGTCCGGACGTCGGGTCCTCCGAGTGGGATCGGGTCTCCGACACCGGGCTGGTACGGGCTGCGGCGGCGGAAGGAGTCGGCGAAGAATTGCCCGTAATGGTCGTCGAGGAACTGGGCCAGCTCCCGGGCCACCACCACGGGCGCGACTGCCCCTACCGGCTGCAGCGCATCGACGAGACCGCGTCGCGTTGCCGGGTCCAGCGCCGCGGTGGCCGGACGGGAACGGGCGAGGGCGCGGAGGGGCTCGAGCATCTGGGTCACGGTGGCCTGGGTCGCGGGGTTGCCGGCCTGCTCCCACAGCACGGGATGTTCGTCACGGCACAGGTGCAGTAGATGGGTCAAGGTCACCAGAGGGTCGGGCTCGTGCTCGACTGCGGCGCGCAGCGCTGCCAGTTCCTCGGCCGGTGAATGAAGTTGCGCCACGCACGGCGAGCACGGCACGTCCTCGGCGGCCAGGACGCCGCCCGGTTCCGTCATCGAGGATCCGGTCGGGCCGGGAAGCTCACTGCGGCTCATATCGATTTATCTTGCCCTCGTCCCAGCCCCGACACCGGGATGTGGACGTGCAGAGACTGTTCCCGGTGCCGGCACGGCCGAGTCGGCCGGCGCCTACGGCCGATCGCAGACGGTTACTGTCGGCGGGTGACCGCACCAGAGATTGCCGATCGGTCCCGGCGTCATATCGGCCGCGGCGAACGTCGACGGGCGATGTTGGCAGGCCCGGACGTCATCGGTCTGAGTTTTGCGCTCGTGTTTCTTGCGTGGAGCCTGAGCCCGTCCTTGCTTCCGCGAGGATGGGTCGTCCAGGGTGTGCTCAGTGGGCTCGCCGGCGCCACGGGTTACGGCGTGGGCCTGGCACTGGCCTTCCCGGTCCGTCGATGGATTGTGCCGAAGTTGTCGTGGAGGCCGCTTTCCTCCCGCCGAGCGGAAAAAATCCTGCCGCTGATAGTCGTGGCCGGAGCCGCGGCGATGGTGGTCGGTACCGCGTGGGCGGCCGCGGACTGGCAACGTGATCTCGCTGTACTGGTGGGGATGCCCTCGCCCGCCACGGTGCCCTACGGGCGCACGACTCTGCTCGGGGCGGCGATCTTCGGAACGGTGTTGTTTCTCGCCCGAGGACTGGCGACGATGGCCCGCGGTGGGGGGCACTGGCTCCGCGGCCGAGCGCATCTACCCCCGATCGTGGCGCATGCGGTTGTGCCGCTCGTGATGCTGCTCGTGGTGGTGTTCGCCGTCGACGAGGTCGACCGGTCGGGCAGTTCCGGCGCGGCCCGCCGTGTCTTCGGCGCCCAGGACGGTACCGCGGCGGACGTTGTCCAACCGCAGCTAACGGAGCGTTCGGGCAGTCTTGTGTCGCGGTCGGGGTGGGACACGCTCGGGATGCCGGGACAGTTGTTCGTGAGCGGCGGCCGCACAGCGATGGAGTTGGCGACGGTCAACGGCGCCCCGGCCCGGGAACCGATCCGGGTGTATGCCGGTCTCGCCTCCGCTGCCGACACCGCCGCTCGGGTCGAGCTTGTCCTCGACGAACTCGACCGCACCGCGGCGTGGAATCGGAAGATCCTCGTCGTGGCCGGTACGACGGGGGCCGGGAAGCTCGATCCGATCGCCGTCGACTCCGTGGAGTTGATGTACAACGGCGACACCGCCATCGCCGCAATGCAATATTCCTCCCTGCCGAGCTGGCTTTCGCTTCTGGTCGACCGGGCGGCCGCCGACGCGGCGGGCGCCGCTCTCATCGACGGTATCCGCCAACGGTGGTCGCAGCTTCCCCCGGACCGCCGCCCCCGCCTGGTGGTCTACGGCGAGGGCCTCGGCGCGCAGTCGATCGAAGCCGCCTTCGACGGCCCCGGCGAGCTACGCCGATCGGTCGACGGGGCCTTGTTTGTGGGCCCGAACTCGGACCGGTTGTGGCGCAGCGTGAAAGATCGACGCGATCCCGGTACCACGGAGGTGCTGCCGACCTACTCCGACGGTCTCGTCATCCGATTCGCCGCCACCCGGCAGGATCTGGTGGTACCCACCGAAAATGGGTTGCACACCACGAGCGAGCCCTGGACACCCCCGCGCGTGCTCTACCTGCAGCACAGCTCCGATCCGACGGTGTGGTGGGATCCCGCGCTGCTGTTCTCACGACCGGACTGGCTGTCCGAACCCCCGGGCGGCGACCGCAGCCCCGCCATGCGCTGGTACCCCTTCGTGACCTTCGGGCAGGTCACCGCCGATCTGGCCCGGGCGCAGACCTCACCACCCGGGCACGGACACAATTACGCCGACCTGATCCCCTATGCCTGGGCCGCTGTCGCGGCGCCGCAAGGGTGGAGCGAGGCAGACACCGAGCGTATCGCCCGCGCCGTAGTGATGTCACCGCCGGACCGATGAGTGCACATTGCGGTGGCAACGGCTACCGGACAGTCCTCGGCCGAGACCCAGACGTCAACGTCGTTGATGTGACAGTCTGCAACTACGTCACTTAGTAGTACGGGAAGGCGTGCCCCATGGACGAGGAACACACATTCGAGGTGGTCGTCGGAGTGGACGGATCACCCCAGTCACTGCTCGCCCTGGAATGGGCGGTCACGGAAGCTCGGCTGCGCCACGGGCAGCTCCGCGTGGTGACCGGATGGCAGTTTCCCGCAGTAGCGGCCGGTATGGAAAGCCTGCCATGGGAGTTCGATGCGTTTCAGCGCGTGGCGCAACGAATCCAGGCCCGAGCATTGAAGGAGGTGTCCTGCGACGGTGTCGCCGTCAGCAGTGAAATCCATCAGGGGCCCGCCGCGGCCGTGCTGTTGACGGCGTCGAAGGACGCAGATCTTCTGGTCGTGGGTTCGCGCGGCCACGGCGGCTTCACCAACCTGCTGCTCGGCTCGGTGTCGAGTCAGATCGCCCACCACGCCCCCTGTCCGGTACTGATCATCCGGCCGAAGCACCCGGCACGTGCTGCGATATGACTCGCTCCGTCGCGGTGCTCGGCACGCGGCGATCCCGCCGGCGCCCGGTTGGGGATCCGCCTCCTCGGCCGACCCCGATCGGATCGACGTCGATGCCGTCACCGGGTTCCGGCGCCCTTCCAGAAGCGCCGTCTCTCTGGCCCGGTCCGGACAGCTTGCCTCAGGATTGTGTTTCAGTACCCGGCGGTGGGCAGTTCGACGGTGAAGCGTGCCCCACGGCCGGGTCCCTCGCTGTGCGCCTGGATACGCCCGTGGTGAGCTTCGACGAGGGCTCGGGTGATGGTCAGGCCGATGCCGCTCCCACCGTGTCGGCGGTCGCGGGCGGCATCGGCCCGGTAGAACCGGTCGAACAGATGATCGAGGTGATCGGGGGTGATGCCGTCACCGGTGTCGGCGACGGCGATCTCCGCATGACCGTTGTCCACTCGTCTGCTGGTGACGGTGACCGTGCCCCCGTTGGGGGTGTGGCGCAGGGCGTTGTCGAGTAGATTGCCCAGCACCTGACCGAGCCGGTCGGGATCGACCGTCACAGCTGCGGAGTCGTCGATACGGCTGTGCACGGCAACGCCCTTGCTGTCGTACTGTTCGCGCACGGCATCCACCGCGGTGGTGACCAGGGCGCCGGTGGTGGTGGGCACCGGCCGGATGCGGGTGAGGTGTTCTTCGGCGCGCGAGACCGCGGTGATGTCCTGGGCGAGACGACCCAGCCGGTGGGTGGCGGCGCGCAGGACCGCCCGGGTGTCGTCGTCGAAGGTGCGGATGCCGTCGTCGAGGGCTTCGAGGTAGGAGTCGAGGGTGGCGATGGGGGTGCGCATCTCGTGGCCGAGGTCGGCGAGCATCCGACGCCGGGTGGTTTCGGTGGCGTCGAGCCGGCGGGCGAGTTCGTTGACGGTGGCGGCGAGTTCGTCGAATTCGCCGCCGAGTCCGGGACTGGGCACGCGGGTGTCGTAGTGGCCATCGGCGATCCGGGCCGTGGAGGCGGTCACGGCGGTCAGCGAGCGTTGGACGCGGCGGGTGAAGTACCAGCTCACCGCCAGCGCCAGGAGCACGGCGATCGCGATGGCCAGGCCCCAGGCCAGGATGATCGCCCGGGTGAATGCCTGTTCGACGTGGGCGGCTTCGCTGGAGTTGTGGTCGATGCCGGCCTGGCCGAGGTGATCGTGGAAGATGCCGGGCGCGAGCGCGGAGGCGACGAGCCAGGCGCTGACCGCGCAGCCGACCACCACCACGGTCAGGGCGAGGAACAGTCGGGTGCCGAAACTCGAACCGGTCAGTGCCCGTCGCAGCGACGGCCCCGACGCGGGGATCCGAGTGTTCATTGTCCGGTGCCCATCCGGTAGCCGACGCCGCGGACGGTGCGCACGTAGCGGCCTTCGGTGGCGTCGTCGCCGAGTTTGCGGCGCAGATGCCCGATGTGCACGTTGACCAGCTGCTCGTCCCCGACCCAGCTCGGACCCCACACCGCTTCGATCAGCTGCGTCCGGCTGAGAACGACAGCGGGATCCTGGGACAGGGCGGCGAGGACGTCGAATTCGGTGCGGGTGAGTGCCACCGGCACGCCGCCGACGGTGACCTCACGGCCGTCGACGTCGATGGCCAGGTCACCGAAGTTGCGGGCGGGCGTGCCCGGAACAGACTCGGCCGGCCGGGGGGTGTGGGTGCGGGGGCGACGCAGCATGGCCTGGATGCGGGCCGTCAACTCCCGGGGGCTGAACGGTTTGCTCATGTAGTCATCCGCGCCGACGGAGAGCCCGATGAGGGTGTCGACTTCCTCGGTGCGGGCGGTGAGCATCACCACGTAGGCGTCGGAGAAGGTGCGCAGTTGCCGGCACACCTCGACACCGTCCAGATGTGGCAGGCCCAGATCCAGGACCACGACATCGGGATCGACCTGCCGGGCGAGGCCGACCGCGTCGGCGCCGTCACCGGTGATCGTGACCTCGAACCCGTCGCGTTCGAGGTAGCTGCCCACCAGGTTCGCCAGCGGCGCCTCGTCCTCGACGACCATCGCCCGCAACCCCGTCGGCGGGCGCCGCACCGTTGCGGTGTCGCTGCTGGTCTCGGGCGTGCGCGCAGAGGTGTCCATGGCATCCATCATCGCCAGTAGCGTCCGGCGCTGACGTTGCGGGCCGGACTTCTTGAGCAAATCTTCATGCAACCTCCACCGGATTACCGGGGTCCGTGCGCGAGGCTGGAAGCACGAAGAGAAGGAAGGGGACGATCATGATGGGCTGGGCAGGTGAGCTGAGCTTGACCGGATGGATTCTCATGGCCGTGTGCATGCTCGCGTTCTGGGCGGTGGTGCTCTACCTGATGGCCGCCATGTTCCGCACCGACCGCGCAAGCGGGCCAGACGGCACCGAACACGAGGCAGGTCCGCTGCAGGTGCTCGAAGCGCGTTTCGCCCGCGGCGATATCGACTACGACGAATTCGTCGCACGCCGTCAGCTACTGACCCCGACCAGGGGCACGGCCGATGGCAGCGGCCGACAGGAGCCGATCCGTGGGTGAACTGACCCGCCGGTCCTTCATGCTCGGATCGCTTTTCGTCGGTGCCGGGGCGCTGGCGGCCTGTTCCGGATCCGGATCGCCGACCGGTGCGCCGGTGACCGCCTCGTCGGGCGTGGTGCGCCGGCTCGAGCAGCAGCGCCGCAGCCCCGGCCAGCGAGTGGTCTCGGCCCGGTTGACGCCGCGTCCGGTCGAGGTGGACCTCGGTGGGCGCGTCGTCTCCACCTGGGGCTACGACCAGAATCTGCCCGGACCCCTGCTCCGGGCCCGCGCCGGGGATCTGCTGCGGGTGGAGGTCGACAACCGGCTGCCGGTCGAGACGAGCGTGCACTGGCACGGCCTGGCGCTGAGCAACGACATGGACGGGGTACCCGGGTTGACCCAGGACCCCATCACCGCCGGCGGCCGGTTTACCTACGAGTTCACCGTCCCGGATCCGGGCACGTACTTCTACCATTCGCATTCCGGGCTGCAGCTCGACCGCGGCCTGTACGGCGCGCTGGTCATCGACGACCCGCTCGAGCCCGGCGACTACGACCACGAGTGGATCGTGGTGCTCGACGACTGGCTCGACGGTACCGGCCGCACCCCGGACGAGGTGGGCCGCGACCTCGGCATCGGCGCCACCGGCGAGAGCGACGATGCCGGGATGGGCGGGATGGACCACGGCGCCATGGACGGCATGGACGGCATGGACATGGGGGAGGAAACGATGCTCTCCCCGCTGCTCGGCGGCGCCGGGGACGTCTCCTACCCGCACTTCCTGGTCGGCGGCCGAGTCCCCGAGGACCCGATGGTTTTCACCGCCACACCGCGGCAGCGGGTACGGATCCGGTTCGTCAACGCCGGCGCGGACACCGCCTTCCGTGTTGCGCTGGGCGGGCACCGGATGACCGTCACCCACACCGACGGCTTCCCCGTCGTGCCGCAGGACACCGACGCACTGCTGATCGGCATGGGCGAGCGCTTCGACGTGCTCGTCACCCTCGGCGACGGCGTGTTCCCGTTGTTCGCGCAGGCGGAAGGCAAGACCGGGCACGGGCTAGCGCTGGTGCGCACCGCCGTCGGCGAGCTACCCGCACGGTCCCGGCCCGAGGAGCTGGAGCGGCGGGTGCTGCTCGGCACCGACCTCGCGCCCCGCGAGTATGTGCGGCTGACGGAGCGCGATCACGACCTGTATCACAGCGTGGATATGGGCGGGACCATGTCGCCGTACCGGTGGACCCTCAACGGCCGGGCCCACCCCGACATCCCACCGCTGGACGTGAGCGAAGGGCAGCGGGTACGTATGCGGATGCGGAACATGTCGGACATGTTCCACCCGATGCACCTGCACGGGCACACCTTCGCGCTCACCGACACCGGTCTGCGCAAGGACACCGTCACCATCGGGCCGATGCGCACCGTCGAGATCGAATTCGACACCGACAACCCGGGCCAATGGGCCCTGCACTGCCACAACGCCTACCACCAGGAGGCCGGGATGATGACCACCGTGTCCTACCTGGCCTAGTCCAGGGTGCGCCGGCTGCGGGGATACCCCGTCGTTGGTTCACCTGTGTCTGTGACCGTTCGAGGAAAGGATCCACTCATGAACAAGAAGACTCTCGCCGTCGGCGCCATGGCGCTGGCGGTGGTGTTCACCGCGGCGGCGTGCAGCGACTCCGACACCGGCACCACCGCCGCCACATCGAGCGCCACCACCTCGGCCACCGCCTCCGCCGCCGACGAAGCGGCAGCGCACAACGACGCCGACGTGATGTTCGCGCAGATGATGATCCCGCACCACAGTCAGGCCATCGAGATGAGCGACATGCTGCTGGCCAAGCAGGACATCCCCGCCGACGTGACCGCGCTGGCCGAGCAGATCAAGGCCGCTCAGGGCCCGGAGATCGCGCAGCTCGAATCCTGGCTCGAGCAGTGGGGCGAGCCCACCGAGATGCCCGAAACCGGCAACAACGACATGCCCGGCATGGACATGGACGAGGGCATGGACGGTATGGAGGGAATGGAGGGAATGCAGATGGAAGGGATGATGAGTGAGGAGGACATGCAGGCACTGTCCGATGCGCAGGGCACCGACGCCGCTCGCCTGTTCCTCGAGCAGATGATCGCCCACCACGAAGGCGCGATCGACATGGCGCAGACCGAGATCGAGGACGGACAGTTCCCCGACGCCGTCGAGATGGCCCGCACCATCGTCGACACCCAGCAGCAGGAGATCGACACCATGCGCCAGCTGCTGACCACCCTGTAGACACCGCGTTCGTTTCCCAACCCACTACAGTCAGGAGCTTGTCTCGATGGCGCGCCCCGAGCACGGACCCAACGACCCGGAGCCGGCATCCGCCGGGCATGACCACGGTGCGGTGACGCAGAGTCCGCCCCCCGATGAACATGATGCGCACGCCGGTCACGGTGAGCACCTCGCCCATGTCGGGCACGAAGGCCACACCGGGCACGAGGGTCACACCGGGCACGAGGGTCACACCGGGCACGGGGGCCATGATCGACATGCCGGGCACGGGGCGCACGGGGAGATGTTCCGCCGCCGGTTCTGGGTCAGCCTGATCCTGTCGGTGCCGGTCGTCGCGTTCAGCCACATGGTCGCCGACCTGCTCGGCTACCCCATGCCGGACTTCCCCGGCGCGATGTGGATTCCGCCGGTGCTGGGCACGGTGATCTTCGTCTACGGCGGCACGCCGTTCCTCACCGGCGGCTGGGCCGAACTCCGCTCGCGCCGCCCCGGGATGATGCTGCTCATCGCCATGGCCATCAGCGTCGCATTCGTCGCGTCCTGGGTCACCACCCTCGGACTCGGCGGATTCAACCTGGATTTCTGGTGGGAGCTGGCGCTGCTGATCGTGATCATGCTGCTCGGGCACTGGCTCGAGATGCGTGCCCTCGGCTCGGCATCGGGCGCCCTCGAAGCCCTGGCCGCGATGCTCCCGGACACCGCGGAGAAGATCACCGATGACGGCACCCGCGAGGTGCCGATCTCGGAGCTGTCCCGTGGCGATCGGGTGCTGGTTCGCGCCGGGGCGCGAGTGCCCGCCGACGGCACCGTCACCGACGGCCGCGCCGAGGTCGACGAATCGATGATCACCGGCGAATCCAAAGCGGTCACCCGGCAGGTCGGGGACACCGTGGTCGCCGGCACCGTCGCCACCGACAGCGCGCTGCGGGTGCGCATCACCGCGGTCGGCGACGACACTGCCCTGGCCGGCATCCAACGGATGGTCGCCGACGCCCAGGCCTCCTCCTCTCGCGCCCAGGCACTGGCGGACAAGGCCGCGGCGTTCCTGTTCTACTTCGCCGCCATCGCGGGCATCGTCACCTTTACGGTGTGGTCGCTGCTCGGCAACGTCGACGAGGCCGTGGTGCGCACCGTCACCGTGCTGGTCATCGCCTGCCCCCACGCCCTCGGTTTGGCGATCCCGCTGGTGATCGCGATCTCCACCGAACGCGCCGCCCAGGCCGGGGTGCTGGTCAAGGACCGGCTCTCGCTCGAACGCATGCGCACCGTCGATGTGGTGCTCTTCGACAAGACCGGCACGTTGACCCAGGGCCGGCATCAGGTCACCGGCGTCGCTGTGACCGACGGGATCAGCGACGAGCAGGTGCTGGCGTTGGCCGCGGCGGTCGAGGCCGACAGTGAACATCCCGTCGCGCGGGCCATCGTCGCCGCCGCCGACAGTCGTGTCCCGTCGGGCGAGCGGATCGTCGCCACCGACTTCCGGTCGCTACCCGGACGCGGGGTGCGCGCGATCGTCGACGGCACCGAGGTGACGGTCGGCGGACCGGCGATGCTCACCGACCTGTCGTTGTCGGTGCCCGCGGACGTCACCGCCGTCACCGCCGGGTGGATCCGGCGCGGGGCTTCGGTGCTGCACCTGGCCGAGGGTGACCGGGTGCTCGGGGCGGTGGCGCTGGAGGACGCCGTGCGCGAGGAATCGCGTCAGGCCATCGACGCGTTGCACGCCCGTGGGGTGAAGGTCGCGATGATCACCGGGGATGCGCGGCAGGTCGCCGACGCGGTGGCGGCCGATCTCGGTATCGACGAGGTGTTCGCCGAGGTGCTGCCCGAACACAAGGACGCCAAGGTCACCGAACTGCAGAACCGCGGGCACACGGTCGCGATGGTCGGCGACGGTGTCAACGACGCCCCCGCTTTGGCCCGCGCCGATGTCGGCGTCGCGATCGGTGCAGGCACCGATGTGGCCATCGAATCCGCCGGCGTCGTGCTCGCGGCGAACGATCCGCGGGCGGTGCTGTCGATCATCGCGCTCTCGCATGCCAGCTACCGCAAGATGTGGCAGAACCTGGTGTGGGCCACCGGCTACAACATCATCGCCGTTCCGCTCGCCGCCGGGGTGCTGGCCTTCGCCGGGGTCGCGATCTCCCCGGCGGTGGCCGCGATCCTCATGTCGGTCTCGACGATCGTGGTCGCGCTCAATGCTCAGCTGCTGCGCCGCCTCGACCTCGACCCCGCCCGCCTGGCCCGCACCTGAGCCGGCACCCGACCCGATCCGAAACGAGTTCGTTTTTCATGTGGAGTTTTCCCCTGCGCCGGTGGGCGCATGTCCTTGTCCCTGTGGCTGCTGCGGCGGTGCTGGTCGGGTGTTCGACCGGCGAGCCACCCACCCCGGCCGGGTCCGGGTCCGGGGCCGGGGTGGCGGCGGTCGAGTCGTCGGTGCCCGGGGTGGCGTTGGCCCCGGCGCTCGATCACCTGCACGGTCTGCATCTGGCCCCCGGCGGGGCGGTGCTGGCCGGCACCCACACCGGCCTCGTCGACCTCGCCACCGACGGGCGCACCACCCGCCTCGGGGGCTCCGACGACGACTTCATGGGACTGACCGGCGTGCCCGGCAGCGACCACCTTTTCGCGTCCGGGCATCCGGGGCCGTCCAGCTCCGCCCCGAACCCACTGGGACTGATCGAAAGCCTCGATGGCGGCCGCACCTGGACACCGAAATCCCTGACCGGTGAAGTCGACTTTCATGCCCTGGCCACCGACGGAGAGCTGCTGGTCGGATACGAGGGCGGCACCGGCCTGCTGACCTCCACCGACGACGGCGCCACCTGGAGTGCCGGCGCCCCGCTGGCCGCGGCCGCGCTCGCCGTCACCGACACCGGAGTGTGGGCGACCACCACCGCCGGACTCAAACACAGCACCGACGCCGGGCGCACCTTCACCCTGGTGCCCGACGCCCCGCCGCTGGCGTTGCTCTCCGCCGCGAGCGACGGCTCCCTGTGGGGGGTCGACACCACCGGCACCGCCTGGCGCAGCCGCACCGGCCAGAGCTGGGAACAACACGCGGTGGTCGGGCCGGTCGAAGCCGTGCTGGCCGTCGACTTCGACACCGCCTATGCCGCGACCGCCCAGACGCTCTACCCACTGGACTGACCCCGATGAGCACTGATCCGGGCCTTATTGCGGGAATGGTTGCCCAGTTTGCGCAGCCGCGTCACCGACGACAATCGTCCATCCCGGGTCGAGGGGACAGTGCACATCAGGTCCGGCCGGTGGGTCTCGAGCAGCGCCCAGTCGAGGACGTTGTCGCCGAACAGCGAATCGATGTGCTGATAGCGGGCGCTCGCCTCGGGGCGGTAGAAGTTCAGGTCGTGCCGGTTGCGGATGCGGGCAGCAGGTCGAACCCCGACAGAGTGCCCCGGCCGAACACCGGCAGCGACATCGCATGCAGCTACGCGGCGGGCCTCGGTCGGTGGCGGCGGTGGCGGCCCCGTCAGCGTCCGGTGTGGAGATTTTGCACCGGAAATGTGTCCTGCGCACGTGATCGGATCCGACCCGACCTGTGTCCTTCCGATACGGAGTCCGGTCAGCTGTTCGGTTCCCAGCGCGCCCCACATGCTGGCGCGCACCGCACACTCTTCAGGAGAGTTTCGTGACCCCCTCCGGCAACTTCGGTCCCCGCGTCAGCAGGCGAACATTCCTCACCGCCACCTCGGTGGGCATCGGCGGTCTGGCGCTGACCGCGTGCAGCAAGACAACCTCGACGACGCCCGGCACCACAGCAGCGAGCGTCGAGCAGAGCGCGATTCTCGCTGCCGAGGCGAAACGCCCTCACACCGGTCGTACCGTCACTGCCAACCTCACCCCGCAAATGACAGAACTCGACCTCGGCGGACCAACAGTGCGTTCCTACGCCTACGGCGACACGGTGCCGGGACAGGTGATCCGCGCCGGCGTCGGTGACGAGCTGGCCGTCACGGTCGACAACAAGATGTCTGATCCCACATCGGTGCACTGGCATGGCATCGCTCTGCGCAACGACATGGACGGCGCCGCCCCCGCAAGCCCCGACATCAAGCCGGGCGAGTCCTTCACCTACCGGTTCTCGGTGCCGCACTCGGGCACCTTCTGGGCCCACCCACATGTCGGTGGGCAAACGGACTACGGGCTGTATGCGCCGGTGATCGTCGACGACCCCAACGAACCCTTGTCGTACGACGCGGAATGGATCGTGGTCCTCGATGACTGGACCGATGGTGTCGGTCGCAGCCCTCAACAGATTCTCGACGAACTCCGCGAAGGTGGGATGGGATCGATGGATCACGGCTCCATGCCCGGGATGAGCATGCCAGGTATGTCCGGCATGCCGGGCATGTCATCAGGCATGTCATCAGGCATGTCGGGCATGGCTCAGCCGCCCACCAGCGGCTTGTCCGATGGGACGAGCGACAACCTTCTCGGCGGTGACGCCGGGGATGTCACCTACCCGCTCTATCTGATCAACGGCCGCGTCCCGGAGTCTCCTTCTTCGTTCACCGCCAAGCCGGGCCAGCGGATCCGGATTCGTATCATCAACACCGGTGCCGACACCGCGTTCCGGGTCGCGCTCGCCGGGCACCGCATGACCGTCACCCACACCGACGGCTTCCCTGTGGTCCCCACCGAGGTCGATGCACTGTTGGTCGGAATGTCCGAACGCTACGACGTCATCGTCACGGCCGCAGACGGCGTCTTTCCGCTCGTCGCCGCGGCAGAGGGTAAGAACGCGCAGACCCGCGCCCTGCTCCGGACAGGCGCCGGCGCCGTGCCGGATCCAGGTATGCGGCCCACCGAACTCGCCGGGCAGGTCGGCACCGTGCACTCGTTCTCGGCCACCGGTGAAGTGATGCTTCCCCAGGGACCGCCGGATGTGAACCTGACGGCCGATCTCGGTGGCGACATGATGAGCTATCAGTGGACGATCAACGGCCGGATGTTCGACCAGATGGAGCCACTGACCGTCCGGGAAGGCCAGCATGCCCGATTGACGTTCACCAACATGTCGATGATGTGGCATCCGATGCACCTGCACGGGCACACGTTCCAGGTCGTCCGCGCCGATGGCACCCCAGGACCGCGTAAGGACACCGTGATCGTCCTGCCGATGCAGAAGATCGAAGTCAACCTCGTCGCTGACAATCCCGGTTACTGGATGCTGCACTGTCACAACGGCTACCACCAAGACGCGGGCATGATGACCAGGCTCGACTACCGGAGCTGAGCGCCGTGTGGGGGTGCGTCACCGGCACCCGGCACCGGTGATGCACCCCGCCGGGCGCGTTCTTCTCGGTAACCCGGCCGGTTCGGTACCCGGTCGGTGTGGACCGGATGTCTAACGCAGGGGTGGAGAGGGTCTGATTGTTTCGTAGGGCATCCGCCGCGGGTGTGGCCGTGCTCGCGGGGCACCACGCCAGCCAAGACGGACTGCAGGGCCCTGCCCTGCGGAGCAACGAATGTCGGATCAGCCGGGGTCAGCGTGAAGTGCCGGAACAACTCCTCACGACTGATCTCCGGGAACTCCCGAAGTCGCTGCAACTCCTCGCTCCCGAATGCCCGCGTCGCCGCGAACCCCAGCCTCCCAAAACGCCGACCAACCTCATCAATAGCCAAGCCGAGCGCCAACCATCCCGGTCCGCAGCCCGAACCGAGAAATCACCGCCGATCAGGAACTACGCGAACCTCGTGGTTTTGCGCCATTACTCCCGGGACCCCTCGTCGATGCGTCAGGCGACGAGCGGCAGCAGCTGCGGTCCCCGCGCTGCGTTGACACAACGGGTACGGGTACAGCTGCACAGCAAGACATCCGTAGCGGCATCCAGTATTTAGCGTGTCGGGCCATCGATACCGCCGCATCGCCCTGACTTCGCGAGGACAAGGCGCTGCTCATACCTGGCACGGAGGTCACGATCGGCATGCCGGGCACGGGGGTCACGATCGGCATGCCGGGCACGGGGCACGCGGGGAGATGTTCCGCCGGCGGTTCTGGGTCAGCCTGATCCTGTCGGTGCCGGTCGTCGCGTTCAGCCACATGGTCGCCGACCTGCTCGGCTACCCCCATGCCGGACTTCCCCGGCGCGATGTGGATTCCGCCGGTGCTGGGCACGGTGATCTTCGTCTACGGCGGCACGCCGTTCCTCACCGGCGGCTGGGCCGAACTCCGGTCGCGCCGGCCCGGGATTTGATCGGTGGTGGGAAACGAGGGCTCGGTGAGGGCAGAGTAGTTCCTCTGCACCTCTAGATACCCTAGGGGGGTATGGTATACATTGTGCGGGTGGGGACAGAAGACCCGCCGCGACACGGAATCCCGTGTCCGCACCGATCGGCAAGAGGGGTAACCCATGAGCACCACCACCGTCACCGTGACCGGCATGACCTGCGGGCACTGCGCCTCCTCCGTACGCGAGGAGATCGGCCAGATCCCCGGCGTGACCGGCGTGACCGTCGATCTGGCCAGCGGCCGCGTCGACATCGACTCGACCACCGACATCGACCGCACCGCGATCGCCACCGCGGTCGACGAGGCCGGTTACCGGCTCGCCGACTGACCGACCCCGCGACCCGGACAGGAGACCGCACACGATGAAGGCCCCGTCGAAGATCACCGGATTCCTCGCCGCCCTGGCCGCGGTCTTTGCCCTGTCCTTCGGGGCCGGCGCCGTGCTCGGCCCCGACGAACCCGCACCACCGGCCACCCACGGCACCGAAATCCACGACGTCGACACCCCGCCCCCCACCGAGGTCGCCACCGCGCCGATGCCGTCCGGACACGGGCACTGACCGCCACCACATTTGCGAGAGGGAGGAAGACGCGATGAAGTCCGTCACCCACCCGGCCGACAGCCGAATCGAACTCGACATCGGCGGCATGACCTGCGCGTCCTGCGCCAGCCGGGTCGAAAAGAAGCTCAACAAGCTCGACGGTGTCACCGCCACGGTGAACTACGCCACCGAAAAGGCCCGCGTCGACTACGTCGGGGACGTCTCGGCCGAGGATCTCGTGGCCGCCGTCGAACAGGCCGGCTACACCGCCACGCTCCCGACCCCGCCCCCCGCCCCCGGCACCGGCACCGTGGCCCCACCGGCTACCACACCGGATCCGACCGCCGCGCTGCGGCAACGGCTGCTGATCTCGCTGGTGCTCAGCGTCCCGGTGATCGCGATGGCGATGGTCCCGGCGTGGCAGTTCCCGAACTGGCAGTGGCTCTCGCTCACCCTCGCCGCGCCGGTGGTGGTATGGGGAGCGTGGCCGTTCCACAAGGCCGCCTACACCAACCTCAAGCACGCCACCGCCACCATGGACACCCTGGTCTCCCTCGGTACCCTCGCCGCCCTGGGCTGGTCGATCTACGCCCTGTTCTGGGGCACCGCCGGCGTCACCGGGATGACGCACCCGTTCGAGCTGACCATCGCCCGCACCGACGGCGCCGGCAACATCTACCTCGAGGCCGCCGCCGGGGTCACCACCTTCATCCTCGCCGGGCGCTACTTCGAGGCCCGCTCCAAGCGTCGCGCCGGCGCCGCCCTGCGCGCACTGCTCGAACTCGGCGCCAAGGACGTCTCGGTCCGCCGCGACGGCACCGAGCACCGCATCCCGATCGACCAGCTGGCCGTCGGCGACGAGTTCGTCGTGCGCCCCGGCGAAAAGATCGCCACCGACGGTGTCGTCGTCGACGGCTCCTCCGCGGTGGACGCCTCGATGCTCACCGGGGAATCGGTGCCGGTCGAGGTCGGACCGGACGAGCCGGTCGTCGGCGCCACCGTCAACGTCGGCGGGCGGATCGTCGTGCGCGCCACCCGGATCGGCTCGGACACCCAACTCGCGCAGATGGCCCGACTCGTCGAAGACGCCCAGACCGGCAAGGCCCAGGCCCAACGACTGGCCGACAGGATCTCCGGTGTCTTCGTCCCGATCGTGATCGCCCTGGCGGTGGCCACCTTGGGGTTCTGGCTCGGCACCGGCGGCTCGGTCGCCGCGGCGTTCACCGCCGCCGTCGCCGTGCTGATCATCGCCTGCCCGTGTGCTCTCGGGCTGGCGACCCCGACCGCGCTGATGGTCGGCACCGGCCGCGGCGCCCAGCTCGGCATCTTGATCAAGGGCCCCGAGGTGCTCGAATCGACCCGCCGCGTCGACACCGTCGTGCTCGACAAGACCGGCACCGTCACCACCGGCAAGATGACCCTGCTCGAGGTCATCACCGCTACCGGCCAGGACGCCGGTCAGGTGCTGCGCCTGGCCGGAGCCGTGGAGGACTCGTCCGAGCATCCCATCGCGCAGGCCATCGCCCGGGGCGCCCGCGAGAAGATCGGCGACCTACCCGCAGCCCAGCAGTTCACCAACCTCGAGGGCCTGGGCGTGCAGGGCCTCGTCGACGAGCATGCGGTGCTCGTCGGCCGCGCCCGGCTGCTCGCCGACTTCTCCCAGCACCTGCCCGCCGACCTCGCTGAGGCCATGGCCGCCGCCGAATCCGCCGGCCAGACCGCCGTCGCGGTCGGCTGGGACGGCCGCGCCCGGGCGGTGCTGGTGGTGGCCGACGCCGTCAAACCGACCTCCGCCGAGGCGATCGCCCAGCTGCGCGAGCTGGGGCTGACCCCGATCATGCTCACCGGCGACAACACCGCCGCCGCCCAGGCCATCGCAGCCCAGGTCGGCATCGACGAGGTTATCGCCGAGGTGCTCCCGGCGGACAAGGTGGACGTGGTCAAACGCCTGCAGGCACAAGGCAAGGTCGTCGCCATGGTCGGTGACGGAGTCAACGACGCGGCCGCGCTCGCCCAGGCCGACCTCGGCCTGGCGATGGGCACCGGCACCGACGTCGCGATCGAGGCCAGCGACCTGACCCTGGTGCGCGGGGACCTGCGGGCGGCCGCGGACGCGATCCGGCTCTCGCGCCGCACCCTGGGCACCATCAAGGGCAACCTGTTCTGGGCCTTCGCCTACAACGTCGCCGCCCTGCCGCTGGCCGCGATGGGACTGCTCAACCCGATGCTCGCCGGCGCGGCGATGGCGTTCTCGTCGGTGTTCGTGGTCAGCAACAGCCTGCGACTGCGCCGCTTCCGCTCCACCGCCCGGTGACCGGGACCGGAATTCACCGAAGCCGGGTGGGTGGCGCGGGCAGGCGCCACCCACCTGCGTCCGTATCTTCCCCACCACCACCAAGGAGAAAGAGCATGTCGACGGTGACCACCGCGCTGATCCGGATCGCCCGTCATCCGGCCGCCCGGGCGGCGGCCCGGTGCGCGGCCGGCTGCGCCGCGGCGGCGGCCGGCCACCGCCTGCAGGAGGCGCACCCGCCTCGGCCGTCTACCTCCGGTGGGCATAATCGGGGGTGCTCGTGCTGACAGCCGGATACCAGGAGGACCCCATGGCCACCCCCACCCCCGCGGCCACGTCCCCCGACGCCCCGGCCGCCGCCGGCGCCGGCGACCACGCCGGGCACGGCTACATCACCGCCAAAGACGACTACCTCAAACGGCTCAAGCGGATCGAGGGCCAGGCCCGAGGGGTGCACAAGATGGTCGAGGACGAGAAGTACTGCATCGACATCCTCACCCAGATCTCGGCGATGACCAAGGCGCTGCAAGCCGTGGCGATGGGGCTGCTCGAAGACCACATCGGCCACTGCGTCGTCGATGCCGCCGTCGCCGGTGGCCCCGAGGCGCAGGCGAAGATCAAAGAAGCCACCGACGCGATCGCCCGCCTGGTCCGGTCCTGACCGACCGGGTGCCGACAGAGGGCCACTGGCTCCTCGCCCGGCGACCGGTCAGTGGTGGGCGGCGGCAGATTTCGAGGCCTGATCCGTCGACGGCGGACGTGGCGACCGGGGTCCCTGCTGCGGAGCCAACCCGGTCAGAATGAGGGCGACGAGCCGGTCCGCGGCGGCGGGCGAGTCGAGCCCCTCGGCGGCGGTGACCGCATGCAGCACGTACCCGGTCAGCTCGTCGGCCGGGACATCGTCGCGGACCTCGCCGACCTGCGCCGCGTCGGTGACCAGGGCGCGTACGAACTCGTGCAGGCGATGTTGCGCATGCTCGACGTGGTTGCCGCGGTGCAGCCCGGCCACGATCGCCCCGGTGGGATGATGGGTGAGGATCTGCGCATAGGCCCCGAGCACCGCCTCGAGGCGGGAGCCGGCGCCGGTGGCGCGATCGCGTACCTGCGCCAGGTGCTGCAGGTGGCGGGTGATCTGGCGGTCGTGCCAGGCCGCCAGGATGGCCTCGGCGTCGGGAAAGTACTTGTACAGCGTGGCCCGGCCGATCCCGGTGCGTTCGGCGATCTTCGACATGCTCACCCCCGCGAGACCGGACTCGGTGATCACGGTCGCAGCGGCGTCCAATGTCGCCTCCCGCACGGCGTGGCGATGCGAGGCGATCGTCTCGTTCCACAGCTTGGGCACCCCCGAAGTATACGCAGCGCCACAGCCTCGACATGGTGAAGATGTCGTGACAGAGTGTATTGAAAAGTAGGGACGGGAACGTCCCGCCCGCGAGACGGAAGGCACCGCTGATGACCGGCCCGCCCTCTCCCTCCGACCCCCTACCCGAGAGCCACGGCCCGACCGGTGGCCCACCGGAGCATCGCACTCCGCGCTGGGTGAAGGCGGCCCTTGTCGTGGTCGCGGTGCTGGTGGCGCTGATCGTGGCCATGATGCTGCTGGGGGACGGTACTCACGGCCCGAGCCGACACCTGTCCGCTCCCCCCACCTCGGCGGTCGCGGCGACCGAGAGCGCCGACCCCACGCTAGCTGACGGCTGCCTGTTCGGGGTTGTCGGGACGTGAGGCTCTCGCCCCGGGCGCGCCTGGCCGCCCGCACCGTCCATATCGGGGCCGCCGCGGGGTGGTTCGGCGCGGTGCTCACCTATCTCGTGGTGGCCGCGGCGACGCTGCCCGGTGCCGCTCCCGCTCCGACGGTGGGGGGCTATCAGGTGCTGGCCCTGATCACCGTCGTTGTGCTGGTGCCGTTGTCCGCGGCGACGCTGGTCACCGGGCTGGTGTGCTCCCTGGGCACCTCATGGGGGTTGCTGCGGCACTATTGGGTGCTGTTCAAGCTGGTGTTGAACCTGGTGGCCACCGCGGTGCTGCTGCTCTACACCCGCTCGATCGAGAATGCCGCGACCATTGCGGCGAAACCGCAGTGGTCCGATGCCGATCGACGGGTCCTCGCCGACCCGACCCACGTGGTGCACGCGTCGGCCGCGTTGGTGGTGCTGGTGACCGCGCTGGTATTGGCGGTGTTCAAGCCCCGCGGGCTGACCCGGTACGGGCAGCGCCGAGCCGCCGGACATCCCGGCGCCGCGACTGTGTCGCGCTAGCCGGGGCCCGGTGTCCGAGCCCGGTAGTAGCGCTCCGAGGCAGAAGACCCAGGCGCAGGCGGCGAAGTTCTTCAGCAAACCTTCATCAAACGACGAGCCGCACCCCCACCCGCCGTGGCCATACTGAGGCGATGCCCCGAGCATCGAGCCGACCGGTACGACGGCTGTTTCGATACGCCGTGTGTGCTGCGGCGATGGTGCTCGCCGTCTCGTGTGCGCCGTCCGTGAGCGAGCAGGGCCGAGAGCGCGGGGCCGGTTTTTCCCCGCACCGCGGTGTACTACCTGGATCAGGATTCGCTGCCGTCCGTCGACGAACTCGCGCGATACGACCTCGTGGTCATTGACCACGAGTGGGCGCAACGGGCGCCGCAGTCGTTATTTCGTGCACTCGACGAGGTCCACCTCGCTCTTCGGCTGCTCGCCTACGTCAACCTGGTCGACTATCCGGATGCGCTGGGGTTGGCCGAGTACCGGCCCGGCCGCTACGATCCGTGGCAATTCTCGGACTCCACCAGCAGTTCCTTTCCTCCTCGGTGGCTCGCCACCACCGCCTTCGGGAGCACGGTCAGCGAATGGCCGAAGACGTCGCTGGCCAACCTCACCGATGTCGTACCGCAGGTGCAGGGCCGTATTTTTGCCGAATACGCAGCGCAGTGGGTCGTCGATCGAGTCTGGGCCACCGGGATGTGGGACGGGATTCTTCTCGATGTGTGGGGCGATCGGATCTACACCGCCGACCAGGACCGGTGGGACATCGACGGCGACGGTATCGACGAGACGGACGAGCAGATCTACGGTCCCGACGGACCCTGGGCCCGCGGTCTGGCGCGGGCCGAGCAGCTCATGCGGGCGCAGATGCCCGAGGCGATCCTGATCGCCAACAGCAACCGCACCTTGCACCGCAGCCCCCTCAACGGCCGAGCGTGGGAGAGCTTCGCCGACCCTCTCGCGGCCGGGATCCGAAAGCAGATGTGCAGGACTACCTCACGACCGTCGCGGCCGGCGAACAGCAACCTCCCGGCGTATCGATGACGATCGATCGGCGCCGCGGCGGTCTCGAACCGGCCGAGCACTCTCGGCGGGCCCGGTTCTTCCTGACCGCCACGTTGTTGCAGGACGGGTACTGGGCTGCGATGGAAGAACACTACCGAGAGCTGGCCTTCTACGACGAGATGGACGGAGCAGGGCTGGGTGGGGGCTATCTGGGCGAGCCGATCGTCGAGAACCCGTCGTGGGAGAGGGTGAACCGTCCGTACACCGCGGGGTCGGCACGGTCGCCGCGGGCGTGTACCGCCGGGATTTCGACCACGGCGTGGTCCTGGTCAATCTCGGAACCGAAGCCCAGCCGGTGGCACTGGGCCAGACCTACCGGCATCTGCGGGGCACGCAGGACCCGTCCGTCAATACCGGAGAGCTCGTCGACGCGGTGACGATACCGGCCCAGGACGGCCTGGTCCTGGTGCTCCCTGAGCGCTGAGGCGCGAGGGGCGGTGGCGGGGGGTTACGGGCTGATTTGCGGTACCGCAGCCGCAGAGCGTAATCTTTGTGGTGCAGACCCCCCACACCTGTGGATACGGGGGTCTAGCTGTTTTCCGGGGGACCTCAGAGTTCTCGGGGCTCACGCTGGGGACGAATATGTCAATCTCATTCAGGTCCAGTAGGGCGGCTTGATCCGGGCCCACCCTGGTGCATGGATCAGGTGGAGTGCTGAGCTCGGGTATGGGCGAGTCGGTAGGAGTCGGTGCCGGTTTCGATGATGTTGCCGCCGAAGGTGAGCCTGTCGACAATGGCAGCGCAAAGCCGTGGGTCGGTGAACGTCTTCGTCCAACCGGAGAACGACTCGTTCGATGCGATGGCGACGGAATTCTTTTCTTCCCGTTCGGTCAACACCTGGAACAGCAGCTCCGCGCCTCGCTTGTCGAGTTCCATGTAACCGAGTTCGTCGATCAGAAGGAGATCCACCCTGCCGTAACGGGCGATCGTGCGGGCAAGTTGTTTCTCGTCGGCGGCTTCGACGAGCTCGTTCACCAACCGGGTCGCGAGGACGTATTTGACGCGGTAACCCGCTTCGGCGGCCGCGGCGCCGAGCCCGATGAGGAGATGCGATTTCCCGGTCCCGGAGTCCCCGATCAAGCACAGGGGTTGTCCTTTGCGGATCCAGCCGCCGGTCGCGAGGGTGCCGATGGTCGCGCAATTGATATTGGGGTTGGCGTCGAAATCGAAGTCGGCCAACCACTTTTCGCGAGGAAACCCCGCCCCTTTGATCCGCCGCACCACACTCCTGCGATCACGGTCGTCGCATTCGGAAAGCAGAAGTTCAGCCAAGAACCCGTAGTACGAGAGTTGGTCCTTGCGGGCTGCCGCAGCGGCGTCCGCGACGACGGCACGAATGGTGGGCAGCCGTAGTCGCCGGCACGCTTGATCGACCGCAGCGATGGCGGCCTCCTCGGTCAAACCTCGTCGACGCAACGTGGTGGACACCGTGACGGGTGGACGAACCATGTTCAGGCCTTCTTTCACTCTGCTCGGACGGCGGTGTCGGGTGGGGTTCGTTCCGGTAGGCGGAGCAACTGGTCGTAGTGATCCACCGTCGGCGCAGGCCGAGAATCGGCCGGCAGACCAGCGATGACCGCTGCCGGATCGGCGAGACGGCGTTGGGTCAAGCTGACAACACGCTGCTCCCGGCCGCCACGACGAGCAACGAGATGACGGCCTGGATCAGACCCACCCGCACCGACCTCCGAGAACGCGTGCCGGCGGGCTTCGACCGCGACGACATCAGCGGTCACCGCGCCGACGGTCAGAGCGGCTTCGATACCGGCGATCACATCCACCGCATCCATCGTTCGATGCAGGAGCAGGACATCGATCAGTTGGCGAGTTCCACCGGCGTCACCGTCGGTTGTGCGGGCCGCCGCCCAGAACGCGTCATGGCTGGCGGTGAACGTCCCGTTCCTACGGGCTGCAGCCAACGCGCTCGCCCCCGGCAGCGCGCCGGGTTTGGTGCGCAACACTTCCAGGTAGTGGTCGAGGTCCAGACTCTGACCGCCCCGGGCGATGACCCGCTGATGGCGAGCGATCACCGCCCGCCCGTCGAAGACCACCACCTCCGATGCCCGCAACGACACGCGTACTCGTCTGCCGATGAAACGTGCAGGAACAGAGTATTTCGCCATCCGCACCGTGATCAACGCACTACGATCGACCCGCGGTTCCAGCGACAATCCAGGATCGAACCCCTCACCGGGAACAGGCAGAAGAAGCGGTGCTTCGACGGCGAAGTCCTGCCCGACCGTGCGTATCCGGTCATTGATGCGCCGGTCGTCATCGGCGGTGTCCCAGCCGCGGATCTTCTCGTTGAGCTCATCAAGTGAGTCGACAACCGGCATCGGGGACAACCGGTTTCGGCGGAACCTGCCCACCTCACCCTCCACACCGCCCTTCTCGTGCGCCCCGGCGATACCCGGCTGGCAGTAGAACGGGTCGAACCCGAAGTGCGAACGAAACAGCACCCATCGTGGGTTCTCCACCCGAGCACGAGATTGCCCGTAGATCACCTTCTGCACAGCGCTGGTGAGGTTGTCGTAGCGGATGTGACGGGTCGGCACGCCGCCGATCTCGTCGAACGCGGCGATGTGTCCTTCGAAGAACGCTTCCTGCCCTTGCGTCGAGTACACCCGATGCACGGATTTTCCCGAGTGCGAGAGGCGGAAGGCGAACATGTGGCATTTGGTTTTCACCCCGGCCAATATCACCCATACTTCACCGAAATCGACTTCTGCTTCGGCGCCGGGTGCGTGTTCCTGCGGGACGAACACTTCGATGCGACGTCCGGCTTCGACGTCGATCTGTGCTCGCCGGACCCGCACGTAGTCACGCACGGTCGAATACGACAACTCGTGCGCCCCATGCTCATCGGCCAGCCTGGCGAGGATTCGGCGAGCCGTGTGACGTTGCTTTCGTGGTGCGTCGATATCGGTGGTGAGCATGCCGTCGATCGCAGCTTTGAACGAATCGAGCTTCGGTGACGTTCGTACCGGGATCTTCCTCGGCGGCGGCTCTGCCTGAGCCAACGCCATCCGCACCGTTGCCCGACCGACCTGGTGGCGGCGGGCCAACTGCCGGATCGAATACCCCTCGACCCGGGCATCACGTCGAATACGGGCGAACAACTCCATCCGAGTCTCCATCACTGCCCTCCACCAGTTCCTGGCATCCGAACAAGGCCAGATGCCACAACACTGCGGTGGGCTCAGCTCAAACCGTCATCATCGGTCCGGCGAGTCGCAGACGGGTCTGGGTCTGGCCGTCACGGTGGTCTCGACTCAAGCTGTCATAAACAGCCAGCGGGGTCAGGTACCGGCCGGCCCAGTCCTGGCCGGTGGGGTAGGAGTCGACGCCGGGGGCGCTCCAGCCGGTGGTGTCGAGGAGACGCGGGCTGCGGGGTCGATCAGTTCGGCCCAGCGGGAGAAGGTGTGGACGCTGTGCCACTGCGTGATGGCGGCTCCGGCGCTGGTACCCCGCTCGAGTACCAGCGGCTCGAGGCCGCCTTCACGCAGGTGAGCGGCGGCGGCCAGGCCGATCGGTCCGGCTCCCACCACGACGACGGGCAACTCGCTCATAACAGATCCTTTCATCGATGGGTATCGATCTAAGCTGCCGCCAGAATATAGATGGGCATCGATGAATGCAGCCATCGATGCCGATCGATATAGTGGGGGTATGACATCACTCGGCCTGCCGACCCCGGCCATCCCCGGCGCGGAGGTGGACATCGACGCCCTGAGCCCCGAGGACGCGGCCACCTACGCCGGGTGGTTCGCCTGCCTGGCCGAGCCCACCCGGGTGCGGCTGCTGCACCACGTCGCCGCCCGCCCGGCCGGCATCACCGTCGGAGAACTCGCCGAGATCCTCGGGGTCGGCCAGCCCACCATCTCCCATCACGTCCGCAAGCTCGCCGACGTCGGCTTCGTCACCACCGGCAAACACGGCACCAGCACCGTGGTGATGGTCAACCCGAGCTGCTGCAGCGACCTGCCCAGTGCCGCCGACGCGGTGATGGGGGTGCTCACCGCCCACCCGTGCTGCCCCGAGGACGTCCCGGCCGACGTGAGCGTGCGTCCGCTCGCCGGCCGCGACTGGGAGGCCGTGCGCCGCATCTACGGAGAGGGCATCGCCACCGGTACTGCGACGTTCACCACCGAGGTCCCCACCCGCGAGGTGCTCGAGGACCAGTGGCTGCCCGGGCATCGGTGGGTCGCCGAGATCGAGGGCCAGGTGGTCGGCTGGGCAGCGTTGAGCCCGGTGTCGGGGCGCGAGTGCTACCGGGGGGTGGCGGAGAACTCGGTCTATGTCGGCGACGGCATGCGCGGGCGTGGGGTCGGCAAGGCGCTGCTGCGCACCCAGGTCATCGCCGCCGATGAGGCCGGATTGTGGACTCTGCAGACCTCGATCTTCCCGGAGAACCGCGCCAGTCTCGCGCTGCACCATTCGGCGGGTTTCCGCACCGTCGGGGTGCGCGAGCGCATCGGCCGGCTGCACGGGGTGTGGCGCGATACGGTACTGCTCGAACGCCGCTCCGAGTCCGTTCCCGCCGCTGACAACCACTGACGAACGGGACCGACCGCCATGGATATCGAACTGCTGTACTTCGACGGCTGCCCGAACTGGCAGCTCGCCCGCGACCGCCTCGCCGAGGCCCTGGCCGCAACCGGCAACGCCGGCACCCCGATCCGGCTGCGCCGTATCGAGACCCCGGAGGCTGCTGAGCGCGCCGCCTTCGCGGGCTCCCCGACGATCCGCATCGACGGGATCGACCCGTTCGGTCCCACCGAGGGTGTCGGGTTGACCTGCCGCGTCTACCGCACCGCCGACGGACCCGGCGGCGCCCCGAGCACCGCGGAGCTGATCGACGTGCTCCGCCGGGTCGAAGGTCGGCAGGGCTGAGCCGGTGTCGGGCTTGACCTTCGAGTCGACTCGAAGGTTTACCGTCGAGGAGTGAGCACGATGCTGATCTCCCAGTTCGCCGAACACACCGGTGTCCCGGCCACCACCTTGCGGTTCTACGAATCCGCAGGACTGGTCCCGGCGGGGCGCACCGACAGTGGATATCGCGTCTACGGAGATCGGGATGTCGACCGCGTTGCGTTCATCCAGGCGGCCAAGCACGTGGGACTCCCCTTGGGTGAGATCCGCGAACTACTGGCGGTGTGGGAGCACGATCCCTGCGCCGAGGTCCGTGCGCAGCTACGCCCGAAGATGGCCGCTCGCCTGGACGAGGCCGCCACCCGGACCGCGGAACTCGCCGCCTTCACCGACACGCTTCGGCATGCTCTTGCCCAGCTCGACGACCTGCCTGATCGCGCCGAGCCGTGCGATGCCGGCTGCGGATTCCTTGCGCCGCAGCCCCGCACCCAGGTCGTCGACCCTCCTTTCGCTGCGCCTGGCGCGGCGATCACCGTGCCGGCCGACCCGCCGATTGCCTGCTCCCTCGACGCCGCCGACCACGGGGAACGTGTGCACCGGTGGCAGCAGGTACTCGTCGACGTTGTCCGCGAACCCGGTCCGGCGGATGTGCGACTGCGCCTGCCCATCGACCGAGTCGGTGCACTCGCCGAACTCGCCGCCGCCGAGCAGCACTGCTGCCCGTTCTACGAATTCGACCTGCATCTGCGCGGTACCGAAGTGATCCTCGACGTGGGGGCACCGGCAGCGGCTGCAGAAATGGTGCGCGCGTTGTTCGGCGACGGCACGAGCGCCCCACCTGCTCGCTGACCACCGGTCCCACATCCCTGGCTTTCACAGCCGGTCCCCACTGCTGCCTCGCTCGACCCGCCTCGAAAGGCCTCTACCAGCGCATGTCCGCGACCCAGTGGCTCGAACGCCACCAGATCCTCGTCTACCTCGGTGCCCTGGTGACCGGCGCCGTCGTGGGACTGACCCTGCCGGATTCCTCGTCGGTGTTCGAAGCGAGCATCTACCCGCTGCTCGGGGCACTGCTCTACGCCACCTTCCTGCAGGTGCCGTTCACCACACTGGCCGAGGCCGTCCGCGACCGCCGGTTCCTCACCGCGGCCCTGGTTCTCAATTTCGTCGTCGTCCCGCTCGTCGTCGCCGCCCTGACGTTGGTGGTGACATTCCCGCAGGCCGTGCTGCTGGGCATCCTGCTGACCCTGCTCACGCCCTGCATCGACTACGTCATCGTGTTCTCCGGTCTCGCCGGAGGTGACAGCAGGCGACTGCTTGCCGCCTCACCGCTGCTGATGTTCGCCCAGATGGCGGCACTGCCGCTGCTGTTGTGGCTGTTCATGGGATCAGAGCTCACCGATATCGTCGACGTCGCACCGTTCCTCGAGGCGTTTCTCATCCTGATCGTCGCACCGCTCGCCCTGGCGTGGGTCACGCAGGCCCTGGCTGCACGGCGCCGTGTCGGTGTCGTGCTCACCACCGCGTTCACCGCGGCGATGGTTCCACTGATGGCCGGAACCCTGTTCGACGTCGTGGCTGGTCAGATCCCGAAAATTCGCGACGAACTCCACCACGTCGGCACGGTCATCCCCGTCTACGCCGCCTTCTTGATTCTCATGGCCGGACTCGGATTCATCGCGGCACGAGTGTTCCGGTTCGACGTCGGCCGCTCACGTGCGTTGATCTTCAGTGGTGCCACCCGCAATTCGCTCGTGGTACTTCCGCTCGCGCTCGCCTTACCGGCCGGCTATGCCCTGACCCCCGTCATCGTCGTCACGCAAACCCTGGTCGAGCTCGTCGGCATGGTCCTCTACGTCCGGCTCGTGCCACGCATGGTTCCCGACACACCGACAGCATCTCTGCCGTGAGGCATCGCTCGCACTGTCGATGATCAGGTCATCGACAGTGCGGGGACGCTGATGCGCGGGCGACGTTTGGAACGAGCTCGGCGATCAGCGCCTCGACCTGGGCCTTGATCTCGTCGCGGATCGGCCGCACCGCCTCGACCCCTTGCCCGGCCGGGTCCTCGAGCACCCAGTCCCGGTAGGACTTGCCCGGGAATGCCGGGCAGGTGTCGCCGCACCCCATGGTGATCACCACATCGGAGGCCTGCACTGCGTCGACGGTGAGGATCTTCGGATTCTGCGTGGAGATATCGATCCCCACCTCGGCCATCGCCTCGACCGCAGCGGGGTTGACCTGCGCGGCCGGAGCGGAGCCGGCGGAGCGGACCTCGATCCGATCCCCGGCCAGGGCGGTGAGGAACCCGGCGGCCATCTGGGAACGGCCGGCGTTGTGCACGCACACGAACAGCACCGACGGCGTGCGATCGGTGGCGGAGTGGGTGGTCATGAAGTGGAACGTCCTTTCGTAGAGGAAGGTCAGGCAGAGACAAGATCAGACAGAGACAGCGCCGAGCTCGGTCAGCAGGACACGGACCCGGGCATCGATGTCGTCGCGGATGCCGCGCACCGCCTCGAGCGACTCGTCTTCCGGGTCGAGCAGCGACCAATCGAGGTAGCGCTTGCCCGGATACACCGCGCAGGCGTCACCGCAGCCCATGGTGACCACCACGTCCGCGGCCGCCACCACATCATCAGTGAGCGGTTTGGGGTATTCGGCGCCGAGATCGAGCCCGATCTCGGCCATCGCCTCGACGACAACGGGATGGATCGACGATGCGGGCGCCGATCCGGCGGAGCGCACATGCACGCGTCCGACGCCGTGGTGGGCGAGCAACGCCGCCGCCATCTGGGAGCGGCCGCTGTTGCGCACGCACACGAACAGCACCTCCGGTACGTCCTTGGTGATCGCACCGTCGGCTTGTGCCAGCGCGGTGAGGCGTTCGCCGGCGAACCGGGTGGCCAGGGCGGTCAGGTGCGTGTGGATCTTGGCGGTGCGGCGCAGCGCAGCGTACGACTCGAACACCATCCGTTCCACGGTCTGCGGGGAGAACACCCCGGCGTACTTGTCGGCGAGGTGCTCGGCGGAACGCTGCAGCACCGCCTGAGGCATGAGCAGTTCCGGTTGTGCGGGGTGTGAAGACATCGGTCGCCTCCTGGCGTATCGACTTTTACTGCACAGCAGGGGTATTTGAACTCTTGAAACGCTTGCGCAGCGCCAACGAGACATAGATGAGGGCGACGAGGATCGGCACTTCGATCAGCGGACCGACGACACCGGCCAGAGCTTGACCCGAGGTGACACCGAAGGTGCCGATCGCCACGGCAATAGCGAGTTCGAAGTTGTTGCCCGCAGCGGTGAACGCCAAGGTGGTCGTGCGCTCGTAACCCAGACCGATCGCGGCGCCGAACAGGAACCCACCGCCCCACATGAGGACGAAATAGGCGAGCAGCGGCAACGCGATCCGCACGACGTCCCACGGCTGCGACGTGATCTGCTCGCCCTGGAGCGCGAACAGGAGCACGATCGTGAACAGCAACCCGTACAGCGCCCACGGTCCGATCTTCGGCAGGAATGTGTCTTCGTACCAGTCACGGCCCTTGGCCTTTTCACCGAAGTGCCGGGTCAGGAAACCGGCGACGAGCGGGATGCCGAGGAAGATCAACACCGATTTGGCGATCTGCCACGGGGAGACGTCGAAAGCGGTCTGCTCGAGTCCGAGCCATCCCGGCAGCACCGAGAGATAGAACCAGCCGAGGACGGCGAACATGATCACCTGGAACACCGAGTTGATCGCGACCAGCACCGCGGCGGCTTCGCGGTCGCCGCACGCGAGGTCGTTCCAGATGATGACCATCGCAATGCAGCGTGCGAGGCCGACGATGATCAGACCCGTACGGTACTCGGGCAGATCCGGCAGCAGCAACCACGCAAGGGCGAACATCAGCGCCGGGCCGAGTACCCAGTTCAGAATCAACGACGAGATCAGCAGTTTGCGGTCGCCGGTGACGGTGTCGAGACGGTCGTAGCGCACCTTCGCGAGCACCGGATACATCATGATCAGCAGACCGAGGGCGATCGGCAGCGAGATGTTGTCGATCTCGAGGACGCTCAGAGCGTCGCCGAGCCCGGGGATCATCCGGCCGAGCAGCAGGCCGACGACCATGGAGATGCCGATCCACACGGCCAGGAAGCGGTCGAGGGTCGACATTTTTCCTGCCACAGAACGGTTTTCGGTGGTGGTGGTCACGAAACGGTCTCCTGATGAGGTTCGGCCGGGGTGCACGCACAGGTCGATCCGGGTAGCACCCCCGATTCGGTGGCCAGCACTGCGGACAACTGCTCGAGCGCGGCAGGGATCACCCGGTAGTACACCCAGGTGCCGCGGCGTTCGCAGTCGAGCAGTCCGGCTTCGCGCAGCACCTTGAGGTGGTGCGAGATGGTGGGCTGGGACAGGTCGAAGGCGGGACTGATGTCGCACACGCAACTCTCGCCGCCCTGGTGGCTGGCGATCATGCTGAGCATGCGCAGGCGCACCGGATCGCCGAGGGCCTTGAACATGCGGGCCAGGTCGCCGGCCCAATCGGAGGTCAGGGGCTCACGCGAGAGTGGAGGGCAGCACAGCTCGGCCTCGCTCGACAGCTGATTCGACATGCGTCTATATTGACGTGGATCTATTCAGTCGTCAATCCGAGCGCCTCGGAAAGGACCATCCTCGTGCCCACTGCTTCGATGCTGTTCGTATGCGTGAAGAACGGCGGCAAATCCCAGATGGCCGCTGCCCTCATGCGCCGGGCCGCAGGCGACCGGATCGTCGTCCACTCCGCCGGCACCACGCCCGGATCGTCCCTCAACGCACTGTCGGTGCAGGTCCTCAAGGAAATCGGGGCTCACCTCGACGGTGAGTACCCCAAGCCGATCGATCCGCAATTACTGTCCGAGGTCGACCTTGTGGTCACCCTCGGCGATGAGGCTCACCTCGACGCGCCTGCCGGCGTGGTGGTGGAGAGCTGGGACATCGACGAGCCGTCCGAGCGCGGCGTCGACGGCATCGAGCGGATGCGTCTGGTCCGCGGCGACATCGCCACCCGCGTCGACGAACTCGCCACCCGGCTACTCGACGCGACCCGCTGAGCACCTACCCCAACCAGGAGCAGAACACCATGAGCACGATCGCAGTCTTCGAACCGGCCCTGTGCTGCAACACCGGCGTGTGCGGCGAGGACCTCGACCAGAACCTGGTCACCTTCACCGCCGACATGGCCGCGCTGACCGAGCAGGGCGCCACCATCACCCGCCACAACCTGGCCAACGACCCGCTCTCGTTCGCGCACAACGAGACCGTCACAACGTTCCTCGAACTCGCCGGATCGGACGGTCTTCCGCTCGTACTCGTCGACGACGTCACCGTAGCTACCGGGCGTTACCCGACCCGCACCGAGCTCGCCACGTGGGCCGACCTCGAGGTTCCCGCCGCAGCGCCGTCCGGGGTGACCATGCTCGGGCTCGCCGACGACAACGACTCGTGCTGCACACCGGACGAGTCCACCTGCTGCTGACCACCCAGATCCGCACCCGCCCGCCGATACCGTCCGACGAGGAGTACCTGCTTCCATGGCTACCGCCGACCCGACGTTTTTGACCGACCCGCCCCGGTTCGTGTTCTTCACCGGCAAAGGCGGGGTCGGCAAGACCTCCATTGCGTGCGCGTCGGCGCTGCGCCTGGCCCGAGCCGGCAAGAGGGTGCTGCTGGTCTCGACCGACCCGACCTCGAACGTCGGGCAGGTCTTCGGTCTGAGCATCGGCAACACCATCACCGAGGTCCCCGCGGCGCCGGGGCTCTCAGCGCTCGAGATCGACCCCGAGCAGGCCGCCGCCGCCTACCGTGAACGCATCGTCGGCCCCGTCCGCGGGTTGCTGCCCGACGCGGAGATCGCGTCGATCACCGAACAGTTGTCCGGCTCGTGCACCACCGAAGTGGCCTCGTTCGACGAATTCACCTCGCTGCTCGCCGATCCCGACGAGCGGGTCGCCGGGTTCGATCACGTGCTGTTCGACACCGCCCCCACCGGCCACACCATCCGGCTGCTGCAGCTGCCCGGCAACTGGACCGAATTCCTCGACAACGGTAAGGGCGACGCCTCCTGTCTCGGGCCACTCGCCGGGCTCGACAAGCAGAAAGCCATGTACGCCGGTGCGGTCGAGGCGCTGTCGGATCCCGAGCGCACCCGCCTGGTGCTCGTCGCCCGCGCCAACCGCGCCGCCCTCGCCGAAATCGCCCGTACCCACGACGAACTCACCGCGATCGGCATGACGAGACAGCATGTGGTCGTCAACGGCGTGCTGCCCACCCCCGTCGACGACACCGATCCGCTGGCGACTGCCGTGTACCACCGCGAACAGGCAGCGCTGGCCACCGTGCCCGATACGATCGCCGGCCTGCCCACCGATTTGATCGAACTCAAAGCGGTGAACATGGTCGGTCTCGATGCCGTGAGCAGCCTGTTCGACGCCGCTTCACCCCCGACCGCCGCGGCCGAGACCGACCTCGTCGCGATTGCCGAGATTGCCGAGGCACCGTTGGCGGATCTGATCGATGCGATCGAGGCCGACGGGCATGGTTTGGTGATGTGTATGGGCAAGGGCGGGGTCGGTAAGACCACCGTCGCCGCCGCGATCGCGGTCGCTCTGGTCCAGCGCGGTCATGACGTGCACCTGACCACCACCGACCCCGCCGCGCATCTGACCGAGACTCTCGCCGGGGAACTCGACCACCTCGAGGTCTCCCGCATCGACCCGCACGAGGCCAGTGAGACCTACCGCAACCGGGTCCTGGCCGCCAAGGGCGCCGGACTCGACGACGCCGGTCGCGCCACCCTCGCCGAAGACCTACTCTCCCCGTGCACCGAAGAAGTCGCAGTGTTCCAGGCGTTTTCCAAGGTCATCCACGAATCACGCCGCAAGTTCGTCGTCATCGACACCGCCCCCACCGGCCACACCCTGCTGCTGCTCGACGCGACCGGCTCGTATCACCGCGAGATCGCCCGGCAGATGGGCGACGGTGCGCAGTTCACCACCCCGCTGATGCGGCTGCAGGACCCGGCACAGACCAAGATTGTGCTGGTCACGCTCGCCGAGACCACCCCGGTGCTCGAGGCCGCCGGTCTGCAGGACGATCTGCGACGCGCCGGTATCGCACCGTGGGCGTGGGTGATCAACAACTCCCTGGCCGCAGCGGAGCCCACCGCACCGCTGCTCCGCCGGCGGGCCGTAGCCGAACTCGAGCAGATCGACAAGGTCCGGGGTGAGCTTGCCGACCGGTACGCGGTGATTCCGCTATCCACCACCGAACCCGTCGGAATCACCGCGGTGGGATCCTTGGCCGAACTGCGTCCGGAACCGTCGCCGGTGCAGTAGCTACCTGTAGAGGATTCAGCGGAACTTCTCCCGCGGAAGTCCGTCCACAGGTCTACCCAGAATCGGGAGCTACTCGCCGCTCGAGTATTGAAACTCGATGCTGCGACGATGTATCGGACATTATCGCCCACCCTGCCGCCTGAATACCCGTGGAGAAGAACTGTGCCGACTGTCCTTGCGTCCGACACCACCGATCTTGTGTCCGCGGTGGGTGCGGCTGTCGGTGGTGGTGCGACGGTCGTGGCCGCAGCGGCGGCGGTCGCCGCAGCTTTCGTGGCTGTTCGCACGTTGCGGGCGACGAAGCGTGACAGTCGGGACCGATCACGGCCGATGGTCGGTGCTGAATTGGTGATCGATCCTCAACTATCTGCTCGGACGGCGTCTCTGGTCGTACGCAACTTCGGACCCTCGGTGGCGTACAACGTCAAGGTCGAATTCGACCCACCACTGGCTGAGCAACCTACCCACAGCGGCCAGCCGAGCATCATCGCATTCCTCCTCAAGCGCTACGCCGACCCCATCCCCGCCTTCATGCCCGGTAACGAACTGTCCAACATCTATTTCATCGGCAAAGAGGACCCGGACGACCCCGACCGGTCCATCCGCAACGATGAACAGATCCCCGATCGAGTCACCGTGACCATCACCTACGGATCTGCCCCCAACGAGCGTGATACCTACAGCGACACGTTCGTGCTCGACATGAGCGTCCATAGGTGGGGAACATTCTCGACGCACTCGGACTCACTGCACTCCCTGCAGAAACGCTCAACACAGGCATTGGAGAAGATCGCCCCCGCGATGGCGCACCTCGCCACGGACATCGGACGGATCGAGGAGTACCTCAAGCCCGAAAAGATCCGAGCACAGCAGGCCGCCGAAAAGATCGAGGAATGTCGCCAGATGCGCGAATTGAGCCGCCAGATGCTCGGAGACCGTTCTCCGTACGCGGACGAGGATGGAGAAGAGCGGCATGCCACCAACCCGCTGAACTCGAACGCCTTACGGTCACCCGGTGACGACAGCGTCCCGGACGGAATCCGCTCGCTCCAGGACCTGCGGGCACTCGCTCGCACGATCCGCAGCTCGAGCCGGCCGGACCCGAAGGAAATCGCCGCTGCGACGACCGCAGACACGTCCGCTGCGACTCCATACACCGATCTGGGAGGCATCAACGACACCGACCCGGACCCGGCCGGGCGGCAGAAGCCATGAACCGCACCCGCGGCGAGGACGGGGCCACCGTGTTGGTGATCGCCGGACGCAGCATCGACATCGACACCGCGACCGCCACGGCCCACGGCTATCCGGCGGTGACCGTGGCCCGCTACGACCTGCCCGGACCCGGAGCACTCAAGGAGATCACCGCCGACGAGATCGCCCGCACCCACAAGGTGCGCTCCCGCATCAGCCACGCCCAACTCGACTGGTTCATCCGTACCGCCGTCGACGCCCCGTGGGCGGCGGCGCCGATCGAAGCACAACTGGTCGAGGCCGACCCGAACATCAGCGGCGAGCTCTACGACCGGGCCGAAGCCCTCTACGACCATTTCCGCACGGCCGCGCCCCGGCACGTGGGGGTAGCCAAGATCAGCAAGGTGCTCCACCTCAAACGCCCCGGATTGTTCCCCATCCTCGACTCGAAGGTCAGGTGGGTGAGGTCGAGGTGGAGGCGCCGCAGCAGCTGGGCGTTGAGCGCGTCGAGAGGGGATGCGATGGCAGAAGAGTCCACTCTGGGGTCTACCGTGAACAAGTGCGCCGTGTGATGTTTCTTCTCCGTCCGAGCTGGTTCATTCTGGCCGTGGTGGTAGTCGGTTTCGCGTATGGGTGCTTCACCCTGCTCGCCCCGTGGCAGCTGAGCAAGAACACGAGCACCGAGGATCGGAATGCGCGGATCTCGGCATCGATGGCGCAGGACCCGGTCCCTGTCGCCGAGCTGCTCGGCGGTGACAGTGCGACGATCGACGACGAGTGGAGGCGGGTCGTCGCGCAGGGCTCGTATCTGCCCGACTCTGATGTGCTCGTCCGGTTGCGCAGCGTCGAATCCCAACCCGCGTACGAAGTGCTCACGCCGTTTGCGCTGGGTAATGGTCGGACGATTCTCGTCAATCGAGGTTATGTGCGTCCGGTACGCGGTAGCGAGGTCCCCGCAATCCCCGCCGCACCGGGCGGAAATGTCTCGCTCGATGCTCGGATCCGCAAGTCCCAAGGCACAATGGACGGCAAGGAGCCCTTCACTGACGCGGGCTATCAGCAAGTGTATTTTATCGACGCGCCGCAGGTCGCGGCTGTGACGGGTCTCGAACTCGAAGACGTCTACCTACAACTCGATGCTCACCAGCCGGGCGGGCTCGGAGTCATCCCACTTCCCCAACTTGATGCGGGTCCGTATCTGTCGTACGGGCTGCAGTGGCTCGCGTTCGGGATCATGGCCCCAATGGGACTGGGGTATTTCGTGTGGGCGGAGTTGAAGGAACGCCGCAAGGTGAAGGCCACCCGAACCGACGACGAGACGCCGCTCTCCGCGAGCAAGAGTCTCGCCGCCCGGTACGGCCGACCGCGGTAACCGAGCCCAACGTTGTGCTCCGATTCGACAGTCCACGAGCTACGCGGGCAGCGACGGCCATCTTTGGACCGCGCACATTTCAGCATCAACGCCCAGCGGTTCCTCATGCATCGCGCAAAAGGTCCAGCACACAAAGTGCCGTGCCGGTTTCGGGATCTGCGCTGTAGAATGAGACGGAAAGTTTTCTTCCCTTCTGAGCGAAGGGAGAGTCAGGTCGCAGGACTCGTTCACCTCGGTTCGACGGTATGAGGGCAAGTCGAGTCCTGCGATTCTGGCCGCCACATGATTGCCCGGCCCTCAACATAATCCGTGTCCGCGCAGCACAACGTGCGGGTAGTCCCCCTGACTGGCCCCTTTCGAACTCGGACAGCAAGTAGTAGATGAGGAAGACGGTGCACTACCGGACTTGTTGTTCCGTCTGACTCAATCGCAGCGAGAGGCGCGGTGTCAGGTGGGTCGAGTGAGCATCGAAACCAGATCCTCCGGGACCTGCATCGGGGTCATCAGCCCCGCCGAAGTACGCCCGGTGTTGCCTTGAGGGTAGCGGCCCAGCGCCGAGCCGGGAGCGGCGAGCAGAATCCGCACGACCTGGCCCACAGCCTCGCGGCGATCACGCTGGCGCAGCGCCAAGGTGAACATGGCGAGGTGGTTGCGGGTGTGCGGCCACGGGTAGGGCTGGGACAAGATGTGGGCGCGTTCGAGGTGGCGCCAGCGCCTGACATCGTCGCTGCTATGTCGAGCGGCGGTCATCTCCGCGGTGTAGAGGGTGCGCAGCTGTTCGGGCATTCGACTCATGAGATGTGGTCCCTGTTGGAGGTTGCGAGAAGCAGGGCGCCGACGACGAGGACAACACCGCAGGTGATGTAGGTGTCGGCGAGGTTGAAGGTGGGCCACCACCCGGTGTGGAAATAATCGGTGACTTTGCCGTCAAGGAAGCGGTCGACGACGTTGGCGGTGGCGCCGGCGACGATCGCGGCCAGGCCGATGGTCTGGATCAGTGGACTGTCGAGTGCAGTGCGCCAGGCGAACACGCCGATCGTCACGGTGAGGGCAGCGGTGACGGCAAGAACGACGGTAGGGGGGAGCTGGTCACCGAGACTGAACGCGACCCCGGTGTTGTAGGCCAACCGTAGTTGCAACAACCCGAAATCGATTGCCCGCCCACCGGACAGCGCGTCGCGCGCCACCGGATCGAGGGCCAACGCGACCGCAGCCAGGGCACCCACCAGCACGACGAGAATACCTCGGCCACAACGCCGCCTGCCCACGGGCACTACGGACGACACGGAGTTGTCCTTATCTGTCATGACCGAGCTCCGGCGACCGGCACGGATGACTTTGTCGATTCTGTTGTCACGGTCAGGCTCCGGGCGCGTCCGGCGCGCACCCCGTTGGCGATCACAATGATCTCGGCGATCTCGTGGACCAGGACGACGGCGGCCAGCCCGAGTATCCCGAACAGGGCCAGGGGCATCAGGACGGTGATGATCGCGAGCGAGAGGCCGACGTTCTGCAACATGATCGTCCGGGAGCGTCGGGCGTGCTGCAGGGCTTGGGGTAGGTGCCGCAAGTCCTCACCCATCAGGGCGACATCGGCGGTTTCGATGGCGACGTCGGTGCCCATCGCGCCCATCGCGATCCCGAGGTCGGCGGTGGCCAGGGCCGGGGCGTCGTTGACGCCGTCGCCGACCATCGCCGTCGGCCGCGTACCGCGGAGAGTGTCGATGATGCGGGCCTTGTCCTCCGGACGCAGATCGGCGTGGACCTCGTCGATGCCGACGGCGGCGGCCAACGCTCGTGCGGTGCGCTCGTTGTCGCCGGTGAGCATCGCCACGGTGTAGCCGTCGCGGCGCAGCCCAGCGACGACGTCGCGGGCTTCGGGGCGCAGTTCGTCGCGCACCGCGACCGCGCCGATCAGGGCGCCGTCGCGTTCGATGAGCACCGCGGTGGCTCCGGCGTGCTGCATCCACTCGATATTCGCGGCCAGGGGGCCAGGATCGATCCAGCCGGGCCGGCCGAGCCGGGCGGGGATGCCGCCGACGTGTCCGATCAGTCCGGCCCCGGGGACCGCATCGACGTTCTCGGCCGGGGTGTAGTCGTCGACGGCGGCGAGGATCGCTGCGGCGAGGGGGTGTTCGCTGCGGGCCTCGAGGGCGGCGGCGACGTTCAGGACGTCGCCGCGGGTGGCGCCGCCGGTGGTGGCGACGTCGATGACCTCGGGGCGGTTGCGGGTCAGGGTGCCGGTCTTGTCCAGCGCGACGGTGCGGATCCGGCCCAACGCTTCGAGGGCGGCACCGCCCTTGACCAAGACACCGAGCTTGGAAGCGGCGCCGATCGCGGCGACCACCGTGACCGGGATCGCGATGGCCAGCGCGCACGGGGACGCGGCGACCAGCACCACCAGGGCGCGTTCGATCCACACCAGCGGATCGCCGAACACGCTGCCGATCGCGGCGATCAGCGCCGCGGCAACCATCACTCCCGGAACCAGGGGCTTGGCGATCTTGTCGGCCAGACGCTGGGCCTCGCCCTTGCGGGACTGCTCGGCCTCGACGATCCGCACGATCTTGGCCAGCGAGTTGTCTTGCGCACCGGCGGTGACCTCGACCTCGAGAACGCCGGTGCCGTTGATCGAGCCGGCGAACACCTCGGAGCCCGGTGCGGCCTCGACCGGGACGGATTCGCCGGTGATCGCGGAGGTGTCCAGGGCGGTGCGGCCGGTGCGGATGGTGCCGTCGGTGGCGAGCCGCTCCCCGGGTTTGACGATCATGATCTCCCCGAGCACCAACTCTGCGGGGGCGACGGTCTGTTCACGACCGCCACGCAGGACGGTGGCGGTGTCCGGCACCAGATTCAGCAGGGCGCGTAGGCCGCGGCGGGTGCGGGTGACCGCATATTCTTCGAGGCCCTCGCTGATGGCGAACAGAAAGGCGAGCATCGCGGCCTCGCCGACCTCGCCGAGCAGCACGGCGCCGACGGCGGCGATCGTCATCAGAGTGCCGACCCCGATCTTGCCGCGGGCCAGGCGTGTGAGCGTGGAGGGGACGAAGGTGTAGCCGGCGACGATCAGCGCCAGGGCTTCGAGGGTCAGCTTCACCGGGTGGGGGCCGTCGGTCCACCCCACGACCAGGGCGGCAACCAGCAGCAGCCCGGCGACGGCGGCCGCCCGAATCTCGGTGACCTGCCACCACTTGTCGGGCTCGTGCTCTTCCTCACCCTCGACGCGGGGTTCGTCGTGGCCGCAACCGCACGCGTCACTCACGACTTCTCCCCGGTGTCGGTGCTGTAGTTCGGGCACAGCGCGACGGCGTTGCCCGTCGCGGCCAAGAGGGTTTCGGCCGCGGCGAGCAGATCGAGCAGTTCCGGTCGGGTCAGCGAGTAGAACACCTGCCGGCCCTCGGGTCGGCCCTGCACCAGACCGCAGTCCCGCAGGCACGCCACATGCGCGGAAATCGTCGACTGCGCCAAGTCGAGCGCGCCGACCAGATCCGCCACGCGGGCTTCACCGCCGGCGAGCCGGCGCACGATGGCTAGGCGGGTGCCGTCGGAGAGGCTGTGGAACAACGCCACTGCCGAATCCACGGATTCGCGGGCGTGGCAACCCACATCATTGATCGTCATATGACGATAATAACCGGCACTCAACGATATGAATAGGTCGGGTCACCGGCGGGCATCCTCACAGCCCGAATGCATCACCCTCGGCGAGAATGAACACGCCGAGACCGATCAACACGATCGGAAACAGCACGTGTTCCCAGCGCTCGAGAACCTCGGCGATCGGCTTGCGGGTGGCGAGGTAGCGCGCCGCGATGACCAGAACTGCAACCAAGGCCAAAAAGACGATCGAGTAGGCCACCACCGCGGGGGCTCCGACAGTGACGAACACCGGGACGTAGACCCCGATGTTGTCGCCTCCATTGGCGAACGTAACCGCGGCGACCGTCCCTACCGCGACCTTCTTACCGGCGGTTTTCTGTTCGTCGTCCTCCCCTCGCCCCCGCCATGCCCGCCATGCGGCGTACGCACCCAGAAGCAGAGGGATCAGACCGAAGTAGGCGATCGCCTCCTCCGGCAAGAAGGTCGTCGCCCCCACTGCGACCAGAACGGAGGCGGCGAGGATGGCGCCGAATCCCAGATACTGTCCCACCAAAATCGCTGTGGTGGTGCCCCCAACCCCGGCTCCTCGAGCGAAGAACAGCGACAGCACGATGATGTCGTCGATATTGGTCACGAGAAACAGGCCGACCGCCTGCAGGACGGACGCGAGCAGATTCATGAGCACCTTTCGACCCGGCGCCCGAACCCGTCCGCTTACGAGCGATCCGGGAAGGCAGCAATGCTTCGGCGCACACCTATAATCGATTGAAGGGGATTATATCGGGTTTCGACGATGACAGAGTCGCCGCCCTGGTGGGATCGCCCTCGGCCACGCCGGCCCCCGGGACCTCGGGTGCCGCCCAACGCCTCAATCCATCAAGGTGCACATCAACGGCCCCGCAAGGACACATCAACGGCCCCGCAAGGACAGTGACGATGACGGCCCCGAGCAGGACGGTGACGCCGAGACGAACGAGCGGCGGAGGCGGGCTGACCAGCCGCGCGGCGCGGGCGGTGAGCCCACCGCCGCCGAGGATACCTTCCGGGGCCGGATGCCCACCCAAGGCGAGCAAACCGCCGAGGAGGGCCCGCCTTCCCTGTCCGCGGACCGACACGTCGTCGGCGCACATCTCGAACAGACGCCCGATCTCGGTGGCGCCGACCCGGAACAGGGAAACCCCGGGCAGTGCCGCTGCCACACTGTGGACGACATCGAGCACCAGCGAGTGGCGGCCGCCGAGGTGGGCTCGCTCGTGCGCGAGGACGGCGGCGAGCTGCCGGGGATCGAGCACCGCCAACGCGCCACGGGTGATCACCACCGATCTTTCGCGTCCGGCTATGCAGTACGCCACTCGTTCCTCGGAGTCGATCACCACTGCGTCGAGATCGGGGATGCGACGTCCGACCATCCGGGCCAGGTGGGCGTGCTCATGGGTGCGGGCTCGGCGGCGCTGCACACCCCGGCAGATCCGCCACGCCCTGACGACCCCCACGGCCGCTCCCCCGGACAATACGATTCCCGACAGCAGACGCATGTCTGCGCCGGAGTGCTCGCCGACGCTTGTCGAGAGCGCGCCGACACAGTCGACGATCCATCGAGCGGCGTCACCACCTCTGCCGAGCACGTCGACGAGGGCAATCGCCACGGCAGCGGTTGCGGCGACGGACACACCTGTGATTGCGCTCAGCCAGGCGGCCACGCCCAGGCGCGGGGCGATCCCGGCGGCGGTCAGCCGTGCCAGGACCACGGGACCGAACACCGCGACGGCGGCTGCGTAGAGCAGCAGGCAAAGGACGGGGATCACGCGGTGTCCTCGCCGCCGGACAGTCGACGCAGTGCTTGGCGCAGGCTCGCCGATTCCTCCGCGCTCATCTGCTCGACGAAGTGGGTCAAGACCAGATCGGTCTGTCCACCCGCGTCGAACACTTCGCGCATCAGCCGAGCCGTGTGTTGTTCCCGGCTCAGTGTCGGCCAGTAGGTGAATGCCTTGCCGGTGCGGACCCGTGCCAGCCACCCTTTGCGGTACAGGTTGTCCATCGTCGACATCACCGTGGTGTAGGCGATGTCGCGGTGCGCGGCGAGAGCGTCGAAGATCTGCCGGACCGTGGTGGTGCCCTCGCGCTCCCAGATCCGGTCCATCACCACGGCCTCGAGTTCACCGAACCCCTTCACCCGCACCGTTGCCTCCGCTTTCGTGTCTGCCGTTCTCCCAGGGTAAGGCGGGCCGGATGCGTCCGCGGCCGGTCACCGCCGTTGACTCTTCCGATCACCCGGATCGACCGTGCACCTGCTGAGCGCAACCGAGCGGATGGATGTGCCGGTGGCCGGCGGTGTCGAAGTGCACCAGGTCGGTGACCGGATCGAGCACCACGTCGGTCAGGACGGTGTGCAGGCCGATGTGGACTCCGGTCAGCAGTCCGAGCGCCACCGAGTCGTGATCGGCGATGCGCCGAACGGTGAATCGTCGACAGGGCAGGACGGCGGTCAGAAGATCGGGTCACGACTCGGCGCGGTCTTCGGTCGGGAGCGGGATGGGACTGCCGAACGGGTTCGACCGCGGATATCCCAGGACTCGGACGAGTCGGACCTCGAACAGTATGCCGACGACATGCTCGAGCCGGTCGGCCTCTCCCGGGAGTTCGATCCGCGGCAGGGACAACTCCGGTGCCCTGAAGGTCTTCACCAGGCAGTTCCGCCGCACCACGTTTCTCGCGTGTTGTCGGCCGTGGCCGGTCAACTCCGCTCGGTGCGCCGTGGGGCGGAGGATCAGATCGGCGGCCCCTGGCGTCGGTGCATGGTTGACACTGCTGACAGCCTCCAGCCCAGACGGGCTGCCCGCGCCGTGGTCGAGGTTTCTTCGCGGCGACCGCTCCGGCGGTAGAGGCTCGCAAGGTAGTCCTCCACCGCCTCGAGGTGGTGAACCCGCCACGGGCGCCGCAGCGGAGGTGAACCGGTCGTTTTCGGCGTGAACGCTTCCTTGCTGGACGAGTCCAGGACCAGCGTTCCCGTCTACATCTACTATCTACGTACGGAGATAGTAGATGCGTGAAAGTGGCGCATCGCGATCGAGGAGGAGGTGAAACATGCAGGAAATGATTGCGAATTTGCAGGCGCTGTGGGACTGCCACGTGATGATGCTCAGCGGCGCATGCCAGATGTGTGCGTCGATGATGTGCTGCTGATCCCGACCGGTCGTCCGATCGAAATACTATCTCGCGTAGTATTTCGGTCGGACGACAACGGAGAGGGGCCACATGTCTACCAGAGCTGCATGGTCGATCACGTGTCTATTCGTGATCGTCGCGTTCGTGGTGGCGCTGTGGCCCCAACGGGAGGACGACACCGTGACCCCAGCCGATTCCGGGCTACAGCCGACCGCGGTATCCGCCCGCCCCGCCCCGGCACGCAACGCTCTGCCCGACCCGGGCGCGACCCCGCCCTGCCCGACCGGCACGGGCATCGGGGCTGCAGGTCCCCTGGCGGAGGTGACGGTGCGGTGCCTGGGTTCGGACCGCCCCGTCGATCTCGGCGGCGCCCTGGCCGGGGAACCGGCCCTGCTCAACGTGTGGGCCTCGTGGTGCGGACCGTGCCGGGAAGAAATGCCCGTGCTCGATGCCTACGCCCGCGAGCCCGGCGCGGTGCGGGTGATCGGGATCAACGTGCAGGACACCGCGGGCTCCGCCGCGACGCTGATGACCGACCTGCGCATCGGCTACCCCTCGTTCGTCGACACCGACGACCGGGCACAGCAGGCACTGGCCGGCCCACCCGTGTTGCCGCTGACCTTCCTTCTGCAGCGCGACGGTTCGGTGGACCGGATCGCCGAGCCCGCGGTGTTCACAGGCCCGGACCAGGTCCGTGCCGCGGTGAACGGGCTGCTGCGATGACCGGCGTAAAGCCGACAGGCGGCCGGCCGTCTCGACTGCTGGGCCGAGTGGTCCTGGCCGTGGTGGTGCTGGTGGGGGTGAGCGGCTGCGGCACCGGCTCCGACGCCGTCGCCCAGGGTGGCACCTTCGATTTCGTCGCCCCCGGTGGACAGACCGACATTTTCTACGATCCGCCGGCCGACCGCGGCACCCTCGGCGCGCTCTCCGGCCCGGACCTGATGACCGACGGCGTCACCGTCGACCTGGCCGATTACGCCGACCAGGTGGTCGTGCTCAACCTGTGGGGACAGTGGTGCGCCCCGTGCCGCAGCGAAGCCGACGATCTCGAGCGCGCCTACGCAGCCACCCAGGATCTGGGAGTGCAGTTTCTCGGTATCAACGTCCGCGATCCCCAGCGCGACAAGGCCCAGGACTTCGTGATCGACAACAATGTGTCCTACCCATCGATCTACGACCCGCCGATGGCGACCTTGACCGCCCTCGGTGGCGCCTTTCCCACCAGCGTCATCCCGTCCACGCTCGTCCTCGACCGGCAGCATCGCGTCGCGGCGGTGTTCCTGCGGGCCCTGCTGACCGAGGACCTGCAACCGGTCATCGAACGCGTGGCGGCCGAACAGTGACCGTGACTGTGCTCGCGCAGGGAATCGGGGCGAGTTTCCAGACCGCGGCCGCGTCCGGGCCGCTGCTGTTGGCGGTGGGCGCCTGTCTGTTGGCCGGGTTGATCTCGTTCGCCTCTCCGTGCGTGGTGCCCTTGGTGCCCGGCTACCTGTCGTATCTGGCCGGCGTCTCCGGCGCCGAAGCACCGGCCCTGACCCCTGCCGGTGTAGGCACCGCCGGGGTACACACCACGGGCCGGTGGCGGGTCACCGGCGCCGCCGGCCTGTTCGTCGCCGGTTTCACCGTGGTGTTCGTGCTGGCCACCGCCTCGGTATTCGGGGTGATCGGGGCACTGCGGATCAACCAGGAACTGCTCCAACGCCTCGGCGGGGTGATCACCATCGTGATGGGCCTGGCCTTCATCGGCCTGATTCCGGCATTGCAGAAGGACACCCGTTTTGCGCCCCGGCGCATCTCCTCACTCGCCGGCGCCCCGCTGCTCGGTGGGGTCTTCGCGCTGGGGTGGACACCGTGCCTGGGCCCGACGTTGGCCGGGGTGCTGTCTGTGGCGGCCGGCACCGAAGGCACCACCGCCGCCCGCGGAGTGCTGTTGATCGTCGCGTACTGCCTGGGACTGGGACTGCCGTTCATCGCCTTGGCGTTCGGTTCGTCCTCGGCCCTGCGCGGTGTCGGATGGCTGCGCCGCCACTCTCGCACCATTCAAATCGTCGGCGGCGTGATGCTCCTCGCGGTCGGCATCGCTCTGCTGACCGGGGCATGGGAGTTGTTCATCGCGTGGATCCGGGATGAGTTCGTCACCAGCGTGGTGCTACCGATATGACCCTCACCGACCGGAATCCGGCACCACCGCTACCGAGTCCTCCTCCGTGGCGCCGCGCCCTCGCCCAGGCCCGGAACCTGTGGCGTCAGCTCACCTCGATGCGCACCGCCCTGGTGCTGCTGTTCCTGCTCGCGGTCGCCGCGATCCCCGGGGCGCTGCTCCCGCAACGCAACCTCAACGTCGGCAAGGTCGACGAGTACATCGCCGCCCGCCCGGTTCTCGGCCCGCTCCTGGACCGGCTCGAAATGTTCGACGTGTTCGCCAGCTTCTGGTTCACCGCCATCTACGCGCTGCTGATGATCTCGCTCATCGGATGTCTGCTCCCGCGCCTGCGCGAGCATCTGCGGGCGCTGCGCAGTGAGCCGGTCGCGGTACCGCGCAATCTGTCCCGGCTGCCGCACCACCACCAGGGAAAACTCGACACTCCCATCGACGACACTCTCGAGCAGGTACAGACCGTGCTGCGCCGGTGGCGAACGGTCACCCGCACCGGCGACGACGGGCACCGGTCGATCTCCGCCGAAAAGGGCTACCTGCGCGAGGCCGGCAACCTGGTCTTCCACTTCTCCCTGGTGGGGTTGTTGGTGGCGGTGGCCACCGGCCGGTTGTTCGGGTACGAGGGCGCGGTGATCGTCATCGCCGACGGCGGTCCCGGGTTCTGCAACACCTCCCCGGCGGTGTACGACTCGTTCCGAGCCGGCACCGCCACCGACGGCACCGGACTCGAGCCCTTCTGCGTCAGGGTCGAGGACTTTTCCGCCGACTACCTCGACAATGGCCAAGCGAAGATGTTCACCTCGAACATCTCCTACCAAAACGGAGAGGACTTGGGCACCGACCGCTGGCAGCAGCACCGACTGCGGGTCAACGAACCGCTGCGCCTGGGCAACGAACGGGTCTACCTCACCGGCCACGGCTACGCGCCCCGGTTCACCGTGACCTTCCCCGACGGACAATCGCGCACCGAAACATTGCAGTTCGCCCCCGAGGACGCCACCACGTTCCTCAGCAGCGGCGCCCTGCGTTTCGATCCGCCCGGCGGCACCTACCCGGATCCGGACGAGCGCCGCCGCAACCAGATCGCGCTCGAAGGGCTGTTCGCGCCCACCGCAGCGTTCGACGGCACCTTGCTGACCTCGGTGTTCCCCGACATGTTGGATCCGGCCGTGGCCATCGACATCTACAAGGGCGATACCGGCCTGGATACCGGCATTCCGCAGTCGATCTTCAAGCTGAACTCCGAAATGATCAATCAGGGCCGGTTGGTCAAACAGGACCGCGTCAACCTGAAGCCCGGCGAGTCCACGACCCTGGCCGACGGTACCGCGGTACGGTTCGACGGCGCCGAGGAATTCGCCTACCTGCAGGTCTCTCATGATCCCGCGCAGAACTGGGTGCTGGTCTTCGCAATCACCATGATGGGCGGACTTCTGGCCTCGCTGGTGATCAAGCGCCGCCGGATCTGGGTGCGGTTGCGCCCTGACGGCGCCGGCACCGCCCTCGAACTGGGGGGATTGGCCCGTACCGACCAGGCCGGGTGGGGTTCGGAGTTCACCGACATCTGTCAGCGCCTGCTACCCGATGTGCCCTCTGCTCCGAAGGAAGACCGATAGCGTATGCCGATTGACGACACCCTCGCCCGCTACTCCGACCTGAGCTTCGAAACAGCCTTCGCTATCTACTTACTGGCGCTGGTGCTGTTCATCGCCGAATTCGCGGCCGTGCGGGTGCGCCGTACCGCACCCATGCTCGCGGCCGCCACCACCTCTGCCACTTCTACCACCTCTGCGGTCCCCGCCGACAGGCCGGGCCGGGTCGCCGAGCCACCCCGGCGGGACCTTTCGGACCGGCTCGGCCGCATGGGCGTCAGCGTCCTCGTGATCGCCCTGATCTTGCACGTTGGTTCGATGGTGCTGCGCGGGCTGGCCACCGCGCGTTTCCCCTGGGGCAACATGTACGAGTTCGTCACCGTCACCTGCGCGGTGGGCGTACTTGCCGGGCTGATCGTGCTGCGCCGCCCGGCGCTGCGCGTGCTGTGGGCATTCGCGCTGATCCCGGTGCTGATCCTGCTGTTCGTCGCTGGCACCGTGCTCTACGCCGATGCCGCCCCGGTGGTGCCGGCGCTACAGTCTTTCTGGCTGCCGATCCACGTCTCGGTCGTGTCCGTCTCGAGCGGAGTTTTCCTCGTCTCCGGGGTGGCCAGCACGCTGTTTCTGCTGGCGTTGAACGCCGAAAAACGCCCGGATACCCGGCTGGCCCGACTCATGCAACGGCTCCCCGACGCCCGCGCCCTCGACCGTCTCGCCTACCGCACGACGATCTTTGCGTTCCCCTTGTTCGGTGCCGGGGTCGTCCTCGGCGCGATCTGGGCCGAAGCCGCTTGGGGCCGGTTCTGGGGCTGGGACCCGAAAGAAACCGTCTCGTTCATCGCATGGGTGATCTACGCCGCCTACCTGCACGCCCGGGCCACCGCCGGCTGGCGGGAAACCCGCGCGGCCTGGATCAACATTGCCGGGTTCGTATCTATGCTGTTCAACCTGTTCATCATCAACATGGTGGTCTCGGGGCTGCACTCCTATGCCGGACTGAACTGACACACCCTGGGCATGTGTACCTGTGTACAGGGGTCTGCGCGTCCGCCTCATAAGAGGGAACTCGTCGATGAGTGAGGGGGCCACCACCGTGGCGCTCCCTACCTCGGTGCGGCGCCGCGGACCGGAGTTGTCGGTGCCGGTGCGTAGTGCGGCATCGATTCTAGCCGGGCTGATGCTCTATGCCAGTTTCCCACCCCGCACGGGATGGTGGTTGGCCCCGCTCGCCATTGCCGTGCTCACCGCCGTACTGCACGGCCGACGCAGGCGCGCCGGCTTCGGCTACGGCTACCTGGCCGGGTTGGGGTTCTTTCTGCCCTTGCTGCCCTGGGTCGGTGTCTACGTCGGACCGGTGCCCTGGTTGGCGCTTGCAGCGATCGAGGCGCTCGCGGTCGGGATATTCGGCGCCCTGGCCGCGGCGCTCAGCCGCCGCCCGGCGGCCCCGGTATCGATTGCCGCCGCCTGGGTGGTCACCGAAGCAATACGCGCACGGATTCCGTTCGGAGGATTTCCGTGGGGACGGCTGGCCTTCGGGCAAGCCGAGGGGCCACTTCTGCAGCTGGCTTCCCTTGCTGGGCCTGCCGGTGTGGGCTTCGCCGTCGCGGTGATCGGCACCGCGGTGGTCACAACCGTGATCGCTGCGCGCGAGCGGCGGCCTGCGGTCGCGATGGGTTCGATGCTGCTGGCAGCGGTCGCATTTGCGGCGGCACCGCTCGTCGGGATGCGCGACTCCGCCCGCTTCCCGGCATCGACGGTCACGGTCGCGGCCGTGCAAGGCAACGTGCCGCGAATGGGGCTCGATTTCAACGCCCAGCGTCGGGCCGTGCTCGACAATCACGTCGCGGCGACCGAACGACTTGCCGTCGACGTGGCGTCGGGTCGCGCGCCCCGGCCGCAGCTGGTGGTGTGGCCGGAGAACTCCTCGGACATCGATCCGCTGCGTCAGGCCGATGCCCACGCCGAGCTCGATGAGGCCGCTGCCGCCATCGGCGTGCCCATCCTCGTCGGTGCCGTGCTCGACAACGGGGACGGCACCAGCGGTAACAGTGCGCTGGTGTGGGATCCGGTGACAGGTCCCGGGGCCCGGCACCTCAAGCGGCGCCTGGTGCCGTTCGGGGAATATCTGCCGCTGCGCCCGGTGATCGAGCGCCTGTGGCCGGCGGCCGCGCAGGCAGGCCGGTTCGTCCCCGGAGACGGTACCGGCCGGGTCGAGCTCAACGGCGTACCGGTGGGGGTGGCGACCTGTTACGAGGTTGCCTTCGACGATGCGGTTGCCGAGTCGGTGCGGGCAGGTGCCCAGTTGCTGGTGGTGCCCACCAACAACGCGACCTTCGGCCGCACCGAGATGACCTACCAGCAGCTGGCCATGTCTCGGCTACGGGCGGTAGAGCACGGGCGGTCCGTGGTGGTCGCGGCTACCAGCGGCGTCAGCGCTCTGATCACTCCCGACGGCGCGGTCACCGACCGCAGTGCGATGTTCACCGCCGATGTTCTCGTCGGTGAGCTGCCCCTGGGTACCCGACTGACCTGGGCGACCCGGCTCCGTTCGGGCCCTGAGGTGCTCGCCGCCGCGGCCGTGATGTGGATCCTGCTCATCGGTCGCCGGAAGGCCCACCCCCACCCAATTACTAAGACAGGTAGTTTTTAGCGCCTTCTTAGTATATCGTTTCGTTATCTTACCCGTCGCGGCAACGGCGGATCTACATCGAAAGAGCATGTCAGGAGCGTTATTGTGGGACGGCACCATGCATCAACCCGGAACCAAATCCGTTACCTTACCGATATAGAACCGGGTTCCGCGCCAGGATCCGAAGGACGCCGGGGGCGGCACCGGGCGCCGACGAACCGCGCCACGACCGGGGCATGTGCATCGTCGGTCGCGACCGGCGCACTGCTGATCGTGGGATCTCAGATTCTCGCTCCGGGCACCGCGGCTGCCCAGCCGACCTCGGGTGGTGTGCATGCCGCCGCGCCTGCACCGGTCCCGTTGCCAGCCGAACTCGCAGCACTGGCCGCTCTGCCGGAGGTCGAGGCGGCGCTCGACCAACTCGCCGCGGTTCCGGGTTTTCCCGCGGTAGTGTCCCCTGCCGCCACTGTTCCGGCCCTGCCGTCGAGCTCAGCGGTGCCGACAAACGCAGCCTCCTGGGCGACACCGACACTGCAGCCCCTCGCCGTCGCTCCGGTCTCGGGCACCTTGACCTCCGCGTTCGGACCGCGATGGGGTTCGTCCCACGCCGGTCTGGACATCGCCAACAGCATCGGCACCCCGGTCTATGCTGCCGCCTCGGGCACCGTGATCGACTCCGGCCCGGCCTCCGGGTTCGGTCTGTGGGTCCAGGTCCGGCACGATGACGGGTCCACCAGCACCTATGGCCACATCAACGAAACGCTGGTTGAGGTAGATCAGCGTGTGCAAGCCGGTGAGCAGATCGCCACCGTCGGCAATCGTGGTCAGTCCACCGGTCCGCACCTGCACTTCGAAACCACCGATCCGGCCGGTACGAAGGTAGATCCGACCCAGTGGCTGCAGCAACGGGGTGTACCCCCGACAGACCTGTCGCGGATGGCATAGCCGCCGCGTCGGCTCGGCGATGGCAGCCTCCGACGGCCCCCACGTGGAAAACTATGATTTATAGTATTTACGGTAGGGCGACGGCCTATCGGTGCCGAGGAAGGCAAACGCGGTGAACAGCTCAGACAAACCGAAGTCGCAGACGCCCCGAAAGCGACCGGGACCGCTCCTCCTAGCCGACTCGCACCGGGTGCCGTGGCCGATGATCGGCGCTGCCGTGGTGATCATCGCCCTGATCGGGGCCATCGCGTACAACCTCGTCCCGAAGATCTCCGAACGCACCGAGGCCCAGAAGTACGTGCCCAGTGCGGACAACCCCGATCCGTCTGCGGTGATCGACGGGGTGGAGAAGATCGACTACCCGGCCGGAACGCATGTGCAGGCACCGCAACGGGTGGCCTACGACCAGACTCCCCCGATGGGGGGCCCACACGATCAGTACTGGGCCACCTGTACCGGCACGGTTTATTCCGAACCGATCCGCAGCGAGAACGCGGTGCATTCGCTCGAACACGGCGCGGTGTGGATTACGTACGACCCGCAGAAGGTCACCGGGGACGAGGTGTCAACATTGGAGGCGAAGGTCGACGGCCAGCCCTACACCCTGATGTCGCCCTATCCGGGCTTGCCATCCCCGATCTCGGTGCAGTCCTGGGGCCACCGCCTCGCGCTCGATGACTCCGAAGACGATCGACTCGCCCAGTTCATCACTGCCTTGCGCCGAAACCCCAACACCCACCCCGAGGCAGGTGCCACCTGCTCCACCACTCCAGGCAGTTTCGATCCGAGCGCTCCGCCGCCGTTCGATGCGTCCGCGCCGGGGCCGGACGCCGTCCCCATGACCGTGGGCCAGCAGTCTGCCCCCGCCGCCCCGGCGACAGGCTCGAACCTCGGACCCGGCAATGGCTGAGTCCGACGACACTCCCGTCCTCACTGCCCCCGCCGCTCCCGCTGCCGGTGGATGGGCCAGGCTCGGCCGCACGCTCGCCGTGGGTGTGTTCGCGCTCGTCGTCGGTCTCTATCTGGGTATCGGTGCCTCGGGACTGAGAGGCGGTCATCCCGAGCCACCTGCACAGGACTCGGTCGAGGTTGGCTTCGCCCAGGACATGTCGGTGCACCACAGCCAGGCGGTAGAAATGTCGGCCATGGCGCTGACCAACGCGACCGACCCGGCGGTCCGCACCCTCGCCTACGACGTGCTCACCACCCAGCAGGGCCAATGGGGCACGATGCAGGGCTGGTTGGCCGTATGGGACCGACCGCTGCAGGCGGCCGGGGAACCGATGACCTGGATGCGCGCTACCGAGGACAGCGCCGGGACGGCGGCAGGTATGACCGAGCACGCGGCGATGCCGCCCGGATCGGCCATCCAAGGACCACGGATGCCCGGGATGGCCACCACCTCCGAACTCGACACGCTACGACGCACCACCGGCCCCGCATTCGACACCCTGTACCTGCAACTGCTGCTTCGGCACCATCAAGGCGGCCTGCCGATGGCACGCTACGCCGCGGCCAACGCCACCGAACAAGTGGTCACGACGCTGGCCCGACAGATCGCCGACACCCAGCAAGCCGAATCGACGACGATGCAGCAACTACTTACGGCCCACGGCGCCGCACCCTTACCGATGAACTGACCGGCGAAACTGCCAGGACCCGGACCGGCACCGTCCCGGGTCGGGCGCTCAGGAGCGATCATGAAACAGTCGTCGACCATGCGGGTGTCCCGCCTGGTGTTCCTCTACACCGCAGTCCGTCTGGCGGTGGTCGCCGGCTGCGCCGGCGCCGCGGTGGCCGGCGTCCACCTTCTCGGACTCGAGGTGTCGCTGACGTGGACGCTCCTTGTCGGTGTACTCGCCGGGATAGCAGTGTCGCTGGTAGCCCTGCATCGGCTGCGCACCCGGATCAACGACGAGATCCGCATCATCGATAACCAGCGAAAATACCCACCGAAACGGCCCCGGCCCTGATCCTCATCAATCCGATGTTTCGGAACGGACGCAGTCAAGGCCGCGCCGTCAGATAGATCAACACCAAATTGAGCGCCGTGATCGTGGCAGCAATAACCCACGCCACCATGGTGGTGAGCCGATGGTTGACGTCGATGCCCATCAGCGCCCGATCGCTGGTCAGACGCACCAGAGGGATCAACGCAAAAGGAATACCGAACGACAGCACCACCTGCGAGAGCACCAGGGCCCGGGTCGGATCCGTCCCGAGCGCGACCACCACCAACGCCGGCACCAGGGTGATCAAGCGCCGCGCCAGCAGCGGTATCCGTCTGCGCAGCAGCCCGTCCATGATCAAGGACCCAGCGTAGGCACCCACCGAGGTCGACGCGAACCCGGAGGCCAACAGGCCCAGCGCGAACAGCAGCGCTACCGTCGAGCCGAGTTCTAGGCCCAGCGCCGTGTGCGCCTCCTCGATCGAATCGACCCCCTCCCGGCCCTGCAACGTTGTCGCGGCCGTGAGCAACATGGCCAGATTCACCGTGCCCGCCACCACCATGGCCAGTCCGACATCCCAGCGTGTGACCCGCAGCAGCACGGCCCGTCGCGGACCGGGCTCGGGATGACCGTGACGATCCCGGACCAGTCCCGAGTGCAGGTACACCGCATGCGGCATCACGGTCGCACCGAGCATGGCCGCCGCGAGCAGCACCGATTCGGCACCGTCGAAGCGCGGCACGAGTCCTGCGGCCACGGCGTGGGCGGGGGGCGGGGCAACGAAAAGGCTGGTGACGAACCCGATCGCGATGACCAGCAACAGACCGGTGATGACCCGTTCGAAACCGCGCTGACCACGCGTGTCCTGCACCAGCAGCAAGAGCAACGAGACCGCTCCGGTGATCAACGCTCCCGTCAATAGCGGGAGATCGAACAGTAGGTTCAGGGCGATGGCGCCGCCGATGACCTCGGCCAGGTCGGTAGCCATGGCGACCAGTTCCGCCTGTCCCCAGTACGCCAAGCGCGCCGGTAGGGACATGCGCTCGCGGAGCACCTCGGGCAACGACCTGCCGGTGACCAGACCGAGTTTGGCGGACAGGTACTGCACCAGCGCGGCCATGACATTGGCCACCACGATGACCCACACCAGCAGATAACCGAACTGGGCCCCGGCACTGACGTTGGAGGCCACGTTGCCCGGATCGACGTAGGCGATAGAGGCGACGAATGCCGGTCCGAGAAGAGTCCCACGGCGCCACCGTTGCACTGGCCCGACATTGCGCGTCAGCGTCATCCGCCCTCCAAAAGGTTTCCCTGAATTAAAAGTCAGGGGAACCGAAATTTCAAGAAGTCGCGGTGTGCACAGAGTCCCGGCGAGGAGATGACTGCGGGCAGCACCTCCTCGCCGAGTCCGGTGTCAGCTCTTCCGGAAGGCGCGCATTGCCGCCCAGGTGCCCCCGGCGATGACCAGCACCCCCAGTACTGCGAACCCCAGCAGCAACGGAATCGACGAGCCTGAGGACTGTGAGTCCTCAGGGGCAACCTGCGCTTCGGTGGTCTCGGGCTCGGCTGCGCCCGACGAGGGGGACGCCTCCTGAGCCTCGGAGGTCGGTGTCTGCCCGGCCGCCGCGGTGACGGTGAAGGCGTAGGAACCGGTGATGGGATGGCCGTCGGCGGAGACGACCCGGTAGCCGACGGTATACTCCCCTGCGGTCAAGGGCTCCGGGATGGCCAGCCGCACCCGTTCTGCGTCGACAATCGCCTCGGAGCTTCCCCGTTGAGTGCCCGAACTGTCGGTAAGTGTCACGGTGGCGAAAGCGGTGTTGATGGGTTGGTTGAACTCGAGTTCGATTCCGTCCGGGGAACTTGCCACCGTGGCGTCGGCGGCGGGAGTCGAACCGATCAACATGCTGTGAGCTTGCGCGGGCGCGACGCCGAGGAGCAGCACCGCGGCGGCCGCGGCGAAGATCGTGATGAGTCTGGTCATGGGAACATACTTTCTCGGCTCCCTACCCCGGCGCAGCGTCCGGCGCGGTGGCCTGTCGAGAGAACGCAAAGGGTGCTGATCGGGGTCTACCCTAGCCCATCTACTATGTACCGTAGTTTTACGGTTGGTCGGTGACGCTACCGGCTCGCTCAGACACCGAGACGGACGAGAATATGAAACTGACGACCAATGTGAAAGTGTCCGCGGCTCTGGTCGCCCTGTTCGTGGTGTTGTTGTCGGTGTTGCTCTACACCAATAGGGCCGGGACGAACGCCGGGACGACTGGCCAAGAGGCGCCCGGCGCTGCCACGGCACCGGTGTGGACCCCAGATATCCGTACCTTGTCCACGGCCCCCGACGACAAGGTCCAACTCGTCGAATTCCTTGATTTCGAATGCGAGTCCTGCCGGGCCTTGTACCCGGTGATGGAACAAATCCGCAACGAGTACGTCGGGCGGATCGACTTTGGGATCCGCTACTTCCCCATTCCCAGCCACACCAACAGCCATCTGGCCGCACGGGTCGTCGAAGCCGCGGCCCGGCAAGGGCGTCTCGAGCCGATGTATCAGCTCATGTACGACACCCAGGCACAGTGGGGCGAGTCGAGCCAGTCCCAGGAAAAAGTATTCTGGGGTTTTGCCGAACAACTGGGCCTGGATATGGCCGCATTCGAGCGGGACGTCAACGATCCCACCGTCAGCGCGCGCGTGGACCGGGACTTCGACGACGGTCTTACCCTCGGTGTACAAGGCACACCCACCCTGTTCCTCAACGGCGTCGAGCTGCCCCCCATGCCCACCTACGAACAGCTACGGGCCCGGATCGACGCGGCGCTGGCCGAGTGAGCGCCCCGACGCGTCCGGCGGCGCCTGCCACCGACGAGGCGTCGGGTCGGGCGCTCGGCAGCACGGGGGTGGGCTGGATCCTCGTTGTCTGCGGCGCAGCGGGGCTACTAGCCTCGCTGGTACTCACCGTCGAAAAGTTCGCCGTGCTGGCCGATCCGGCCTATCGGCCCTCGTGCAGCATCAACCCGGTCATCAGCTGCGGGTCGATCATGACCTCGTGGCAAGCGGAACTGTTCGGCTTTCCTAATCCGTTGCTGGGCGTCATCGGTTTCACGGTCGTACTGACCACCGCCGTAGCGGTCCTGGCCGGGGCCGGCGTGCCCCGCTGGTATTGGAACGGCCTGTTCGCCGGCCTGACCGCGGCGGTCGCCTTCGTGCACTGGCTGATTTTCCAGAGCCTCTACCGGATCGAAGCGCTGTGCCCGTACTGCATGGTGGTGTGGCTGGTCAGCGTGCTCGGCTGGTGGTATTGCCTGCTGCACCTCGAGGCGGTGCAAAAGCATCGACCGTTGCGGTCATGGCAGCGGCTGCACCGGCTGCATGCAGTGGTCCCCACCGTCTGGACGCTGACTGTATCCGCCCTGGTAGCGCACGCCTTCTGGCCGTACTGGCAGACCCTGATCTGACAAAAGTTTCCGGGTAGCGGCAGCCTCCGCTCGCTCACGGCGCATCGAGCGATATTCTCCCCATCGCGAGGTACCTTTTGCGAGGCGCGCGGGAATGCTCGGACGACTACGTGCCGTCCTCGCGTGGTGGAGGAAGCCGGTGCAGGTACTGCTCGGGCAGCTCGGATTCGGCAGCCCGACGGGCAGCCTCGGCCTCGACCATCTGCGACGACCGCGCCCAAACCACCTTGATCCAGTGGTACGCCAGGACGGTCATCGCTCCCCACCCCAAAAACAAGCCGATGCCCGGGCCGGCCCCACCGGCGACGGGATCGAGGGTCTGCCGCGACCACACGGCAAGCACACCGAACACGATCGCCAGCGTGCACCCGGCGCTGGCAAACCAGGCCAGCACCCATCGTCGGGTCACCAGCGCCAGCATCGAGAGCACGATCCCGAACACCGCTGCCAGCACCAAAAAGATCCGCGAAGGAAGGGTGATGGTTTCGGCCTGTGCCACCGTAGAGCCGGCCAGCACCTGCCAGCCGTTGGCGCCACCGTTGTGCGGAAGTGAGAACGAGACCGCCACCACCACCACCACTGCAGCGACCACCACCGCACGCATCCCGGGATCGATCTGTCCGGCGACCCTCTTTTCGGCGGCCGCCAGCTCCTGTCGACGGTGGACCGGATCGGGGTAGACAGTCGACTCGTCGCCGGGCTGTACCTCGTCCGGATCACTACGGTCACCCGACTCGCTCATAACTCGACCTCCGCCCTGGGAAAATGTTCCGGTGACTGCGACCGTCCAAAGCGGAGCAGACCGGCCGGCCCTCGGATGGATCCAGCCCGATCCGTCCGAGGACCGACCGGCGCAGGTACCCGCACCCCTCGGACCAGGCACCAGCCCTCTACCCGGGATCGACCAGCACCTGTGCCTGGGGCTCGTCCCGCCACAACTGCGCAATGATCGCGCAATACGACCCCGCGGTAGCGGACCAGGTCGCGGAGGCATCGACTACCCCCAGCCCCCGGCCGATAACTCCGGCCGCGAGCAGCACCGCCCGATTGGCCAGTGCCGCGGCCGGACTGCCACGCTCGACGACGGTGCCGGCCAGGTCCGCCGCCACGTCGAAGAGCTCTGGCGGCGCGGCCGGTACCGACTCGGTTCCTAGGCCATGCTCGCGCAGGTGCGCACCGGCACGAAGATGCCGATCCACCTGCCCGAGAACATGTTCCAACGCACGCACATGTCGGCGCAACTTACCCGGCTTGCCGATGTGCGCGGCGGTGATCGGCGGCAGGCGACGTAACCGTTGAGGATCCGGAAGCCCTGCATGCTCGAGCGTCACGGCGGTCAGGTCTCGGATGAGCCAGTCGGCCAATGCCGCGGTGGCTCGGTCTGTTGCCGGCACGGTCACCACCGGCATGTTGGTCTTCAACGGTATTTTCCGATCTTTCGGCGCCGAGACGGCGAACGATTTATTCCTTCGTATCGGTGCGTGCCGAGGCCTCGCCGGTGCTCCGCGGTTCGGCAAGCTCACGCTTAGCGATTTCGGTGCTCCTGGGCGCACCACCGAAACCCACGTGTGCCTCGGCCCTCATGCGTTCGACCATGTGCGGGTAGTGCAGCTCGAACGCCGGCCGTTCGGAGCGGATCTGCGGCAGTTCGGTGAAGTTGTGTCGCGGCGGCGGGCAGGTAGTCGCCCATTCGAGCGAGTTGCCGTAGCCCCAGGGGTCGTCGACAGTGACGATCTGCCCGTAGCGGTAGCTCTTGAAGATGTTCCACACGAATGGCAACACCGAGGCACCGAGGACAAAAGATCCGATCGTCGAAATCGTGTTCAGGGTGGTGAATCCGTCCGAGGGCAGGTAGTCGGCGTACCGGCGGGGCATGCCTTCATTGCCCAGCCAGTGCTGGACGAGAAAGGTGGAATGGAAGCCCAGAAATGTCAACCAGAAATGCCACCTGCCTAGGCGCTCGTCGAGCATTCGACCGGTCATCTTCGGAAACCAGAAGTAGATACCCGCATAGGTCGCAAACACCACGGTGCCGAACACGACGTAGTGGAAGTGCGCCACCACGAAGTACGAATCGTGCAGCTGGAAGTCCATAGGAGGGGAGGCCAGGATCACGCCCGACAGGCCGCCGAAGAGGAAGGTGATCAAAAAACCCACGGAGAACAACATCGGTGATTCGAAAGTCAACTGCCCCTTCCACATGGTGCCGATCCAGTTGAAGAACTTCACACCGGTCGGGATGGCGATCAGGAAGGTCATGAACGAGAAGAACGGCAGCAGCACCGCGCCGGTGGCATACATGTGGTGCGCCCACACCGCGATCGACAGGGCCGCGATGCCGAGGGTGGCGTAGATCAGGCCGGTGTAACCGAAGATCGGCTTCCGGGAGAACACCGGGAAAATCTCGGAGACGATGCCGAAGAACGGCAGCGCGATGATGTAGACCTCGGGATGACCGAAGAACCAGAACATATGCTGCCAGAGCATCACTCCGCCGGTGGCGGGATCGAAGAGGTGACCGCCGAGTACCCGGTCGTATAGCAGCCCCATCAACGCTGCGGTCAGCAGCGGAAAGGCGATGAGGATCAGGATGGAGGTGACGAGAATGTTCCAAGTGAAGATCGACATCCGGAACATCGTCATGCCGGGGGCTCGCATACACACGATGGTGGTGATGAAGTTGACTGCGCCCAGGATGGTGCCCAGTCCTGAGATGGCCAGGCCCACGATCCATAGATTTGCGCCCATGCCGGGGGAGTGCACTTCCGTGCTTAAAGGCACATACGCGGTCCAGCCGAAGTCGGCGGCGCCGCCGGGGGTGATGAAGCCGCCGACTGCAACGAGGGATCCGAACAGATACAGCCAGTAGCTGAAGGCGTTCAGCCGGGGGAATGCGACATCGGGCGCGCCGATCTGCAGTGGAAGGATGTAGTTGGCAAAGCCGAACACCACAGGAGTGGCGTACATCAGCAGCATGATCGTGCCATGCATGGTGAACAGCTGATTGTACTGCTCATTCGAGAGGAACTGCAGACCCGGCGCGGCCAGTTCGCTGCGCATGATCAGGGCCATCAGGCCTCCGATCGCGAAGAACGCGAACGCGGTCACCAGGTACATCTGACCCAGTACTTTCGGGTCGGTCGTGGTGATCATTTTGTGGATGAACGCACCCTTGGGGCCGCGCCGCGCCGGCATGGGGCGGGTAGCGGCAGGCCAGGGTGGCGGGGCGAGAGCGGTCATGTGCTGTCCGATCCGAAGTTTCGCGCGAGCGCACGGTGATGAGACGCCCTCGAGCGTACCTAATTACTATGCTGCATAGTAATTAGGGTCGGTTCGGTCGCCCGTGCCGGATCATGCCTGAGCGAGGGTCAGGCACACGGCCGCGGAGGTCGCCGCCAGCCCGACCAGCGCGGTAGCGACAGGCATAGCCATCGACAACGCCGCAGCTGTGGCGTACGACACCTTCGGGCACCGCGTCCGCCAGCTCACACGCAGCTTGAGCAGTCGCAGCGAGATCTCGTTGCTCAACCCCAAGGTCCCGGCCGGCTGCGGCAATGTCGAAGCGGAGACCACGGTCAGCGCCGAGCACACCGTCGCCGTGCTGGTGGCGCGGGCAGCGTGCTGATCAGCGGTCAGTTCGACCAGGGTTTTGACCGCGGCCGGGGCGGCGGCGAACAACGGCACTGCCGGAAGCACCGCGGCCAAGATGTCACATGTGGTGACGATCAGGTGGTGACTGCCTCGCAGGTGTGCCCGCTCGTGGGCCAGGACAGCATCGCGTTCGGAACCGCTCAGACACTGCGAGAGCCCGTCGGTAGCCACCACGAATCCGGGTCGGCCGGCCACGCTGTAGGCCATTGGCATCGGGTGCGCCAGCCACATCACACCGTCGTCGCGGGAGTGGGCGACGATGGAGACCACATCACGGTGGTAGTCGAGTAGACGGGTTTGTTCTCTGGTGTACCGCCGACCCAGGATCACGGCTCGCACGGTTATGGTGAGCAGGGCCAGGGCTCCGGTAGCGGCCAGGGTTTCGGTGATCCACGGCTGCATCGCGTGGGAAACCGCGGACAGACACCGCACCACGGCCTCGACCGCGGTCTCGGCAGGCGCATGGTCGGGCCAGGCCAAGGTGACCACCGCGGAGGCGCCGAAGAACAAGGCCCCGGCTATGCTGCCCAGCCACGCCGCCAGCAGGACTCCGGGAGGCACGGAGGTGGCGGCGAGCGGACCGAGCATTCGCGGGGCCGCCATCGAGATCAGGGCGGCGCCGAGCAACAGGACCAGGGCCAATGTCATTGGTCGGCGGCCCGGCCCGTCCAGCCCCGGCGCAGGGCATCGTATTCGCGGTCGCTGACCGTCTTGGCGAAATGCAGCAGCACCGCGCTGGGGTCGGTGCTGCTGTCGAGCAGGGCGCGCAGTGCCTCGGAGGTGGCTTCCTCCCGGCTGCGTGAGGGCGAATAGTAGTAGGCGCGACTGCGTTTTTCTCGCTGCACCCAGCCCTTCTCATACAGATGGGTGACCACGGTCAAAATGGTGGTGTAGGCGAATTCCTTGCGATCGCGAAGCCGTTCGACCAGGCCATGGACCGACTGTGGCTCGTCGGTCGACCACAGTTCGTTCATCACCTCGGCTTCGAGACCCCCCAACCTGTGTATGGCTTCCCTCGCAGACATTCGCCGATTATCCCTTATCTATGTGCGTGCATCTGACGCGATCTGAACCCCTCGTGCGTTCAACCATGCCATGGGATCGGCCTTCTGGCCGTCCGGTCCCCACACTTCATAGTGCAGATGTGGCCCGGTCGATTGTCCCCGATTGCCCACGGTGGCGATCTGTTCCCCGGCTCGCACGCGCTGACCTGCAGAAACCAAGGCCTGATCGATGTGCCCGAACACCCCGATCGTGCCGTCGTCCTGCAGGATTCGTACCCACAGTCCGAAGCCGGAGGCGGGACCGGCCTCGAGTACCGTGCCATCGGTCACCGAGACGATCGGGGTGCCGATCGAGTTGGCGATGTCGAGCCCGTAGTGGCTCGTGCCCCAGCGGGGTCCGAAGTTCGACGTGAGCGTGCCACTGACAGGCATCAGCGTTTTCGGGCGGCGCGCCTCGGCCTCTTGCATGAGTCGGCGCTCCTCCCTGATCCGTGCCCGGTCGAGTTGATCCGCGAAGTCTGCCAGCATCGGCACCTGCACGGCCTGCAACACCTGGGGGGCCTGGGGCAGCACATCCGTAGGGGCTGAGGGTTGCGACGCGGCCTCGATCTCGTCGCTGACCGTGGGAGGGACCGAGGCGGCATGGGCGCTCGAGGTCGTTGCTGCCAGCAGCGCGCCTGCCGCTACCGACACGGCCAGCACGCGTCCGCTCGTTCCTGGGCTCGTTCGGCGATGCGCGCCTTTGCTTCGGATCGGCCTCGGGGCGAGGGCGTCCGCATGCTCGGCAAGGGCATCCCGATGCTCGATATCGAGACGTTCTGCCGGGTCCAGGACAGCCACTGTCGTCGGGAAAGCAGCGTCATCGCGACCTGCGTCGATGGGATCGGTCGGCTCGGGAACAGGCCACGCTGCAGTACTACAGTCAGAGCGGTGGGGAACGGCGAGTTGGGGCTCTGGTTTACGGTGTCGGGCCAAGATCGCATCCTCAAGAAGGCACCCGCTCGCGTGATAACGAAACGGTGACGGACACCGACACGTTACTACTATTCTGCATAGTTTCAATACCGGATCGTTACCCGGTCTCCGATTCGCGCTTGGGGTCGTGGCCGGAGGCGCCGGCGTCGGCTGCTGCCGAGGTACGAGAGTGTGGGTGCAGTCCGTTCAGCATCGCGTTGTACGCGGCCAGTTCGCGATCTCCCTCGCGGTCGACCTGGTCGTTCCGCTTCCGGGCACGCTGGTTTTCGATCGAACTCCATCGCACGAGCGCGAGCACGGTGGCCAGTAGCAGCGGTAGCTCGCCGACGGCCCACGCCAGGTTTCCACCGAGTCGCTGATTGGCAGCCAAGTCGTCGAACCAACCCAGTTGCAGTGAGGTATAGAACTCGGCGGCGATCACAAAATCCGCCATGATCAGGGCGACCAGAAAGAACGCGTAGCCGGCCAGCGCGACCGCCACTGCTCCCACGCGCGTCAACGGTCCCTGCGGCACGGGGACAGGATCGATCCCGACGGTGACCCAGAAGAAGACCAACCCCACCGCCAGCAACCACATATCGAGCACCATGCGTCCCGGGTAGGAGCCGCCGTCGTACAGTCCTCCGAGATACAACAGGTAGAAGGTGCCCACGAGCACCACCGCGGCCATCAGGGGATGGGTCACCCATCGCAGTGCGGTGCTGGCGAAAATCGCCCGCATCCAGTCGCGGGCTCCTGGAACTGCATCGCTGGGGCCGGAGCGAACCGCGCGGGCCGCCAAGGTGAGCGGAGCGCCCAGAACCAAGCACATGGGCACCACGATCGCCAGCGCTGCGGATGCGGGCAGGTGCACGCTGAACGCCGCCGGGGCGTAGCGCCCGACCCCGGAGGATGTCACCAGAAGCAACACTAGACAGCCGAGAAGCCAGGACACGGTGCGCCGGACCGGCCACGGCTGCCTCACTGCACGTAGCCTCCGCACTCCCAGCAGGTAGAGCGCTGCCAGCACGACCGCTGCGGTTCCCAGTAACAGATCGAACCGCCACTCCGTCAGCAACCTGCCCAGCGTCGGGGCACCATCGAACCCGTACCCCAAGACTTCGTCGACCAGGCTAGGTTCGCGACGTTCGCCCAATGGCGGCGGAGTACGGCCCAACGCCACCCCGAGTCCAATCGTGGCCGTCAGGACCGCAGATTCGATTACCGCCAAGCGTATGAACGTCCCCCGATTCGACGCGTCGGCGGCCAGAGCCGTGATCGCCACCGTCCGTTGGCGCCAGCCCAGCCACCCCACTACACCGAGTGCGACGACCTTGGCCAGGACCACAAGTCCGTACGGGCCGGACAGAAACTCCCGAAGCGGAACCCGCACCAGAGCATTAATTATTCCCGACACAGCCATCACCACGAATGCCACCGTCGCCAGCGCGGAGAACCGGCGTGTGGCGACATCGAGATGTCCGCCACCACGCACGGCGTGCAACACCAACGCTGCCAATCCCCCGGCCCACAGTCCGGCCGCCACCAGATGAAGTATCAGGCTGTTGGTGGCCAGATCATGCGATCCGCCCCCGGCGGAATGTCCCGTTAACGCGCGTGGCATCAGGCTCCCTACCGCCAGGACCAGTAACAGCGGTGTCCACCGGTGCTGCAGAACGAGGCGGCATCCCAGCCCCACCGCGGCAGCCAGACACGCGGTCCACAGCCAGGCGGTGGATGCCTCGATTTGCCCCACCGACTGCACGAACGGAACCGGATCGGCGAACACGGTGCTCAGTGGTTGGCCGGAGGTGTCCGACAACGACAGAGGAATCAGCACCAGCGCCGATCCTGCCCATAGCGCTGCAGCCGCGCCCGCAGTCCGCACTGCGCGGTAACCGTCGACATCGAGCAGCCCGGAACGTTGTGGTGGTACCAGCACCGCCGCCACCAGCAACGACCCGATCATCACCACCGCCGCCACTTCCCCTATCGCGGTGGCGGCCGGGAGTCCGTATCTCGTGAGCACTCCTGGATCCGGCAGTCCGAGCAACCGCAGAACCTCACTGCTCGACACGGCCGCCAGGGCGGCCGCCACCAGGGCCGCGCCTGCCGTCCAAGAGACCATCACGCCGACTGCAGCTCTACTGGTACCTGCCACGGAAAACCTCACCTCGTCCGTTGTTCGCCCGTTCCCGCCGGCCGAACCTGCAGGCGCGCGCCTCGCCGCCGAAATACTATGAAGGATAGTTGATCGTGCCGATCCAATTTTCGCGACCGCTCTATATATTCATGCGCATATGACTATATGATGTCGGTGTCTTGAGGAAGGAAAACGATGAGCCACGGACACGGACACGGCCTCTCGCCCGCCCAAGCCACCAGCGCCTCCGGCCGACACGTCCGACGGTTGTGGATCGCCGTGGCCCTGGGCCTGGTGACCTTTGTGCTCCAGGTCGTCGTCGGACTCTCCACCTCGTCGCTGGCCCTGCTCTCCGACTCCGCGCACGTGTTCACCGACGTGTTCGGCGTGTTGATGGCCGTCACCGCTATCACCGTCGCCCAGCGTGCCCGCACCCGACCGGACCGGACCTTCGGCCTGTACCGCACCGAAGTGTTCGCCGCCCTGCTCAACGCACTCCTGCTGTTCGGCGTCGCCCTCTGGATTCTCTACGAAGCCCTCCAACGACTGTCCGCCCCACCCGAAGTCCCCGGCCTGCCCGTCACCATCGTTGCCGTGGTCGGCCTCACCATCAACGTCATTTCGTTTCTCCTGTTGCGCGCCGGCGCCAAGGAGAGCATCAACGTCCGCGGGGCCTACCTCGAAGTCCTGGCCGACATGCTCGGTTCGGTCGGCGTGCTTATCAGCGGTGTGGTGACCATCGTGTTCGGCTGGCGGTACGCCGACCCGCTCATCGGTGTCGCCATCGGACTCTTCGTCCTGCCCCGGGCCTACAATCTCGGCCGACACGCGATCGGCATACTGCTCCAACAAGCCCCGAAGAGTATCGACATCACCGAGGTCAACGCCGCCCTTAATGCCCTTCCTGGAGTCCATGAATCCCACGACCTGCACGTCTGGACTCTTACCTCGGGCATGGAAGTGGCCTCTGCACATCTGGTCACCGAATCCGACGCGGACTCCACAGCCGTGCTCACAGCGGCACAAACCTTGTTGGCGGAACGCTTCGGCCTCGAACACGCCACCCTGCAGGTCGAACCCCACGACGGCGAGGGACGCTGTCGCGAACTCTCGTGGTGACCTCCACAGACCCACCAGGAGTCTCTGGGACGAACACGGCGCACGCTGCAGCTCCTTCGATCCTACGGTCACTGTCGCCGAGGCTGCGATGGCCAGTTCGAAGTTGTTGCCCGCGGCGGTGAACGCCAGGGTGGTGGTGCGCTCGTAGCCCAGACCGATCGCGGCGCCGAACAGGAACCCGCCGCCCCACATGAGGACAAAATAGGTGAGCAGAGGCAGAGCGATGCGCACGACGTCCCATGGCTGCGACGTGATCTGTTCGCCCTGGAGCGCGAATAGGAGCACGATCGTGAACAGCAACCCGTACAGCGTCCACGGCCCAGCCGGTCGACAGAGGCAGCACTCGCCAGTTCGACACGCTCTTCGGCAGCTAGACCTATTCCGAGGTCGCCGATCTGATCGCTGAGCCACTGCGCCTGCAGGCCGGGCTGCTGCCCGACGGCAAGGTCGCCGCCGTACGCGCGCTGCAGGCCGACGGAGCGAAAGTGGTCGTCGTCGGAGACGGCATCAACGACGCTCCCGCGCTGGCCGCTGCGCATGTCGGTATCGCCATGGGTGGCGCGGGATCGGATCTGACCTTGCAGACCGCCGACGCGGTCGTCGTCCGTGACGACCTCACCGCCATCCCTGCGGTGATCCACCTGGCCCGGAGGGCTCGACGCCTGGTCATCGCCAACCTCGTCATCGCCGCCTCGGTCATCGTGGTCCTGGTGACCTGGGACCTTGTCGGCACGCTGCCGCTGCCGCTGGGAGTGGCGGGTCATGAAGGCTCCACCATCCTCGTCGGTCTCAACGGACTGCGATTGCTGCGAGAGACCGAATGGCGCCGTGCTGTCCGCACAGACCGACACAGTTCCGCTGCGCACGTGTGACCTCGCCACCGTTAGTCATCTGGCCGAATCCACCTTCGACGCTCACCTGTCTCATCTGCTTCAGGTGGTCACCGATTTCGAAGAGCATGGCATCGGTTTTCCCTCGGTGACCGCATCGATACTGTGGTAACGAAGTGCTCCATCTCCGATGTCACAGAATGTACGTCTATGGAAGGCACCTGATGCTGCGCAAGTTCGTCGTCGTGACCGCTGTGACCGCCGCGCTCGGAGCGGGTTCGATGGGTACCGCTGCTGCGGACACCGCCCCACCCGTGCCTGCCCTCAACTTGTGCAAGTGGGAGCGCTTTACGCCGGAGTGCATTGCACTGTGGTTGGCGGGCGTGGCGACCGGCTCGGCGGGATCCGGTTCTGCCTTGTCCTGATCGACGGCGCTCGTTAACTGTGGCTCTGGCGCACTCCTGTGGAATGCGTCGGAGAGAATCAAGACCGACGACAACTGCACGAATGCACGGCATGCGTGCACGTCCAGCGGGCGACTCCATCAGACTCCCTTCACAGTCCCTCAAGCACCCCCATCAGGTCCTCGAGGAGCGCATCGGTGCGGGCTTCGATCTCGTCGAAGACGTCGGTGAGGTCTTCGAGGGTCTGGTGATCGCGGCGGCGGGCGGTGGTACCGCGGTCGTAGTAGCCGGCGTCGAGGTCGATCTCAGGCTCGACCCAAGCGTCGACATCGTCTTGCGGGGGAACGGGCAACACCTTCCGTACCGGAACACGTCCGGACAGGTGCGCCCGCACCAGCGCCGATACCGATTGCGGGGTCATCGTCTGCGCGTGCGGGAGGTGTCCCCAGCGGTCGATCGGACACAGCAACGGTTGCCGGGCCTGTTCCGCATCGAGCGGATCGGAGATGATCGCGGTCGGGTCGGTGAGGTGATGGCGCAATAGATGCGTGCCCGGGTACAGGTCGAGAAACGCCTGGATCTCCGCCCACCGCCGATACATCGCGGCAGCTGGGTTGTCTCCGGTCTCGGGATCCGGTCCGAGTCGGAACCTTTCGCCGGACTGGGTCGTGACCACCAGGGTGTTGCCGTCGAGGCGGAGGTCGCGGCGGCGCAATCGGGTGATGTCGACAAAGGTCATGCCGGTGGCGGCGAGGACCAGCAGCAGGGCGTCGCGGCGGCCGAACAGTCCGCTCGGCCAGCCGGTGATGGGCAACTCGGCCGCTCTCTGCACCAGCAGGCGTCCGAGCCGGTCGAGGCGCGAAGCACGGGTGGTGTCGAGGTGCCGGCGCACGGTCTCGGTGCGTCCCGGGGCGGGGTAGCCGTGCCCGGTGTGGACGGCGTTGATCGCCGATAAGCGGCGCCGCTGGGTCGCGACCGCGGCCGGGTGCTCGTGCAGGAACATGGCCAGGGTCGCGGGGCTAGCCGGAATCGGCGACCGGTCGGCGGCGGCGCACCAGTCGGCGAACAGCGCCCAGTCGTGCCGGTAGCGACTCGGGATGCGTAGGCCCAGCTCGGCATCATGAACATCGTTGCGGCGGATGTCTTCTCGTGCGGTGCTGGTCATCGCGGTCACAATCCGAGGTTGGTGACGGCGTTGCCGATGAGTGGGGCGTGTTCGCGGGCGTAGGTTTCGAGCATGGCCGGGGTGCTGTGCCCGGTCTGGCGCATGATCGCGTGCGCACTGGCACCGTTGCGGAAGGCCTGGGTGACGAACCCGGCTCGCAGCGAATGCCCACCGAGCTGTTGGACGATGTCGGGGTCGTAGCCGGCCTGCTCGGCGCGGCGGCGGATCGCTTTGTGCACTGCCGCTCCCGACAGGGCGGTGTCGGAGAGGTTGCCGTTCTTGCGGATCGACCGCAGCAACGGCGACGCCGGGACCATGCGCGGCCGGGACCCCCGGCACACGTGCGCCGCGAACGGCTCGGCGGTACGCAGCAGCCGGATGACGGCGGGGCGGCTGCCGTGGTCGAAGGCGGCGACGATCTGCGCCCACCGCATCCACGCACACGGTGGGCAACTCGCATGACTGTGCGTGAACGGCAACGCCCGGATACTCCCCCGCCCCTCCTGATCCGTCTTGGTCTTGCGGAGTTTGATGTGCAGTCCGTCGAGCCGATGCAAGGACACGTCGCGGCAGGTCAGGGCGACAAGTTCACTGCGGCGGAACGCGCCGGCGAAGCCGAGCAGCAGGATCGCACTGTCGCGGCGTTCGAGGACCTCGTCGGCCCAGTTGCCGCTGTCGGCCCGCGCACGCTCGACGATGGTGACGATGTCGGCGGTGAGCAGCGGCGCCCGGGGAGTGCGGGGCCGCTCGCCCGCCGTCGCGTAGTCGCGGCGGATCCCGGACAGGGTCGCGGCGACCAGCTCGTCGGCCCCGGGGGCGGGGTGTCCGGCGCGGCGGTGGTGGTAACCGATGCCGGCGACCCAGCGGGCCAACGTTGAGGGTGAGTAGGCCCGCTCCCCTGTCTCCGTGACGGTGGCGGCGGCGTCGTGGAGGTAGGCGGCGACGGTGAGCGGATGCGCCGGCAACGCGGCATGTCCTTCGCGCTGGCACCACGCGGTGAACCGGGCCCCGTCGGCGGCGTAGTTGCGGCGGGTCGACTCGGACCGCGACCGCGCCGCCGTCCCGGCCACCTTCGTGAGGGTCTCGGCCGGCAACACCGGCACGGCGGGGTCACCGGAGGTCGGGACAGGCACGGACACGTCGTCGGGGCGGCTCGTGAGCAGCTCGTCGGGCACGGAACGGGAGCCTACCGGCCAGCACCGACACTCTCGAGCAGGAAAACGCGCTCATCAGGGGTTTCGGGCGAGATGGTGCGCTAATGGTGATTACGAAGAAGATGGCCCGCCCCCGCCTGAGCCCTGGGAAGGAGCGTTGATTCTTCGACTCCTGCCAGACCAGGGAGACCTTCGGGCGATTGTCGGCGGCGTGATGGGGGACGACTCGGCTCGCCCGATGGTCGACCTAGTCGCGGAGGTCCAGCGGACCGATTCCGAAGGAAGACGGAGTTTGGTCAGAGAGTGGACCATGAACAGCATCAACGCCGAAGGGCCGATGCTTGTCGAAGCACTCCGCGACATCCTTCAAGAAGTGACCTCTGAGATTCCTATTCCTCCAAGCATCCGGTGGACCAGCAGCAGGGTGCGCTAGAAACCTGGCTGTCGATCTGCGCGCCCGCTGGACTGCGGACGTCGTCCCCGCATAGCGGCTCAGCTGCGCCGCAGGTAGTGCGCGTCCTCTCCCAGTGCGCGTTCGACTTCGGCGCGCAGGGTCGGCCGGCGCAGCAGTTGCGGGTCGGCGGCGAGCATCTGCTGGGCGTCGGCGCGGGCGGCGTGCATCAGCTCGGCGTCGGCGAGCAGGTCCGCCACGAGCAGCCCGGCGCGGTGCCCAGCCTGGGCGGTGCCGGCGAGTGCGCCGGGACCGCGGAGCTCGAGGTCGACGTTGGCGAGCTTGAAACCGTCTGTGGTGTCGCACATCGCGTCCATGCGGGCGCGGCCGATGTCGGACACCTCCCCGGTGAGGACGCAGAACCCGGGGTGCTTGCCGCGCCCGATACGGCCGCGGAGCTGATGGAGCTGCGCGAGACCGAAGTTGCCGGCGTCGAGGATGGTGATGGTGGTGGCATTCGGCACCGAAACCCCGACTTCGATCACGGTGGTCGCGACGAGGACGTCGAGTTCGCCGGTGGTGAAGGCGTGCATGATCTCTGCGCGGTCGGCTGGCTTCTGGCGGCCGGTGACCACCGCGATCCGCAGCCCGGCCAAGGCTCCGTCGGCAAGCGCTGTCGCTGTTTCCAGGGCGGCAGCGGACTGCGCTTCGGATTCCTGCCCGGCCTTCGTTTCCGGCTCAGCGACGAGCGGGCACACCACAAACGCTTGTCGGCCGCCGGTGATCTGGGCGCGGACGAAGCTCCAGTGCGCGTGGTTCGGGTCATCCAAGTCGACCACCGGTTCCCACCGGGTTTTGATCGGTGTTCGCCCTGGTGGGAGTTCGTCGAGGATGGAGATGTCGACGTCCCCGAACTGCGTCATCGCCGCGGTGCGTGGGATCGGCGTCGCGGTAGCACCGAGTTCGTCAGCGATCGCACCGCCAGGCCCCTTGGCGAGTAGCGCCGCACGCTGGTTCACCCCGAATCGGTGCTGCTCGTCGATCACAGCGAGGCCGAGGCTCTTGAACTGCACGTCGTCGGACAGCAGGCCGGTGGTGCCGACGGCAATGTGGATCTCCCCCGAGGCAAGGCCAGCGAGCGCCTCGCGTCGGGCTTTCGGCTTGTTCTTGCCTGGGACGAGGACTGCGCGCAGGCCGAGCTTGTCGCAGGTTTCGGCGATTTCTGCGTAGTGCTGCTGCACGAGCACGCCGATGGGTGCCATGAGGGCTGCCTGGTGGCCGCCTTCGACAGCCATCAACATCGCACCCAGGGCTACCTTGGTGTTATGTGTCGGCGTGAAATTGTCGGTCACGTACATGTGTGATGGATGATCGATCAGGATGCACTGCGCGGGTTTACGTCCCACATACTCGATCGCGCGGATCGCTCGGCGACGTTGTGCGTACTTTGTTCTCGATCGCACGCGATCGGCTTTTCGGCCAAGCCGGAACGGATTGATGTCGTTCGGAAGTGTCATGCCAAGTCGGTAGTACGTGCCTTCGTAATGGGATCCGTCGGCGCGGCGGTATCTCTTCTGGACCACTCTCTTCTTTGCGCGGCCGCCGAGCGAGTAGACCACCCAAGCGACGTCGTCGATAAGGCGTTCAGATGCCAGCGTAAGCGCGACTGATGATCCTTCCTGACCGATCTCCCCATCGGTATCCATGAGACCTTGAAGTAGGGCGATTCGAGCTGACACCGGGGCCTGCTTGTACGACTCTGGAACGAACTTGGTGCGCGACGAATGTCTCATCAGTTCGAGGAATCGCACAGCCAGCGCCACCCTATTTATTCCACGGGTTTTGCCTACGATCCGGTAGTAGATGCCGTGCTTCATACTTGAACTGTCGGCTGGGACGAGTTCGCAGCCGAGATGGTCCGCAGCCTCGCGTACGTAGTCGAGGAGCACTTTGTCGGCATTGGTGAATGTCACGGCACCATCAGAGAACCCTCCATCACCGAGGAGAAGGCCCATGAGATACGGGTCCAGCGGTCGGCCTTCACCCTGCAGGTCTACGGGGGTGATGACGGGTAGGTGCCATCGCGAGGCGCCGTTCTTTTCCGTGAGACTTCGTCGCAGTTCACTGGTGGTCAAAGTCTTCGTCGCGGTGTTTCGATGCCAACCGCTCGATGTGTTGACCACCCAAAGATGCTCGTCATCAGCTTCAACAGACGTACCGTCGCTAAACGTCAGACGGTAGATGTCACGATCTCCCTGCGGGTAGATACCTACGACAGGCGCAGTGGAGCCGCAAGGAGTCACTACAGTGTCTCCGATCTGCATGTTTCCCATCAGCTTGAACCCGTCCGGGGTCAGGACGCGTGCATCCAAGGGCTGTGCCTTACCCGAGCCGACGTCGCCCTGCAGGAGCCGTTTCATCGGCGACGGCGCCCGCAGATCCTCGGCGATCTCCTTGAGCACCCGGCTCTGGGCACCGGTCAACGGCCACGGCAGCGATTCGAGCCATGGCCGGGTCAGTCGGCCGGTCGGGGCGTGCACGACCGCCGGCTGCTGCCGGGCGGCATTGCGCTGCACACCCATTGCGAGCTGCATCCGCAGCAGTTCGTCGTAGGCGAGACGGTCCCTGCCCGAGGTGGCGTCGGCGGCGTTGTCCGGGACATGGACAGCGCGCAGCGCCTCGAGGCGGCCCGGCAACTGTCGGGCGGTGCGGATCTGTTCCGGGAGCGGATCGTCGAGTGCCGGCAGTCGACGCAGCGCGTCGAGGGCGGCGCGGTGCAGCGTCCACGTCGAGACCTGGTGTTTGTCGGATTGCGGGTACACCGGCACGAACGGGGCGGTGGCATCGCGCATTGGCGCGATCAGCGCACCGCCCATCTGGATGAACCCTTCCCATTCGGTGACGTCACCCCACATCAGCACGAGGTCGTCACGGCGGAAGCGCTGCGCCAGCCACGGCTGCTGGAATTGCATCGAGGTGACCCGGTAGCCGCCGGCGCCGATCTCGATGCGGGCGTACTTCTTGCCCCAGTCGGCTTTGGTGGACAGCACCTTGCCGACGGTGGCGACGTTCTTCATCCCGGGCCGCAGGGCTGACATGGGGGTGATCTCGGAGCGGTCGATGTAGCGCAGCGGCACCCGCATCATCAGGTCGTAGACCGTGGCGATGCCGGCGGCGGTGAGGCGTTCGAGTTCCTTGTCGCCGATGCCGGCGTCGTCGCGGATGCCGGCGAGATCGTCGAGGGGGACGCCGCGCAGTCCGTCGAGAGTGCCTTCGAACTCGAGTGGTGGCTTGTGGGAGGGCTGCCCGAGGACGGCTGCGGCCGACAGCGTCGGGATGGTGGGGATCTCTACGTCGGGGCGGGGGCGAGCGTTTCGGGTTGTGTGCTGCGGTTTCGGTGTCCCTCGATGCAGGGCCGGATCGGTGGCTGGCGCGGCAGGGCCGGCACCGAAACCACGCCGCGGCGCAGCGTGCTGTGGAGCGCGCAGTGCCGGATCCAGTGGGACACGCGGTGGGCCGGCGCCGAAGCCATGCCGCGGCGCGTGCTGCGTCGGGGGCTTCGCTTTCTGGGCGGTGGGACCGAGGAGCTGGGTGAGGTCGAACCCGAGGGCGCCGAGCTGGTCGGCGAAGGCCGGCAACTGAGCTCGAACGCGCTCGACGACGGCGGGGTGCCAGTGCGCCGACCGTGCGGCGGCCGACAGAATGGCTGTCGCCGAACCCGACTGGTGAAGCGCAATCACCGCGGCCCGCAATGTATCGACCTGCTCGACTGCGGTCACCTCACCTCACCCTTCCCTGCCCGACAACGGTGGACAGCTCGCATCTGCGCGCATCTTCCCTGTACACCCCGACAAACTCCGGCGTGCGCCGCGAGCGGCACGGTACCGGCCGGCTTCACCAGTGGAGCGGCAGCTGAAACACCACGTGCCTGCGGTCGATACCGTCGCTGCACACCACATGAGGACCCGGGGCCGCCGTCGGTGGCCCACCGCCTGCGCGGCCTTCCGCTGCGCCCGAGCCCCTGTAGGAGGGCCTCATGTTCGTTTCTGCTTCTGCTGCTTCGCAGTCGTTTCCGCCCGGCATCCGTGGCTGGGAGCACATGCCGTACGGCTACCGGCGCTGGAACGGCACCGTGTGGGCGCCTGCCTGGGTCGACCGGTACAACCAGCAGCTCGACCTCATCCGCCGTCTGTTCGAGGCCGGTTACGACGTCGAGCACCATGTCGAGGACTGGTACCGGATGCTCACCGAGTTCGACCTGCTCGGCAAGGAACTCGACGCGCGTGAACGCGTCGCTCGGTAGACGATGACGGCCCCGTCCCTCGCGCGAGGGACGGGGCCGGGGCCGGTGCTGACGTCGCTACTTCGCGGCCGCGTCGATGATCTCGGCGGGCAAACCGCATGTGTCGATCGAGTCGAGGCGTGGTTCGTCGATGTTCACAGTGGCAGGGGTGACTCCTGGTTGTGAACCGCGGTCGAGTTCGACGACGTCGAGGGTCGCCCGGATCTGTTCGGGCGTCAGACCGGCGCGGTGCTGGTCGAGGACGTACTCGGTGTAGGGCAGGCACGCCCACTGTTTGACGGCGCTGGGGACGGTGACAGCCGACTGCTCGGCGATCTGTGCAAAGACGACGCCCGCGAGCACCAGCAGAACGACGCCGGTGACCGCGGCGACGGCGGTGATGATCTGCGCGATGGTGCTCTTGGGACGGGTGGCTTCGGACATCAGTCCTCACTTTCGGTGTTGAGGGCAGGCAGATACGGCGGCTGCCCCGCCAGGTGCACGGGGCAGCCGCGGTAGAGGTGTCAGGCGATGTTGAGCCCGGCAGCGACGTAGTCGGTTGGGGTCGGTTCCCAGTCGTCCCTGAACTCGTCGACCGCGTCATCGAATTCGTCGTTCTCGATGAAGTCGCGGGTGCGGCGGTCGCAGTGAGGCTCGTGAAGCCGATCCCAGGTCCCGCACGTGCATTCGGGTCGAATCCTTCGCGGCATGGCGTGTCCTCCTCGCGTTGCAATCTCCGTGATGGCAATTGCAACGCTAGAAACACATCCGATATATGTTTCACCCGTTACGGCACGGGTGTTCCGCCATGAGCGGCTGCACCGACTCGTCTGACATACGGACAACTTTCGAACGGCACGCGGATTCTTCAAACGATCAGCCTCGCCGATGCGACCGTCGATCCCCGGAAATCCCATGCCATCCTCTCGTCATCACGTGACAGGCAGCATGAGGGCCGGCTTCTCCACCCTCCCCCAACTTGGTGCGGGCGGACAGGTTCCAGGTCGCACGACGACAGTGCGAACGACGGTGCGGTGCACCCGGTGGCTTTTCGCAGTCCTGGGAAGCCCTCCGAAGACCCCCATGGCCGAGACCGTTCACGACCCGGGTCACGTCGGATCGGAGGGGTCGACTTGTCGGTAGCCGGTGTGGACCGGGTGTAACCGGTCGACGTCGATGCTTACCACCCGATCAATCGGCACGCGGCCACCGGTGGCGCGGTCGGTGCCGTGGGTGATCCGGCAGATGGCCTGATGGTGGCCGTAGGTCTCCTCGATCGCCTCGATAGTGAAGTGCCGGATCGGATCCCGAGTCGGGCTGTTGTCGCACCACTGTTGACCAACGCGGATGACGGTGCCTCGCTTGTTGGCGACCTCGGTGAGGTTGGTCGGATCGTGCGGGTTCGTGGTCATGAGTTCGTCTCCAGTTCGGTTCGGTCGCCGGCACAAGCACCGGCGTGGATGGGTCGACGGTGGGTCAGCGGGTGCTGCGGACAACCGACGAGCTGAGAGGAAGGCGCACGGCCCGCCATCCCCGGTGCGGGCCGTGCGCGGTGGTCAGTCGATCGTGATGCCCTGTGCGGACCGGGTGATCACGATGCGGGTGTTGCGACCGAACTGCCCCTGGTATTCGTGCAGCTCGGAGAGGAAATCCCCATCGGCGAACGCCTCGAAGTACACGTGCTCGCTGTCGCCATCGGTGAAATCGACCTCCACCGTGGTCGAGGGGTAGAAGCCGTTTTCGAACTCCTCGCTGGTGATCTCAACCTTTCGAATCGTCTTGCCGGTCTGCTCCTCGAGCGCGCCAAGGACCCGCTCTTCGACAGTCTGGAATGGGTATCCGGCGGCCGGGACGAGCGCAGCTGCGATGTCCAGCTCAGCGGTGGAGTGGGCCCGCCTCCACGGCGCGCACTCTTCGCCAGGGCAAAGGGTCGCCAGCGCGGCGCTGACGACGCCGAGCACCTCGACAGGCAAGCCCTTTACCGCGCGCAGCGAACCGTCGGGTCCCGTGCAGGTGAAGTCCGTGAATGCGAACCACGAGTCGATCTCGTGCACCGTGACGGTGTGCGCATCCGGATTCACCGCGTGGGCAGCACACGCGAGAGCGCGGGCGGCGAGAGCGCGCTGCGCGGCCGCACGCTCGGCGATCTCCTCGCGGAGCGTGCGGTTGTAGCCGACGATGCGCTGCAGCAGCGGCTGGTCGAAGGTGACGGTCACGGTGGCCTCCCGGCGAATCGAAGTTGATGCCCTTGACCTTCCGATGCCACCGGTGGTCGTGTTGCAGTCCGCCGCAGACCATCAGGCCTGTGGGCTGCGGTGGGGGTGTGGACAGCCGAGCGGAGCAACGAATACGGGTCGGCCCGCCCCCTCCGGAAAGGGGACGGGCCGCCCCTGAGTTGGTATGCGGTTCAGGCGCCGAATGGAATCGGGGCCCGATCGTGGAAGACGCGCAGCAGGTTCGCGGCGTAGTGGATGTCCTCGGCCACCCGATGGTTTGCGGTGCCGTACTCGTCGACGAGCTTGAGGCGTTCGGCGGTGCGCCCGGCGTCGAGGATCGCTCCGGCTTCGCAGAACGACCGCGCGTCGATCATGCGGTACGAGAACATCGCCTCGACCTTCGGCAACCACCGGTCGAGGAACTCACGATCCATGCGGTGCGAGCACCCGCACAGCGGGGTGGATTCGTCTACTCCCCACCGGGCGAGGATGTCGACGATCTCGGATTCGTACCCCGACAGGTCCGTAGGGACGTTGTCGCCGAGGGTGACGAGTTCTTTTTTGAGGTCCGCGAACAGGCCGTTCTTGGTGTGCATCTGAGTGATGAAGTCGTAGGCCGGGTCGTTGCGGACCTGCTCGATCAGGGCTGCGGTGCCGGTGGTGACCGCGAGGATTTCGAACCGCTCGATCGGCTCGAGGTCTTCGGAGTACAGCGCGAAGCCGATCTCGAGGATCTCTTCTTCGGCGGCTTTGGTGCCGGTGGTTTCGAGGTCGACGAATACGAACCCATCCACGCTCATCTGGTTTCTCCCTCTTTTCTCGGATGGTGCGGCGGCGGACGCTACGTGAGTCGTTCACCGCCGCCGCACCGGTTTCGGCCGCCGCGGCGGCCGCAGTCTCTGTGGGTGATCGTCACCCCTCGGTGTGACACGCCTCCCGGGCCTGGGCGGCCTGCAGCATCTGTTGGGCGTAGGCGCGCCGTCGCTGGAGTTGGGTGTAGCGGGCCAGCCGTGTGTCCATCTGCTGCTGGGCCCTGCGGGTTCGCTTCGGGCCCAGCCCTGTGCCTCCCGCTGCAGCGCGGTCGGTGATGATGGGCTCGGCCAGCGTCTGCATCTCTGTGCTGAGCTTGTTCACGCGGTCCCGCCAGTACGACGCGGGACGGTACCGCCGTGGCTGTGTCCGGGGCTTGGGCGTCGTCTGCGGAAGCTGTACGTGCGCGATGTCCGCCTCCAGCACGAAGTTCGGCAACAGTGGCGTGGTGATCCGGGAGAGTTTGAGGTCTTTCGTCTCACTCGCGGCGCGGTGCTGATCCGCCCACGCTGTCTGCCGCGCGAGCAACACGTACTCGACGTACTGGTCGCCGGTCAGTGGGTCACCGTGCTCGGCGAGCGCCGCGGTCAGGAAGGCATCGGGCGCCTCGGTGGCCGTCATGGGTTCTCTCCTCGGGACATCTGGGAAGCTGTCGAGGAGGGACGGTATGGATCCGACGCTACGTGTGTTTCAGCCGCGAACAGTGCCGGCAGCGGTATCGGTGTGGTGATGCCATCATCAGGCTCGGTTCACTGCGTCGGCGCGAATCGGGGTCGACGTGTCCTGGATGCGATCGCGGCCGATCCCGCTCGGTCGGCATCTCTGAGGAGCTCGACCGGCTCTGAATACACCCTTGTTTCCGGCGACTACACGACCGTGCGGACCATTGCAGTCGAAGTGCCGCACACCCCTCCCACGAACGAGCCCTACAGCGACGGTGGACAGCCCGCGCCTATTCCTGGAAGGACCGGGCGCACCGAACGTCTACGAAGCGAGTCTGATGCTGGCACACGTTGCGCTCTCGTCCTCCTTTCTGCGTTGGCTCCTGCGTGACCTGCGATAATGCTCAGATGAGAATGAGAGCTACCCACCGAGTCGAGGGACGTCTGTCCGTCGAGGCGGCACCCGAGGTGTTCCTGGTCGACGGAGACGATCGATTGACGATGAGTGGAACTCTCTGGAAGGCGGACTACCGCATCGAGGAGTACGACGGTGACAACACTGTCGAGGTGAGCGACGAACAGCTCGTCGAAGCCCAGGAGAACAGCGCCCGGTGGGGTTCCGATAGTCGAGCAATTCGAGTCGTGATAACGAAGGCCCGATCGAGCGCAGACACTCCTTCACCTGAGCGTTGACCCCGTCGGGATGCGCCGTTGTCACGACAGGTCGGCGATGACCGGCTCAGCCACCTCGACTCCGGCGGTCGTGCCTGTCTCGATTACGCTGCAGTGCGCGCGACCTCGGTAGCGAGCGCGGTCAGGTCTCCGAGGTCAACCCAGGGCACCACCAGGTCACCATCGACGAGGACAGCACCGTCCCGGCCATCACCACAGCGCGCAAGCAACCGGCTCGGTCGCTCGCGGGCCGTACCGACGATCGGTTCGGACACCGCCTGCACCACCCCCGCCGGCAGCAGATCCCCCCGCCGCCGCGGTAGAACGGTCACCCCGAACCGCTCGGCCGCCGCGACGAATACGTCGACGTCGTCGGTCGCGGCGACGAGCAGCACCCGGTGCGCGGTGATTCCCACAGCCTGGCAGGGCACGGTGAGCTGTCCGGCCGCGTCGGCCACAACGACCCATACCGGGAGTGGTTCTGATTGGTGGGCAGCGTCGTTCATGGTGGGCACGGTACGAATCCGGTTGTCCGGTTCACCCTGCCCGGCCCGCCCGCCGGTCAGCACTGCGCACCCGGATATCCGTAGCGCTCGGCGAGCATGTGGATGACGTCCTCCCCTACCTGGCGACCTCCTGCGGCGCCACGTTCACGGTCGCGGCGAATGCACTCGTCGACCGGGGTCGGCACATCGACAACGACCACGGGAACGCCGAACGGGGCGAGGAACTCCTCCCATGCCGTGAGGTGCGCGGGGTCGAGCAGGGTGTCGTCGCATACAACCGAACAGCCCTGCCTGAGCGCGACTGCGGTCCGCGCTCGTTGGGTCGCGGTGATGGCCTCTTCCTGTTCCTCGGTGAGCCTTCCGGCTGCCGCGAACAGTTCGGCGCGGAGATCGTCACGGCTGATTCGAACCCGACGCTCTGGGTCCTGCTGCACCCACAGCCGTGCGAGGGAGCTCTTGCCCGAGCCAGGCAGCCCGCGGGTGAGGGCGACCCAGTTCTCGCTTCCCGCCGAGTCAGGCTGGATGCAGGCCAGGTTGGTCGGGAGGTCGAAGATCTGCACAGTCGGTCCTTTCGGTGGGAGCGGGATGTCCACCACCGTGCGTGGCGTGGTGTCGGGGTGTTTCACCACGACACCCACGTCCGCGGTAGTCACTTCGGCTGGTAGACGTCCCACTTCACGCCGCCGACCTCGGCCCACCTGTCAAGGAACGCCGAATCGTCCACGTCGAGGTCGATACGCGAGGCGGCCAGCTCGCCGCGCTCGATGAGTTCGCGGGCGTCCCTGCGCGCCCAGCCGGCGAGAATCGGCTCGGCGTCCTGTTCGGCGCCGACGACGGCGACGTGGTCGAGGTCGCTGTCATCTGGGTACTGCATCTGCACAAGCCAGACCCCTGTGATCGGGCCCCCCGTGTAGATGGTTTCGCCTGCATCACGGTGAACGAGCCCGGCGTCGTCGATCCGGTACCGCCACCGGTCGCTGTGCTCGTCCTCACATTCGATCTCGCCCACGAAGCCAGCATCGGCGAGCACCCGCAGGGTTTCCTCCATTCCTCGGAGCCGCCCCCACCCGGAAACGGAGAGCACGAACGTGTCGCCGTCCTTCTCGATTTCGTCCGTGCCGGTCGCCTCGTACATCGTCGACATCAGCGCCGACACGACGGTGTCGAAGGGCGTGTCGGACGCGTCGACCTCGTCGAGCTCGGGGATCTCCAGCAGCCGGTCGACGATCTCCTTGAACGTCGGCGCGGTCGACTGCTCTTCAGTGATGGTCAGTCGGGCGGATGAGTAGACATCGGTTCCCATAATTCGGTTCCTCACTGTCGGGGCCTATCGGGCGACGCAAGGTTCGCGAGCGGGGATCGCAGGTGTTGCAACGCTGCACCGTACGGCGCGAATCAACATCGCCGGCGGACAGCCGGCTTCATGGAGACGACGCGGGTCGACCCCCGGGGAGCGACTTCCCCGAGGGCCGACCGTCCGGTGACTACGCCGCGAGTTTCGGCGCGGACGACCACACCACGTCGACCGTCTCGTCGATCACGTACCCGAACCGGTCGCGCCGTGAGTACCGCTCCGCGGCCACCAGGAACTTGCCGCGGATGCCGTCACTGCGGCGGAGTGCGGTCACTCCGACCAGTCCTGCTGGGACGTCCTCGTGCCAGTCCCCCAACGCACTGTCGACAACGAACTGGTCGGCCGTGGCCGCTTCGAAGGTTTCCTTGTCCCGCAGGTACGACTCTCCCGGCTCGAGCGTGCGACCGAAGTACGCCTCCCAGTTCGTCGGGAACCAGTTGGCGACGACGGCGGCCAGGTCGTCTCGCCGACTGTCGGTGAATTCGAGGTCGTCGGCGAAGGCAAGTCCGACGAGTGCTGCCTCGCAGTCTTCCTCGAACCAACGTCGGCGCCCGAGCCGCAGGGCGGCAGGCATTTGCTTCAACCGTTCGGGGCTGATCCGCACGCCGCCGTGCCCGGATGTCCAGACGATGATGATGCCGTCGGCGAGAACGCGGCCGTCCTGCACGGCGCCCCACGGAGAGCTGGTCGGGATCCGATTGTCGGCGTTCACGTGTACCTCCAGAAGTGGTTGTCGGTGAGCTGATGCCATCGCACGATGCCGACCGCCGGCGGCAGATGTTGCAGAGGCCGGCGCGGTGTTGGGTCCTCCGATGATCGACATCCGTGCCCGGGCTGGACAGCTCCGCCGCACCGGGTTGGTTGTGGCCGCATCTCGCGTTCTCATGCCTGCCCGTCGCGGACAGCACCCGGGACCGCACGTGGAGTCCAGCGAGTGCCGGTGGACTCCACGTGCGGTCCGATCAGCTGACCAACCGCACCTTCTCACGCACCATGATCGGTGCGTCCTCCGGTCCGGCGATGTAATCAGTGATCCAAATCGGAACGTGCCTCTGCAGACTCGGGTACCACTGACGCCGCCAGTGGCCGCGGACCACCCACCGGTGTGTGTACCGACGATCACGACCACCCCCAGTGCGGAGCCGGAGCGGGAGCTGTACCGCAAGTAGGTAATTGTGGCGGTCCCCGATCGGCGAGGGCCGTTCTGCGTGCTGCGATGGGAGCTGCGGGCAGTGACCTCTTCCGCGTCGATGAGCCGCTGTTGCCGCAGCATGTGCACCAGTGACAGGAACACGGGGATCGCCCGGGGAGCTGCGTAATGGTCGTACTCGCCGCTCCCCCACTGCTGCTCCGGCAGCGCCTCGATTTCATCGGCGACCGGAACCGGTGCCGCGTCCGTCCCATCGGCAGACAGCCGGAACGATGCCGACGGCAACGGCGGTGAGACCGGTTCCGTCTCGTCGAGCAGGTATTCACCGACACCTGCAGCGGTAGCGATCGCCACGGTCGTGATGTCCTCGTGCGTCGTCCATACCAGCGCGAGAGCGCCGTCGGCCCGGTTCAGGTACGCCACACCGTCAGGGGACGGCAGGTCTACAGCAGTCACCGAATGCTCAACGACAGTCTCCTGCGCTCCGGCGAGGACCAGCGCGGTCGTCTCTTCGCTTGCGAAGTAGGCGTGGCGAGTTCTCGTCGCGAACACCACTGCGCTGTACGACTCCGCCATCCATTCCAAGATGCTTGCGGTCATCGCTGGGTCTTGCGGGTAGTCAGCGATCGCCATGCGGCGAGCATGCTCAAATGCGTCCTCGACCGCGATCTTGTGCTCGGCGGCAAACATCGCCGTCACTTCACCGGGCACCCCGGTGAGGTGCTCCCGGTACACCCCTTCGAGCACAGTCGCGAACTTCATACCGGGACGCGCCTTCTCCTCCAGTGCATCCATCAGCAACGGCATCTGAGAGGGCGTCAGTCGCCGCAGCGCCATCTCTGCTCGGCGCATCAGGCCACGGTCCACTCCCTGAGCGCGTGCACGGGTTGACCGTGAACGTCGGGGGCGTCGCTTGCTTGCCCCCGCAGAGTTCCTTCCGTCGAGACCCGAATGTCGGAGTGACGGTATGAATCCCAAGGTGATGGTGTTTCATCATGCGCCCACGCCTGTTCGACGAGGTTTCCGGCAGCGCTGACATCGTGCTGACGCCGTCACCCGAAGCGTGCGGTGACCGTCGCAGCGAGCTCGGCATAGGCGACCTTCGTCTCCGGCTGCAGCTGGCCGAAGTCGAACGCCGCACCTGCTGCCAAGAGCGGATCGTGCGGGATCCGCCGCACCGCCCGCACACGCCGCTTGAGATCAGCGTGGATCTTGTCGACGTCCACCGAGGTCGACTCGTGGATCCCGTTGATCACCGCCACCGCATCGCCGAGCAGCTTGGAACGCCGCATGTCGACCAGCTCATCGAGTGTCTCCAGCAGCGCGTAGAACCCGTCGATCTGGGCCGGCGTGACGACCACCAACTGCGTGGCACGGGCCAGGACCTCACGGGCCACATCGGACGTTGCGCTGGTGCCGCAGTCGGCGACGACCACGCGGTAGTCGGCGGTGAGGAAGTCGAGGATCTCGGCGTACACCGGACCGTCCGAGGTCGTGTCCCGGTGCCGCGTCGAGGTGAGCGCGTCGAGGCCGAGGTCGTTGGACAGCAGATACGGCCGCAGGTCCGAGTAACTATGGAGCACCTCGGTACGGCCGGCGAGCTGCTGCAGCGGGAGCGCGGACTGCCCTTTCGGGAACTTGAGTCGCAGCGTGCCCTTGTCCGGGTTGGAGTCGACAACTGCCACCCGGTCACGCATCACCGCGGCGAGCATCGACCCGATCCCGGTGGAGGTGGTCGTCTTGCCCGCTCCCCCCTTGCCTCCGAACACCGCCACGTACTCGGGTCGACGACTCGAACGCACCGCGGCGACCGCGGCGTCCATCTGGCCAGCAAGGTCCGGTGCACTGCGATCGAACAGGCCCCGCAGCCATCCGCGGGCCGGGATCTCGAGCGCCTCGGGGAGTTCGATGCCGGTCTGGCTCATCGGTTTCGCTCCTCGGGTCGTTGGGCGGCGAGCAGGTCGTTGCGCCACTGCTCATGCGTTCTACCTGTGCGGCGATCGGTCCACCCCGGGGACGCCAGCGGCATCCATCCGGACAATCGCGATGCAGCCTGCGCGCCAACCCAACCGGTCAACGCCGTCCACCCCTGCAAGTTCGTGGTGATCACGACTGTCACTGGGTGAGTGGCACGGGCTACTGCGTCGGCCAATGCCTTCCAGGCGAGCATTCGCTCGTCGGGCCGGCGTAGGGACACTCCGACGTCGTCGATGCCGAGGACTTCGACTCCGGTGATCCGCGCGGTGATCGCGGCGGTGAGTTCCCACGGCGTCACGTCGACGGCGAGGATGGTGTCTTCGCTGCCGACGAGCGCGCGGCGGCCGGGGGCGAGCGCATTGACGACTGAGAACATGGCGCGGGTCTTGCCGATCCCGGTGGGTCCGATGAGCGCGATGCCACCGCGATGACCGCCGTGCGGATCGGCCGCGGTGTGGGTATCGATGAGGCGAAGGCATGCGGCAGCAGTCTTGGTCGAGTCGATCTCGTCGACACTCGCGTGCTCGTAGCCGGCGACCGCGTCGAATGCGCGGACAGTGTCGAACCACGTATGACGGTCGCGATCTCGGGCGGACGCGGCGCGGGCAGAGGCAGCGTCGACGCCTGCTGCGGCGGCATGCACCCGACACCGGACAGCGTCGCGCCAGCCTTCCGGGCGGCCGGGAAGCTGTGCGGGACGAGCGACGAGAGCGCCGCAGTCGCGGCAGGGCACCTCGATCGTGGTGACCTGTCCGAGGACCGCGGAGATGCGGCGGGGGCTGTTGGGTGTGCTCATGCAAGTCCCTCGAGTTCGCTCAGATCGGTATGGGCGCGCACCCCCGAGGCGGCGGTGTTGGTGGCGGCGACGCCGTTCGACGGACCTGCGGTACGGGAGGTCCGCATCGCGAGCAGCGCGCGCGACACAACGTCAGGGGTGGGGAAATCGGCGTCCCGGATGTGGAAGCGGGCATTGCCCTCCTCGAACCACCACCGCATCAGCGCACCGAGCTCGGCGGCCGGAACCGCCTCGATGCCGTCGCCTGCGAGGGCGCGGTGGAGGTTGCGGCCGGTGCGGGGCACCGACGGAGACGCCCCTCCCCCGTGCTTGCTCTGGTACCGCGTCCATGTCCGTCCGAGGTCGCGCAGTTGCTCAGCCATCTCGGGTTCGGCGACATCGGCGATGGTCCAGTCCTGTCCATCGGCGCGCCAGTCGCCGAGCATCTTCTCGAAGGTGGACTTCGACGGGGCCTGGGTGATGGTGCGCTGCCAGTGGGGCCGTGAGTGCAGGCACCAGCAGATCACGGTGACGGCCTGATGAAGGTTGCCGCCGGTGACGTGCGCGGCGGCGAGAAGGTTGCGCCGCCAGGTGTAGGTCGCCTTTGCGGTGTGCCGTTCGGCGATCGCGGCCCGCACAGTCTCGACGGCAGCGCTGAGGTCGATGACGAGGTCGGCGCGATCTCGAGTGGTGGCAAGAGAGTGCTCGGACAGCAGCTGGTCGAGTTCGCTTCGGGTACTGCGCCCTGGCCTCCTGGCGATGCTCGGTGCACCGCGGAGGCGTCGCCAGTAGTCGGTAGGGCACTGATCGGACCATGCCCACTCCAGTGCCGGCGCAGCAGCCGGGTAGTGCTCAGCGACCGCGGCGATCCACGCGTCCGGGTCGGCCGGCCGGTGCTTCGGGTTCGCGGCGAGCACCGCTTGAAGCCCGGCAGTGGCAGAGGCACCTGCCGGTGCGGGTGTGTCGGCGATGAAGCCCTGCCGGACGGTGAGGCGAGGGTCGGACAGCACGGCTGCGGTAACAGCGTCGATGAAGGCGGGCAGGGCGGCTGCGACCGCGTCCGAGACGACTGTGGCGAGTTCGGTGTCCGCGGCTGCGCGGAGGGGCATACCGGGGCCTTTCGATTGGTGGTCGTGGTGGTGCGCGAAAGGCTACGGTTTCGCTTCTCCAGTCCGGTCGGAAGACGAAATGGTCGTGTGTCCAGCAGTTTCGGTGTCCCTATCGAGGTGGCGCCTTGGTTCGACCGCGACCGGGTGTGCCTGTTCGGTGAGGGTGCATCGAACGGAAGCGGGCGGGGCCGGCGCCCGGGAAGGGGCGCATCCGATGGACGAGCGGAGGGTTACGCGGGTGAGCTGGCGTCGAGAGGCGGCCGGGCGGCTGTTCTCCGGTCGATGTTTTGTACGGCTGTGCGGGCCGTGGGGCGCCTGAAGAGTGTGGGGTGGGTTCCTGTGCCCGGTCGGGGGTTTCAGAACGTCTGAGAGGCGGATCGATCTGGGCGTCTCGGCGTCAGCCGGGACAGCGGGCCCGCAGCCTGGCGACGGTTCGTTGGGTCCGCAGAGCGTCGAGCCGGCTGCAGGTCGCGTTCGTGTGGCGACCGTGCGTCGCGAATTTGCCCCTCCCCCCACACCCCCCACCTACCCAAGGTGACCACTAGTAGTTCTTATATCTCAGTTCTTATTCGCGCGATAGGCGGTATGCCATGGGTATGCCACCCCTATGCCACGCCTATGCCAGACCGATTGGGCGGCATACCCTACGCCACACGAGCGTCGTTCCAGAGCGTGTGGCTTGACCTGCGGTGATGATTCCGGAACCCATCGTCCATCGCGCGGATGGCATACCCCATGACTGTCCGAATTATCTGAATCGGCATTGGGTATGGCAGGGCTATGCCAGATCGGGGCCGACGGAAATCGGCATACCCTATGGCAGACCTACACCATCCCTACACCACCGGAAATACCGGACAAATGCCCCGCCGAGTCCTGTCGTGGACAGCTCGAAATCCCGTCCTGCGAAGGTAGTTCCGACCCCACGACGAAGCCCGCCCCGACGTGATCGGGACGGGCTTGTTCCTGTCGTAGCCGAATGCTCAACCGTGCACGATCGCACCGAACAGTGCTGCCTGCACGACGTGCTCGGCGATCCCCGCGTCGATGTCACCGTGTCGGCCATCTGCCGGCATCATGTCGTTCTCCCGGCTGGCGGCGGCGATCCGCGCGCGATGCGTCTCGGGCAAGTAGTCGACCTCTCCCTTGATGATTCGACTGATCCCTTGCGCTACGACATCGAGATCGACGATAAGTTCCTCCGCGTCCGGACCGGGAACCCAGCTCATGGTCTCGTGATCGAGAATGAGCTCCTCGGTGTGAACGAGCACCGCCCGCGGCGACTCGGTGTGCCTGTATTCGAGCACTGATGCCCAGTACGAGACCCCGCCTTCCATCGCGGTAGTGAAGACATCGGTGAGGAACTTGGTGCGTTCTGCGGAATGAGTGGCAGGCATGGGCAACTCTCTCGAAATCGGCCGGCGGCTGCGGCGGTGGTGGGCTGCGCTGACCGTCTCGTGCCGGACGCTCGGGAGTTGTTGGGATCCACCGGCCGTGGATACAGCTCGGCGACGGTGGAGCGGATAGAGCCGGTCAACCGAGCCGGGTGCTGTTGAGATGCCCGAACCGATTGTCTCCGAACCGGGACAACAGTGAGCGCTGCAGTGGGGCACGCAGCGGCTCGTCGATCACGGACCACGACCGCGATGTGAGGCCCTTGAATGCCGTTTCCGCGCCGGGCATCACAGCAAGGTGATCGAGCATCTCCTCCGGGGGCCGCAGGAGGTCGCCGGTCATCGAACTGGCGGGAATCAAAGGGCAGCCGGTGATTTCCTCCCAGTACTCCGAGGCGTACTGGTACATCCGGTTCTTCTCCAGGTCCGCGGGCGTCTGGTCGCACAGTCGCAGGCCGAGGAGTTCGGATCCGATCACCATCCGGAGCAGCGGTGAGTCGACTTGGTGCACAAGGCTGTACAGACCAGAGGAGAAGTACTTCGGCTGACGAAACCCGCGAGTGGGCATCCAGCCGCGGATGAGGACCCAGTACCCATCGAGGGCGACCTTTCCTTTGGCCTGCAGGTTGTCGAGGAGTCGCCCGACGTGACTGGTCCCGCCGAACACGTCGTTCCATTCGTTCGGGCGGTAGAGGACGCCGACGTGTTTGGTCTCGGGATGGGTATTCGCGAGGGTGAGCAGTCCGATCTCTTCGAGGGTGAGTTCGTCGGCCAGGCACTGCTTCTCGAACGTCTTGGGGATCTGAACGAAGCCGGGGCCGCTGGTGGTCCGGCGCGGTCTCCGCAGCTGACGGGGTTCAGGCACGACGCGCCTCCACTCGGAGCCACTGCCCGCCCAGGCGAGCGGACAGGTCATCGAGGTCGGTGTCGAGCCACCATCGCACGCAGGCCCGAACCACGGCGTATCTACTGCGCACTCCTCTTGCCGACGGATGTGCTGCGGCGATCGAGTCGAGCTTGCTGGCGACGTCGCCGCGCAGGGTGACGGTCGTGCGGACGGTGTCACCACGGGCGGGGGTGGCGAAGTAATTGGTCAGATCGGCTCCGTCATTCGTCGCGTGGAGGACCGCTTGAGTCACCAGGAAGCTCACCGGGCGGCCGGTCGTCTCGCGGAGACGGGCGAGCGTGGTCGCCGTTGCGCGGTCCCATCGCGCGGGCATCGTCTCGGTCATCGCGGTCCTCCTGGGTGGTTGGGCGTGGTGGTCGCGACATAGGACCATGTCGCTTCTCCACCGGCGCTGACCTGGACGAATTCGACGAGCCTCCAGGTGCTCGTCCCCCTGCCGGCAGGTTTCTCCGTACGTCCACGGAGGCGGACAGCTGTCTCCCCGGGAGATGGGAGACAGACAGCGACGCTCCTTGTATCCGCTATTTCAATGACTGCGTTTGTAGGCCTGTCGATCGCTCAGCCGACAGGGTGTTCTCGTGAGCTGGCGCACTACGAGCCCCCTGACCTGGCAATAGGAAAATTCGAGGACACTACGCTCGGCGGGTTGATGTGTACCGGCCGTGCCCCTCCCCCTCGGGTCCCGACCGTCATGAGAAAGCGCGTGGTGACCAGAGAGTGGCGAAGAAGGGCTCGTTGAGTAAGAAGTGGAAGATCGCAGGTGGCGTGGCGGTTGTCGTGCTCTTGCTCGGCGTGGCGGGGTCGTGCGCCGCCGACGATTTGAAGACCGAACTCGGGTGGTCACAGGCCGACCCCCTGAAGTCGGAATGGGTCGGGACGATCATCTCCACCGATGTCCTCGGTCGGCTCCCGACCGCTGACATCGACTTCGGCGAGTCGACGAGGACGATCACCCTCGCCCGGGTGCAGGCACCGTCCTGCGGCGAGGATGGTGATCGAGCGGTGCAGGCTCTACGGGCACGGCTCGCAGATCTCCTGCCGGCTGGAACTGCCGTGCGGGTAGCGAGGGCAAGTTTTGGCTCGTTCAACACGTTGGACAGCTCGTCCGGCTATGTCTTTACTTCCGCGCCGCTCGCTGCGACCACGACTGTCTCACCGCCGACAACATCCGTGACCGGGCCTGTCTCTTCCGCCCCACCGGCGCCCTCGACCACCGCGGCCTCGGCGACGAGTACAGCGCCGGCTGTCGGTGGGTCCGCCAACGAGGTGCTACTCGCCGAAGGCCACGGCTCGATCGCCGATCCGGACCTCGATTTCTCGATCGCGGCGAGCACGCCGCTCGACGAGCAGATCGCCGCGGCTACTACGTATCTCGGCGGGGACACTGCTCAGTTCGCTCTCCTGGTCTCGGCTAGCCAGAGCGCGTGGGATTCGTCGGCGGGCTCCCAAGCGGCGTGCCGCGTCGCTGACCAGCCTCGGGTGGACGAGAAATTGCGGCGCGACGAGGAGGCACGCATTCGCGATGAGAAGGAACGCATCCGCCGCGAGCAACAAGCACAGCTCGATGCGCTCCGCGCCGGTGCGGACGGCCAGATCGGCACCTCCGACGACGATGAGACGCAGTACTACTTCAACGCCAACGGTGAACTCGATATCCGACCGGACTACAGCAGCCCCAGCTACAGCGGTGGTGGTGGCGGAGGTGGCGGCGAGAGCCGCTTCTGCCGCAAGAGATGGTGGTGCTGATCAGTCCTTTGATCTGCACTTTCGGTGTCCCCAGTCCCTGATTGGGCACTCTTTTGTCCTGGACCGGGCGTACTTCGAACTGAGGGGCATGACCTCTCGCCGGCGAACCCCTTTGAGTTCGCCGGCAAACTGCTCTGCGGGCTGCGCTCCCCCACCACCGACCCCATGACCTGCCTCGGACAGCGGTATCCCCGGGAGACACGTGGTCTTCCCGGGGATACTGCGCTCTATATATAGGGGGATCAGGACTTTCGGCGGCGCCGTGCGTCTACCGGCAGCAGATCCTCAAGCCGATCGTTGGCCTTCGGGTCCTTGGCGATCGTCTCGAGACCGAGGCGCATCAACGCGATGACCATAGCGTTGTCCGACGGACGGCGGCCAAGGCGACGCTTGCGCTCACGACGGTCGCGGTCGCCGTACCAGTCGTCGCAGCCGTCCTGGAACTCGTCCTCGATCGACTGGTCCCACTCGACGTACTTGCGACGGACCTCGCTGTTAGTGGATTCGACGACCCGCTTGCTGCGCGACGTGGTGCTCTTTTTCTTCGTCGGTTCCGGAGCGGCCTTCGGTTCCGGAGCTTCCTCGACCTCCGACGGCGCGGGTGCGGGAGTCTCGGCCACCGGCGTCGTCTCCGGGACGGCAGTGAGCGAGGGCTCGACAGCTGCAGGTGCCGTTGCTGCAGGTGCCGTTGCGCCAACGAACGCCGGAGGCAGAGTGCCGCCGCCGAAGCGATCGGGTCGACCTGACGTCATCTTCGCCATTACTGAACTCCTTCTGCGACGGCCACGGCAACCGCCGCACCTTCATCTCCACCGGCGTCTGCGGCCGGCACATGGTCGTCTTCGTCGGGTTCGACGGTGAACTTGAGCGGGCTCTCGAACAGGACCTCACGCATCACCTGAGGAAGCTGTTCGTTCTGGAGCTTCTCGATGGTGTCCTCGTACCGCTCCGGGGCGAGCAGCGCGAGAAGGTTGAGTGCGTGCCGCATGTAGGCGGACACCAGGCGCAACTGCGAGTCGGTATTGATCTTCGGCTCCCCCGCTGCAGTGAACATCGAGGGCAGAGCGTCGGCGACGGACTCGCCACGACCGTTGGCAGCAGCGACGAACGCGGCTTCGTTGATAGCCGGCGCCCACACCCCGGATGCGAACGCGTCCCGCGGATCGTCGGCGTCGAAGCCGGAGTCAGGCCAGGTCCCATTCACGAACTGGACCGTGCCTTCGACTCCGATGCGGTGCTCGGTGGTGCGGTTGACCTTGGTGACCACGACGCCTGCCACTGCGAGCGGATGACGCCAGGCCTCCGCGAAGTGCTGGACCGCTCGGACGCCGTCAGCGAACCCGACCGTGCCGAGCAGTTCCGGGTGGGCCGGGAAGATGGCCCATCCGGAGGCGAGAATCGCGAGTTCCGTGGTCGACCCCACCGAGGGTGGGCAGTCGATCAACACGACGTCGTAGTCCGAGGACAGTCCGGACTCGTGCAACCCCTTCCACAATCGCAAGTGCGCGGCTGCGGGCTTCTCGTCCGCGATCTCCTGCAGCGCTGCGCCCGGTGAGGGCACAACATGAACCGATCCTCCGGGTACGAGCGCTCCCCCGAGCTTCCAGGGCCGGGTTGTGTCGGGCTGCCACGGTTCGGTAGCCAGGTGCGCAGCGCGAGCGACGATGCTGGGCTCGGTCGGGTACTTGATCAGGTCGGCGATCGAGACGGGGTCCTCGACAGTCGGCCCGGTGCCGGTAAGGACCGTCATGCTGCGGTTGGTATCGGCGTCGACGATCAGGACCTTCACACCGACGTTCGCGAGGAACTTCGCGTACTGGGCGGTGGTGGTGGTCTTGGCGACTCCACCCTTCTGAGAGGTCATCGAGCAGGACTTGTCGAGTGCGGCGTTGAGTTCCGCAGGGGTCAGGCTCATCGGACCCCTCCCCCGCTGTGTCGACGCGAGGGGGCGACGAGATTCGTAGGCTGCACGGCAGCTCCTCGTGTTCTGGTGGTTGATGTGGTGCGAGAACCGTAGGTGGCGGGTTCTCCACGCGATCCGCGTGTGTCACAGGGTCCGGTGGTAGCGCGTGACTCCCGTGACTGGAGAGGTTCGCGTGGTTGAAGGGTAACGCGTGGACAGCGTGTCTCGTGTGTCCACCCGGTTTCTAGTGATGCGCGTGTTTAGAGTGTCTCCCCCATTTCTCTGGTTCCATGCTGGTCACGGGTATCACGCATACCACTGGTGTCGGGTATGCCACGTGTATCTCGTGTCTCGCGTGTCGCCCTCGCTTCCCGGGTTTCGCGGGTGACAAGGGTGCCGTGGATAACCCGTGTGGCATGGGTCAGTCGGGTACTGCGGGGGTCACGTGTGACCCACGATTCGTGGGTGGCACGCCCTCTCCGGGTAACGCGGGTGTCTCGTGTTACCCCCTCTTCCCGTCAGGTTCGGGTATCGCGTGTGAGGTGTGTTCGTTGGGGGACCGGTGTGGCACGTGTTGGCCGGGTATTCCGCTATACCAGTGGGTTCCGGGTATCTCGTATTCGAGGGGTATAGCGGGTGACCGGCGATTCGTGTGTGTGTTGGGATGCACCGGTATCGCGTGTGGCGTGGGTGTCCCACTGTTCCCAGGCTCCGCGTGATTCGTGGGTGTCGCGTTGGTCGTGCGTTTCGCGTGTTGTCCCGGTTGAGTGTGTCTCCAGTTGTTCCCGTTTTACCGGTTGACGTGGGGTTTCGTGTGACTCTCGTGTTTCACGCAGTACCCCTATTGCCCGGGTATTGCACGGAACGCGTGCATCGGGGGAATCGCGTGTCAAATGGGGTTCGCGGGTACTTGGGGTTTCGCGGGTGTCTTGTGTTGGTGGGGTCTCGCGGGGGTCATGGGAGTGGGGGAGTTATGTGACTCGCGGGAGTCGCGGGCTTCAGGGGTATCGCGGGAGTCGGGTGGGCCTAGGGAGTCGGGGTGTAGACGGGTATCGCGCGAGTCGGGTGGGGCGGGGGAGCGGGGGTGCGGACGGGTATCGCGGGTCTCGCGCGTCTCCAGTGAAAGCCGGTGTTGTCGGGTATCGCGGGAGTCGAGTGGAGCTGGGGAGTCCGGGCGTGCGCGGGTGAAGCGGGTGTCCCGGGTCTCGGGGGAGTCCGGGCAATGGCGGGGGGCGCGTGTTTCGCGGGATCCGGGTGGGGCGGGGGAGGGGAGTTGTAGGCGGGTATCGCGGGTGTCGCGCATTTCCAGTGCGGCCCGGCGTACTCGGGTTGAACGGGTATCTCGTGTGTCGTGGGATACCGGTTTCTGGGGTGTGGCGTGTGTGTCTTGGGTGTCGGGTAGTTCGCGCGATTTGGGGAGTGCGCGGGTTTCATGTGTATCCCGTGTTTCGCGTTTTGCGCGTGGCCCACGTGTGGCGCTCGGTTCTCGTGTTTCGCGCGTATCCCTGCATTCGTGCCGGTCTCGTGCCCATTGGGTGTCGCGTGTTTCGTGTATTACCCGGGTATTGCGTGTATCGCGTGTCTGGCGTGTTGCGTGTATCCCAGGGGTCACCCTGGTTTCGTGCGGCGCGGGGGTTTCCCCTGCGATGCACGGCTCATGGGAGTCGTGTGGAGCGGGGGAGTCGTGCGGCGCGGAGGAGTCGTGCGGCACGGGCGACGGGCGACTCGTCGGGCCCGAGGTCGGCGACCGGGGCGGCTCGGGTGGCGTCGAATCGTCTTGGCCGCGATTGGTCGGCTGGCGGGCTGCGCCGGATGGGGCCTGCGGATGCCTGCGCGGCCCGCTGGCGCCCGAAACGGCGTCGGACGGACCCGGGGCCCGATTTGCGTCCTCGACGCGTCAGCGGCTCGCTGACGCGTTTCCGGGTCAATCGGAGATCTGGGGTCCCGAACGCGAACGGGAGACCCCCGTTTTGCCGCCTGAGAGCCACGCTCGCGGACGAAAAAGCCAATCTGGGGTTCCTTGTGCCAGAAAGGGGGAGCGGAGCGCTCAGAGGGCGTGCCGCGTTTCGCGTCCTCCGGGCCGCCCGCGGGCCGAACAGCGGTCTCGGAGGCCACACGACCGAGCCGAGGAGACACCCCTCGCCGACCGGGGTCCGGCGAGAGCAGGTGAGCCTCGTCGAGCCCTCCGCTCAGGCGGGAGCGGGAAGCTCTCACGGGAACAGCCAGTACGCGACCGCCACGGTGGCGGCGAGGACTGCGGCGGAGCCCGTCAGCGGGCGCCAGAGGCAGCTTCTAGCGCCGAGGTTCGCGTACCGCGGCTGGTGCAGCGCGACACCCAGCGCGAGGAGACCGAGGAGCGCAAGCGCGCCGATCCCGAGAACTGCCGGAAGCGGCGCGGCCGCGAACGCGAAGGCGAGGTCGCTGGTACCTGTTCGAGTGCTCATGGCCACGAGTGGACCGAGCCGGTTCACCGCCTGTTGCAGACCCGAGAGTCCGGCGACGGGACATACCGCCGGCGATGCCCTGCGACCTGGCTGGACAGCGGTCTCCCGGGGAGACACGAGGCGGCGGAGGGAGACACCCACGTCAGGTCCGGAAACGCCTCGGGGCCGGCTCCCCGAAAAGGAGCCGGCCCCGTCGTCACGCTCGCGTCCATGCGACCACCAGAGGCACGTGGACGACAACCCCGCGACCGCTGTCCACGCGGGCGGACAGGGTCGGATTCCTCGATCGATCGGATTCCGCTACCACCACGGAGGGCGGCGTGACCGATCTCAGCGTACGGGGAACACGCGGTGACCACCGGCGAACCCGCCACCGGCCCGTCGGCGTGTCAACGCGCCCCCGGGCTGCTCACCGGTCGGTGTGCCGCCACAGCGGGCGGAACGCTGCAGCTGCTTCCGACACGATCCGCCATGCCTCAAGCGTGGGGACCGGACCGCTGCGAGCCGCGCGTACCAGCGCCAGGCGCCCGGCCTCGACCGCATCCTCGACCGTGCGACCGACGAGGTCGTCGATCTCGTAGTCCCGGCGGCCCGGCTCCGCCTCACACGCCGCTCGCTCCACTTCGCCGGCCTGGCGGGCACCGCACTCTGCAGCGACCTCGAGGGCCTGGAGCTCACGCAGCGGACGGTCGCCGCCCCAGCGGTCCGCGAACTCGGACAGCGCATCGGGGGAGGAGTCCGCATCCACCCCGGTGGCGGCTCGCTGCCGCGCGTTCTTCCACCGCACGTTCGCAGCGGCCCGGTTGATCCCGCCGAGAGCCTCCTGGCACTGCCGCCACGGCACGTCCATCTCCCGAGCCCGCACCAACGCGGCACCGGTCACCGCGGTGGCCATCGCGAGCCGGCCACGCTCGTCGCTCTCGCGGGCATGAGCGCTACGCAACGCATCCAAGGCTGCGGCCTGCTCCCGCACCGAGTCTGTGACCACCGCGTTCACGGACAGCACCGCCTTCTCGACTCCCGAAAATGTGTCTACGTCCACAATACATAGACACACCGCTTGGGTGCCCGAACCACGCACCCCACCGCCCACGCCCGCACCGCGCGCCCAAAACCCAGCCACCTGTGGTGGGTGGGGTGGGCGCCTGCCGGTGGTGGCCGGGGTGTGTGGGTGTCCCGGGGCGAAGGGTCGTCGTCGTTGGGGGTGTTCGTCCTGGGGTGCCGGTGCCCGGCCCGGTCACCCGGAGGGTGGCCGGGCAACCCAGCCCGTGGGGCTGGGTTGAGGGCGCCGGTTCCCCAGGCTCCCGGCCGCCGGTAGGGGGCCGGGGGTTGACCTGCGCGGTGTTGGTGGGTGGTTCGTTTCCGGGGGCGGTGCGCCTTCGGTGCCGCACGGGTCGGTGGGTGTCGTTCGGCGCGGTCGCTGCAACGCGCCGTTGGTGACGGGGTGGGGTTCCTGATTTCGGCGGCACATCCTCGTGTGCCGGGCTGGTGGGGTGACCGGGGGGGTGGCCTCCGGCCGGATCGTTGTCGGCTGTGGGTTGGGCGGGGGTCGGCTTCGGGGGTGGCTTGTGGGCCTGCGACGTGGGTGGCGTGCGACGTGGATGGTTGGCCCGTGGCGGGGTTGGCCCTGTGCTGACCCGTGAGGTCACTTCGGGTCGACACAGCACCGGGCGGGTCGACGGAGTTCCAGGGGGGGTTGGCGCGGTCGCTGCAACGCGCCGTTGGTGACGGGGCGGGGTTCCTGATTTCGGCGGCACATCCTCGTGTGCCGGGTCGGGAGGGGTGGCCTCGCGGTGGCCGGGTGGGTGTGTGGTTTAGCGGCGGGTTCGCTCCGCTCAGATCGTGGTTGGCCGGCGGTCCGAGCGTTCGACGCGTGCGACCCGCCCCTCGCGGGTTGCCCGTCGGGACGACTCGGCGTCCACCCGGGGGCAGCCCGACGACCCGACTGTCACCCACAAGGGGCGGCCCGAGGGAAGACCTACGCCACCGCCGCAACAACCCCGGTCGGGTACGGCGCCTCCGGTGAGGTGCGCAGGTTCGGGCCGGAGGCCCACCCGGCAGGACGGCGATCACCGCAACCACCCAGAAGCCACCAACCGGGGTGAACACCCCGAGGCCGTGCCCGGCAGCGCCTCCGGCGCGAACCCGAACAGTCACCACCCCTGCGCGGCCGCCGCAGCAGGTTGACCCGACAAGGGCAGCCCGCGCTGACCCGGGGGCAACACCCTCGTCCAAGGCGACCACCACACACCCACGCGATGCGAGGGGGTCCTCACCCCTGGGCGGCCCGTGAACCACGCAGCGTTCCGAGCGAGCGAGGAACCAAGGGGTTCACACCAAGGCCGCCCAAAAGGGGTGACCCCCACGCACCGCGCGGGCACCGACACCCAAGGGGTCAGCAGTGGCACCACCGGCGAGGCACGAGACCAGTGGAACCCGCGACACCCCCGGGTGGAGGTGAGTGGCGGTGGTCGGCGGGGGTGGGGTGGGGGCTTTTCGCAGGTGTTTCAGGTGGAGAAGGCGGGTGATGGGGTGTGCGCGGTAAGCCCCCGTGTGGGGGGCGCGTTGGTGGGGGCCTTGTGGCTGGTGTGGCTGCGGGGCCTGGGCTGGCGCGTTGGACGTGATGTGAGGAGTGGTGTCGGTGCCGGAGTACGTGGAGAAGGCGTCTGATTTGGGGGCGGGGTACCGGGTTCCGATGACGCGGAAGCGGCGGGCGGCGACGGCGCGGCGGGGGAATCAAGGGATGTCGTCGGGGACGGTGCGGCGGCACGGGTGGCGTCGGACGCCGGGGGATGAGCAGTTGTTGGAGTTCGCCGGTGCGTTCGGTGCGATCACGCTTCGGCACGCCGCCGAACACTTCTATGGCGGGGTGTGGGAGACGGCGCGCAAGCGGGTGCAGTACATGCGGGAGGCAGGGCTGTTGGAGCGGTCCGACAACCTTCGGTGGGCGGGGACGGTGTTGTATCCGACGGCGGCGGGGATGGCGGCCGCGGCGGCCCCGGGGTTCCCGGAGCTGCGGGCGTTGGTGCCGTCGGAGGAGCGGATGCTGCACCGGTTGTTGGTGGCGGAGGCGGCGCTGCGGATGCGTGCCCGTGGGGTGCGGGTGGTGTCCGAGCGGCAGATGCGGGCGGTGGAACGCGCGAATGACAGTGGGCAGGCGGCGGAGGCGTTCGCACGGTTCGTGGGTGTGGCGGTGGCGGGGTCGTCGGCGGCGGATGAGTTCGGAACGGCGGTCTCGCCGACGATGGATGGGGCGGGGCGTGCGCGGTGGTTCGGGGTGCCGGTCGGGGTGGCGGGGGAGCTGCATTGGCCGGACTTCACGGCGATTGTCGGTGGGCGGATTGTGGCCGTGGAAATGGAGATCACGCACAAGGAGCGGTGGCGGATGCTGCAGGTGCTGCGGGGCTACAAGATGTCGATCGAGGCCGGTCATATCGCGCAGGTGCTGTGGGAGGTCACCCCGGATGTGCAGATGCAGTTGGAGGGTCGGCGCAGTGTCGGCGGGTGGGATGACGGGTTGCTCGCGGACCTTGGTTTCCTTGAGTCCGGACAGGCTCCGGACTGGTCTGTGAAGGGTCGGCCGATGGTGGTGCGGCCGGCGCAGGGCCGTGATGACGGGGTGCGGTACGCGCTGTCGCAGAAGACGCTGCCGCCGTCGCTGCGGTGCTCGTATCGGGTGTGGCGGCAGTGGCTGCAGGTGTGGGAGCGGGATGACTCTGCGTTGGAGTTCGAGGAGTGGTTGATGCGTCCGCGAACGCTGCAACGCCTGCAGAGTTTGGGCTCCTGATCTGACCTGAATGCGTGCTACGAGTGGCTACAGTGTCGGCAGATCCGGAGGTCGCACCATGGATTCTCAGTCCCGATACATCACCACTCCAGAGGACGCCGAGCAGTTCGCGGCGTCACAGATGAGGGATATGGGCTTCCCGGATGCGAGGGTGACCGGGCGCGGCGCTGACGGGGGCGTCGACGTCGTTGCCCGCCGTGCAGTCGCTCAAGTGAAGTGGATGCACTCGAAGGTGGGGCGGCCGGATCTGCAACGTCTGTACGGGGCGCGGGGCGCAGAACATTCCAAGGACATGCTGTTCTTCGCGGAGCTGCTGTCCCCTTCGCCGTACACGCAGGACGCCGTCGGGTACGCAGACGAGCACGGGATCGGCTTGTTCGCCTATACCTCCGACGGCAATTTGTTCCCTGTCAACCAGCACGCGAAGGACTTCGTGGCGGGTATCGATCAGGTCCGCGCGGCTCGTGCCGCAAGGGCCGCGTTCATGGTTACGGTCCGCACGGTGGTGTGGTCGAGCCTGCTGGTTGTGTCGATCTGCGGGCTGTTCATTTCAGTCTTGACGGTCCCGTCCGCCACCCCGGTGTGGCTTGGATTCCTTGCGCTGTCTGTGCTGGGGCTGGTGCTTGCCCGGGTCTATCAGCCAGGCGCCAAGTAGGGGAAGCAGCCCCTCCGAGCGTCGAGATGAGTGCGGCCCGGGCTCGCGTCGAGGGGAGACGCGAGCCCGGGCCGTGTTGGTCACCGCGGTGAGGGGAGGAGCGCGGTGACCGGCGGGGCACTGTTTCGAGGGGAGGAAAACAGTGCCGTTGTCTGTTACGCCGAGTTCTGCCTCGACGGGGCTCCATGATTGCCTACCGCTTCTCCACCTGTTTCAGCGGCGGTATTCCGGCCGGGTGCGGCGAATCCTCCGCGGCGGTTGGAGTGCTCCATGAACCCGAGCTTGGACAGTGCCTCCAGGCGGTCCGGGGCGGTGAGCTTTCCGGCTCGCAGTTCCTTGCGGCGCGACTGCACCCACATGCCGAGGGCGAAGCCATCCTCGGTGACGTGGCGGCGGGGGACATCGGCGTTGCCATGGGTGGCGACGTACGCCCGCAGATGGTTCAGTCCGTGATCCCACTGCTGTTGGTGCAGTGAGGTGGGGCCGCGTACACCGCGAGGGCTGGTGGTCTCGAAGCCGGCGGCGTGGAGCTGGGCGATCCGTTCCGGGCCCAGCGAGGTGTTGCCGGCGCGGATCGCGGCCCGTTTATGGGCAACCCAGCTACCCAGAGCGAACCCGCAGTCCGGGCACATCCAGGACCTGGGAACGTGCCCGTCACCGTGCTGCTCGACGTAGGTACGAAGGTGCGACAGACCCGTCTCGAACCGCTTCTCCCTCATGCCCGCAGAGGTTAGAAACCGCCTTCTCCACACTCGAGCGTGTGGGCGAATGACTATCGAACGAGGTGGGCATACTGCGGTTAAGAGGGAAGGAGAGCCCGATGATCCGCACGCGCACCGTCCTGATCATCGGCGGGGTGGCCGTAGCCTTGACGGTCGGCGCAACCCTCGTGCTTGCCGATGACGAATCCGCTCACGAGCAGAGCACGAGCCCCGACGCTGCACCGGCCGAGCCGGGCCCAGAGACGTACTACGAGAGCTTGGCTGACTCTTTCGAGGTGCCCTCCCTAGAGCTGGACGAGGCTCTTGATGTCGCCGAGCGCATCTGCCGCATGAGCCATTTCGGCGCCAGTACTCGCCAAATTGAAGGTACCGCTCTGGGGTTCGTGAAGGCCTACCCGACGAAGTATGCCCGCGAGTACAGGGCCGGTCCCAACTACGACCACGCAAGGGATGAATACGCGCTCTCTGTCCAGGACGCGGCGTTCTTCGCCTCGGTAACACTTCGGGATTACTGCCCCTACCGGGACCAGTTCGGCTACTGACCCAGCCAGAGACCGTCCCATTCTGACAAGAGCCCCTCCGGGGAGACAGTTCGAGGGAGACCCACGAGGTCTCGGCCTACCCTGGCTGGACCACTTCCAGCAGACTTTGGATGCGAGCGAGGAGTTCGTCGGTGCGGTCGTCGAGCTCTTCGAAGGCCGGCTCAAGGTCAGCCATCGCTTTCGCGGTGCCGCGGCGCGCAGCGAGACCTGCTTCGTAGCGTGCTGCGAGTTCCTCGCTGGACAGCTCTGGTGGCTCGACCGGCTTGATGTTGTCTGCATCGTTTTCGCTGATGGATTCGACGACGTCCTCGACGGCGTCGGCCCAGCCGTCGTCGAAGAACTTCACCTGCCGTTGTTCCCGAGTGCTGGTGGTGCCGCTCAGGTGCGCGGTGAGGATGCGGGTGATGGCGCGGCGGGACAGGCCGACGCGGCTCAGGCTGGCGTGGCCCCACTTGTCGAACGAGGGCAGCAGCGGTCCGTTGTGCCGGATCGCTGGGAGCAGTTGGAGGCCAGTGACGGAGTCGTCGGTGACCGGGGTGGCGTTGGTGAGGGACTCGCCGAGCCACCGGTTGGAGGGGGTGCGGTCGGTGAAGGCCTGCAGTCTGGCCCACCGCAGGTACACGGCGACCTGTTCGGTGCGGGGTGATTCGTGGGGGTCGTGGGGGACGACGATGCCGTGGCTGGGGATGCGGAGGGTGCGGCCGTCAAAGGTGACGTCGCTGCGTTGGAGGCGTCCGACCTGGATGGGGGAGAGGCCCATGCGGCAGGTCAGGGTGAGCAGAAGGGAGTCGCGTCGGCCGAAGAGACCTCCGGGCCAGCCCGTGGTCGGCAGCCGGCGAATCACGTCCAATGCGGTGTCCCGCAGGTCCGGGCGGGGATGGGTCCGGCGGGTGAGACGTTCCCGCAATGCATGCGCGGTCCCTGGGGCGGGGTAACCGCAGCGGGTGTGGACGGTGTTGATCGCGGTCACGCGACTGCGGTGAGTGCTCATGGCGGCGGGGTGTTCGTCGAGGAACAGAGCGATCGTCAGCGGGTCCGCCGGAAGCGCGGACGCCTCGACCGCGGTGCACCAGTCCGCGAACAGCTGCCAATCGTGACGGTATCGCACAGCAACAGCGCCTAACGGCGCGGACGTACCCTTCCCATCAATGCGGATCACGCCGTCATCGTCGCATCGTCGGGGCCATTATCGTCAGGCGTGTTCTCCTGCTTCTGCGCAGCGTCCAGCGCCTCATAGATGACTTCTTGAGCTAGCCGAGCCGCAGGATGAAGATGGCCAGGGGGCTTCCAACGAGGGTGCGATTCGAGTTCAGTCAGCTTCTCTGCCTTCAGCTTCCCCTCGCTCGACGCCTCGTCCTTGCTCTGAGCAAGTTGAAGGAACCAGGAGAACAATTGGCTCTGGATCAACGCAACAATCTCTATCGCCTGGGCCACTGCGTCTCGAACCGAGTCCACTCTGACGGAAACGCGAACGGTCTGGAGCTTCTCCGTAATGTCACTGCATGCTGTGAGGAACGTGCCGTAGTCCTTGATCAAGTTGGATGAAGGCTTCCGACCCGGCTTCCACACAGGTCCGTTTCTTGTCAACGCAAGAGTCTTCGTTGAGCCGGACGGTGGAAATATCGCATCGGTCAGGTACTGGAGATCTGCGGTGGCCATCGCCTTCGCAAACGCTTCAAGATCAGGAACCAGTTCAGAGACACGTTGGAGATCCGCATGGATCTTCTCCTCTAAGAGTCGTTGGCGGTGTCGACGCTCTTCTGAAGCCTGAGCGTAATTGGCGATCCTCTTGGCTTGCCGCCCTTCGCGAAGCGCTGCTGCGACCGCCGCCAACGTCATCGTTCCCGCATACCAAGTCCCGATAGCACCAGCCGCGTCCCACCAACTCGCGTTCATCTGCTCGGGATTCGCCATGTGCCATAGGGCCGCAATTCCTACCACCAGCACCGCGAGGAATACCGAGACAGCGATACCCAGGATGACCGCGTCAGCGGTGGTCAACGGCCCCTGAACACGGCGGAAGTCATTGGACGGTCGGTTGTCGGTCACGCGAGAAGGCTAGCCAGGCCCGAAACACGCTCCGGCCCGCCTCCCCTTCGCAGCTGTGGGAGGCGGGATTAGTCGAGTAACGATCGGGACGCTTGCAATAAGCCGACGGTGTGAGCGAAGGCAACGAGGTCGTCGTCTTCGGAGAGTTCGGGATTGACGATGGTGACGGGCAGATCGGCATCGAGATAGAGCGAGCCGACCTCGGTTTCGACGAGGAACATGCCGCGGAAGGTGGCGGAGGATTCGACGGAGCCTGTGACGCGGACGTGTCCGTCGTGCTCTCCGACGAGGGTGGCGCTGGGGATAGGGGCAAGTGCGCCCGGGCTGACCTGGATATGAGCGGGGATTGCAGTGGGAGTGGTCATGCGTGCCTCCCGGCTGTCGGTGATGGTGAGGCGACGGTATGGGTGGCTTGAGTGCGGTGTTTCAACGCGCCGCGACCGGCCGTGGCTGTTGTCGACGACCTCCAGTAGTTTCCGCTGATGGTTCAGTTCAGCAGCGACCCAGAGCGAACTCGTCAGCGGATTGCCGACCTCGACGAGTACATGACCCGGTCGGTCTACGGCACGGACGGTTTCGTCTGTCGCTCCGCCACCAGTTGCAGCAGTGCAGCAGCGACGAAGGGCGCCGACTTCTACGAGGGACAGCTTTCACATGTGGGACTCCACTACGACATGTTCGAGGACGGCTCACCTCTGCGGGTATTGGTCCTGGGCCTTGAGATGGGGCGTCCGGACCGGCACGTCTCACTTGAGGCACGCCGCTTGCAGCAAGATGAGGCGATAAGGATGAAGTTCGGTACCCGGCATGCGCACATGCTGGGTACTACAAGCGCGCTCCGTGTTGCCTTTGGTCGACCCCTGGGTGCCGACCGGGCCGGGGAACTGCTGTCATTGTCGAACGATCCGGTGCCCCAGCACGTCATGCAGTGCTACGCCCTGGTCAATAAGCGACTGTGCTCTGCGGTTCGGCCGGTCGACTCTGCGAAGGGGCGTCGATTCCAGGCTGCAGGCGTTCCATCGATGGACCGGGCATGCCTTCCGCATCTCGCCGCGACAGTCCGGATCCTTGAGCCCACGTTGGTAATCCTGCAGAGCACGACACTTCGGTCGCTGATCAAACCGCACCTTGCGCACGTCGAGCGGATCGCTTCCCAGAACGAGCAGTTGGAGTACGCCCAGTTCGCGGGGGTTCCAACCACGATTGCCAGTTTCAGTCACCCGGCAGCCCATGCTCCGAAAAACTGGGGGAGCTCACACCGGAACAGGTATGCGATCGATGTCGTGGAGCCGACTCTAATGGCAGCGCGTGAGTTCATCCTGGGGTAGTTCTGACCGTCCCGAGGCCTCCATCGTCCTGCGAACAACCGTTTCTGCTGCTTACACTGCCGTCATGGGAGAGCCTTGGGCCGACCATGAGCGTCTCGTCGATGCTGCTGGCCTGTTCGCGGAGAAGGTCGACGTGTTGCTCGACCGTGTCGTGGATAACGCCATCGGACGCTGCCGTGTCCATTCTCCGGAGCAGTTGCGCGACCATAGTGCGGCACGGTTGCTGACACGGATCGCGATCGAGCACCTCGCTGGTGTGGATCCGGCAGTGGATGTGCAACGAGCCCTGCGGGCGGGGATGACGTGGGAGCAGATCGGCGGAGCGGTTGGGCTTTGCGCAGACGCAGCCCGTAGCCGGTGGGCATCTGACCAACCCTCAGTTCATACGCCAGCGGTCCACGCCCCCGCTGCGCGCAGGTCGGGCGGGCGGCCTAGACGCCGCCGTGCGGTCGATGACCAACAGATGTCGATGTGGTGACCGACCTCGAGCTGCGCTGATTTTCCCTCATCCATGCAGGTGAACCCGATACTTCGGTGACTCCGAGGGTCGCGAGGGCCAGCGCGCGGGAAGGCAGCATAGAATTCGAGTATTCGAGTACTCATGCGCCCGTTCCTGAGCACGGAGCATCATCGATTCACACGAAATGCTGGGTAGGAGAGGGCCATGGCATGTACTCGCGGTGTCCTCGAAACGAGGTCAGTTCGTCGTAGCGGATGTGCGTGTGTCTCGGCAGGAACTGCGCTGAACTGTTTGATGTTCGTGTTCGCGGCCGCGGTGATGTCGGGGTGTGTGAAGCCGAGTCCGGAGACGTCCGAGGCGAATCGCTCTGAATCCGCGGAGGTTTCGGAAACCGATGGTGAGCCGGGGGATCGTGCGCAATCACCTGGTCAGCAAGGTGCCCAGCCGCCAGCTGCTAAGGGCTCGCCGATCAAGATTCCGTATTTCTCGCAGCGGGGCGGGCCTTTTGACACGTGGACGAAGGACGCGATCGACGCCGCATTCGCACAGGCATGCAGGGATGCAGGCAACAATTCCGACTGCGTCACGCTGTCGTATGTGAACACCGACCCGACGGGCACCTGTACCTTCTGGGGATTCAACCCTGATCGTCCGACGAAGGATGAGGTCGTAACGGTCGATGCCGAGACGGCGGTAATTGTCAGGATCACCGGTAGTCAGCCGTGTCCGATGCCTGGCCCTGACCTCGGGAGCGACGACACACCGGACAACGGCACACCCGACACCGACACACCCGACGTCGACACACCCGACACCGACACACCCGACACCGACACACCCGACACCGACACACCCGACGTCGACACACCCGACACCGACACACCCGACGTCGAGATTGGGCCTTCAGAACCGGCCGCGCCTACCGGCGGATAGTCAGCGATCAGCGATCGATCGGGTATATATGTCCGACAGCCTCAGACGCAGGGATGCGCGCGCCGTCGACCGTCCGCAACGGATGATGCGGGGCCTGCGGCGTCCGGCTACGAGACAACCCCCGGAAGCTACCGACTCACCCGTAGAGACCGGCTTGTCGCGGTTTGGCGGTGTGGTCCGCAACATCGCTGCGCCCACGACGCTGGTCACCGCGCTCCTCTTCTTCTTCGGGTGGTCTCATGCGTACTGGTTCTTCGACTATTTCGGGGTCAATTCGACAACCCTCGGGCTGACAACCCAGGACTACCTGATGCGTAGCCAGGACTTCCTGTTCATTCCGCTCGCAGTGCTTGGATGCCTGCTGACGGCATACATTCTCTTCCGCACGAAACTATGGGAGTTCGTGCTTCCGCGGATTGGTAGCTGCCCCCGCGTGGTAACGATCGGGGCCACCGTCGTCGGCCTCATCCTTGTCGGAGTCGGCATGATCAGTATCGGGGGTGAGACACCCTTCAACTGGGTTGTTGCCTTACCTGGCCTGTGCATCGTGGTGGGAGCGCTCTTGATCGCCGCGGCGATCCGGCTCCGTCGAACGCACCAGCACAACGTCGAGTCATCTGCAGGTTCACTCAGTGCGGGCGAGTGGGCAGCAGTGTTTGTTCTCGTTGGGGCTGGATTGTTCTGGGCGGTCGCGGACTACGCCGCCGCCGTGGGAACCGGACGAGCAATGGATCAGGTCGATCAGTTGCCGGCACAACCGAGCGTATTGGTTCATTCAGCAAAGAACCTCGGCCTTTCCGGACCGGGTGTCGTCGAGCTCATCTGCGATGAGGCCGATGCGGCCTACCCTTTTCGCTACGACGGACTGAAGCTCGTTCTTCAGTCCGGCAATCAGTACCTGCTGCTCCCTGCCGAATGGAGCCGCGACACCGGAGTCGCTTTTCTGCTACCGCGGTCTGACACGATCCGCCTCGACTTCTTCCCCGCGGGGGTCGCGCCGCCCCAGCAATGTGGATGGTGACGACATCGCTCGTCATCGGTGTAGTCACATGCGTAGATCTCGACGGCGGCCGGGGACAGCGCCGGTTCGGGGTCTCCTGCTGTAGAGCGTCGTAGCGCGTCGGTGGAGTTGACCGAGGCGACCATCGAGAGCAGAGCCAGCGAGTGCCACCTAGGTGGCACCCACATACAGTCACGTACTTTCCGAGTGCCTGCCAGTGAGGGTGAAACACGTGGAGAAGGCGTAGGGGAAGGTCGGCGTCGAGCTCGGCGGCTGGTCGAGCGGTCCGCCCACGATCGGAGGTTCCATGTCCGTCACCCCCGTGTTCGCCCAGATCCCCGAGATCAAGCCCGAAGCGCCACCGTTCTTCTCCGACCTGGTCGGCTCATTCAATCCGCTGTGGTGGCTGCTGCTTGTCATTGCGTTCGTGGCGTTCATGCTCGGGTTTCTCTCCTACCGCGGCATCGTCCAGCTCCGGGTGACCGAGGAGTTCCCGCTGATGTTCTTCTCACCGATGGTGGCGGTGCTCGCGGTCGTGGCCCTGACCTACGGCACCTAGCTGCGCCCCGCACTGGTCCCCACTACGGGGAACGCCGGTGGGCTTTCCGAGACAACCTCGGGTAGTCCACCGGCGTCTTTGTTGTTCGAAAACCTGGCTGGTGGGGACACCTCTCACCGTCCGTGACGAGTCGGTGGTTCCGCCCCAGTTCAGCGGGCGAAGCGAGTGACGGCGTTGCCGGTCAGCGGGTTGTGCTCACGCGCATAGATTCCGACCGTGACGGGGGAGGCGTGCCCGGTCTGCCGCTGGATCTCGTGAGGTTGGGCGCCGTTGCGAAGTGCCTCGGTGACGAAGCCGGCACGGACGGAGTGGCCGCCGAGTTGGGCGATCTTCGCGGGGGAGAGGCCGCCGGCGTGGGCTGCCCTGCGGTAGACGGCGTGGATGGCCTGCCCGGACAGTGCGGTGTCGCCGAGGTTGCCGTTGACACGGATCGGCCGGAACACCGGAACGTCGATGTCGGTGAGCTGGGGGTGGGGGAGATGGCAGACGTGCCCGGTTGGGTTGTCGTCGGTGCGGAGCAGTCGGATGATGCCGGGTCGGCCGGCGGCTTGGTGGGCGGCGATCACGTCGAGCCAGCGGCGGTAGGCGCAGGGGCCGCACACGGTGTGGGTGAGGGCGACAGGGGCGGCCTTGATCAGGCCGTGGCCGGTTTGGTCGGTCTTCGAGCGGCGGACCCGCATGTGGAGGCCATCGCTGGAGTGGATGGTGACGTCGCGGATCTGCAGGTCGGACAGCTCTGACCGGCGGAACGCACCGAGGAACCCGAGGAGCAGCAGTGCGGAGTCGCGGCGCTCGCGCGTTCGGGATTGCCAGGTGTTGGCTTCGGCGCGGAGAGTCGTGACGATGTGCTCGATCTCGGCGAGCTCGAGCGGCGCGACGCGTTTGACGGGACGGTCGCCGGCCGCGGCGTAGGTACGGCGCAGACCGGAGATGGTGTCCTTGACGAGCTGGTATTCGCCGGGTGCGCGGTGGTCGACGGCGCGGTGCCAGTAGTTGATCGAAGCGACCCACCGGGCAAGGGTGTTCATCGAGTAGGCGCGCTCGCCGGTCTCGGTACGCAGGTCCGCGCATTCGGTGAGGTAGTCGGCGACGACGGCGGGGTGGGCCGGTATCGAGATGTGGCCGTGGGCGCTGCACCATGCGGTGAACTTCTCCCAGTCCTGCCGGTAGTTGCGGGCAGTGGAGGGGGAGTGGCGCTGTTCGAGTGCGGCGACGATGCGAGCTTTGGATTCGGCGGAGAGGACGGGTGCTGTGGACAGCTCCGGGTTACCCGCGGCCACCGGGGCCGGTGCGGCAAGGATGGTTTCTCCCAGCACGTGCTCTGTTGTCACCACCGCTCCTCTCCTGTCTGAAGGGAGCCTACTGAGGATCACCGACGTCCCTGCACAACGGCAGACCGTCGTCCTGGCGCCAGCGGCGTAACGCATGGAGAGGCAAAGTAGACACCATCAACAGGGGGATGTGTTCCAGATCACACTTCTAGGGGTTGGGATGTCATACCGGAAGCTTGGATTCCTTCTACTGGCTACGGTGGCGACACTCACCGCTTGCAGCCAAACCGATGGTGAATCCACACCTGACGCAGGGACGGGTATCAACCGCCCAGATGCGACGTCGACGGCAACTACCTCCGACGAACCGGCGACGGCGAAGTTCGGAGAAGGATTCACCTTCAGGAACGGGCTCGCAGTGGCAGTAGCGCCGCCGGAGCCCTTCACACCCAGCGGAACCGCCTCTGGATTTGAACCCGGTGATCAAGCGATCGTCTTCACTATCACGATCGTCAACGGCTCACCCGACAATTACGACCCGGCGTTGTTCACCACGACCCTGCAAAGCGGTAACCGGGAAGCGAGCAAAATCTACGACTCCGCGAGCAACGTGGGAAGTACTCCCACCGTGGTGATCCTCCCAGGCCGAGAAGCCGAGTTTCAGGTGGCGTACAGCGTCATGGACCCGACAGATCTCGTGATGGAGGTCAGCCCTGGATTTGAGTACCGGGACGCGATTTTCACCTTCTGATCCACTCCGGATATAGGCAGGGAAACCGTCTTACGCTGCGAGCTGCTCGATCGGTTCACCTGCGGCGATGCGGGCGAGGCGATGCTGTTGTTCGCCAATGCTGCGGGTGCCAGCGAGCGGTGTGCGGGCGTGTGGCCACACCTGCTGCGCGAGCCTGGTGTAGTCACGTCCGGCCAGGATGACGACATTGGGGTGTCCGAGGAGTCCCTGCTGATCGGCCTGCTCCTGGAGCTGCTCGGCGGTGACGGATCCCGGTCGGCCGAAGCGCAGATCGTACGGTGCGATGACCTGGTCCAGGGGTAGTAGGCCGTGGAGGGCGCTGATGATGCGGATGTTGTCGCTGCTGGTGAGGGCATCGGCGGCGCGGCGGGTGAGTCGGTGGTAGCTGCCGGTGTACAGCTCTCCGGCCGGGCAGGGAAAGGGCGCTTTGGCGGCTCCGCAGGGAACGATGACCAGCGGATCGCTCGCCGTCTCGGAGTAGACCGGAGTGACCCCGAGGTCCGCTTCAGTCCGGAGCTGGCGGAGGTCGTGTGCGACATGGTCGGCGACCGTCCACCGTAGCCAGTGCCAGCCGCGCCGTTCCGAGAGCTTGAACTCGCCGTGGCTATGGCCAGCGACGTGGAACGGGGCGTGCCAGAGCTGCAGATCGGTGTTGGGGAGGGTCATCTCGACCTGGTCGTGGGGTCTCCAGAGACGGGTGTGCAGCGGACCGATCGCGCGGGGGATTCCGATGTACTGTCCGCCGGTGGCGGGACCGATTCCGGGCAGCGATTCCACGAGTCCGACCTGCATGATCAGGTCGACCCCGGGGGAGGGTGGGGTCAGGTCGGGGTCGTCGTAGTCGTATGTGAGGCGGAAGTTCGGCGGCATCGAGATGTCCTTGGGGTTGGGGGAGGGGAGTGGCTACTCGCTGGGGGTGGTCTTGTTCGCCCAGTCGCAGCTGAGGCCGCCGGCGTCATAGCCGGTGCTCTGCTCCCAAAGGCACAGGACGGACGTTCCGTCGGAGAGCTCGATGGTGTGGACGCGAACCCACGTCTTGGGGTCGCCTTCGATTCGGGTGACTTTCGGGGCATTGTCGCTGGTGGGGGTGCAGGCGGCGAGGGTCAATGTGGTGGTGGCGGCGAGCAGCGTTGCGACGGCGATGCGGGAGGGGCGGTTGCGGTAGGTCATCGGCGGCTCCAAGCGTCTGGCGATCAGGTCGTAGGGATCCTGTCGGGCCGATGTTCGGGGTGTTTCAGTTGCCGCTGGGCGTTGGCTGGCGGAGGGGAATGTCCTGGTCGGGCGGGTAGTTGGGCGGCCTCACCGGCCCGTTCCGTCACGTGACATAACGGGTTGCGCCATAAGGTGGCCGAATCCTCATCTTGGGGTTTCCGCAGCGGGTCGATGAGTCGCAATGGGCCGTGGCGAGGGGGATTCAGCGCCCGTCGGCGTCGGTCACCTGACGCCCGAAATGACCGGATTCCCTCGGTGTGCGGATAGGCGGACCGCCTCAAAGTCGGTGATCGCCACATTCCTGGTCATCGCATCAGTGTTGGCGCTAACTGTCATTAGCGCTACTCGCGCCACCAAAATGGGACGCTACTCCAAATGACGGCCGGCGAGACGCCAAAAGCCCAGGTCACGGAACTTCACGAAACGAGCGGACACCGCGCTCTCACCCGGCCGTCACAGACAACGACCTACCCCCATTAACTCATCTACCTGCACATTCACGCCGCATTTCCATCACGACGACGAGCCATCTCCTGCTGTCAGGGGAGATCCGCGACGTTCTGCTACTTTCGTGAGCAAGAGCCACGTTGCATGGCTGACCCCGACGCTGCCGACAGGTGCCCGCATCACCACCCCGGCCGCGCCTGAGGGCAAGGTCCACCGGATCTGCAACCCCCCCTTGAAGACCGTCACATCGTCCGTGGCGGCGGATGCGGGGCGCCGCGACGACCATGTGATCGGAGCCCGCCATGACGAAGAACTCGGCCCGCAAGAAAGCCGCCCGCGCCTATCAGGCCGCGCACCCCGAGACCACCTTCCCGGAAGCCATGCGCGCCGTTGCCCGCAGCGCAGACCCCACCTCTGCAGTCGAAGAGACATCGCTCCTGCAGCCCTCCCAATCGGGTGCCGACCCGAAGGCCCGGCACAAGGCGATCGAGGCCTTGACCGCACTTGCGCTCAGCACCCGAGAAGACGGCAGTGCCATCGATTTCGCCGACGAGCTCGCCGGCATCCTCGCCTCCGTCACCGCGAACGTCGGATCAGTCGAGCGGCTGCTCATCGGGCGGACGGGCTCCTGGGAATCTGACCTCGTCGCCCAGCTCGTCAACGGAACAGTCATGGAAGAGGACCTTCCGCGACGACGGACCGCGCCTGTCCGTGTGCTGCTGGACGTGGACCAGTACTGGTACAACTCAGGCCTCGAAGACGTCTACATCGAGGACGTCGACGCGATCGAACAACTCCTCAACCACCACGCAGACGACCGAGAACGAGAACAGGCCCCTGTTGACGAACTCGACACCATCGCCGAACTCGACGACGACGACCGAACGGCCTACATCGCTGCGTGGACCCGCCACGCCCAGGAGGCCGCAAGAGAACTCGGAGTCGAGGCGCCGATCACCGTCGTCGTCGCAGAAGACACTCGCGCCTACACGGACATCGATCCTCTCGCCGACCGCATCGAACAGCTCGCTCATGCGCGGACCCCTCACCCTGTCGTACCCGAACTCGGGACACTGGTGGGGTCGATGAAGCACCCGCCGGAGGCCCTTGCAGCGCGCATCCGGGCTGCCGGGCGCAGCTATCGAAATCGGGCCGCGAGCGCTTGAGTTCTGGTGGTGACACCTCCCGACGCTCTTGATGAGCAACTCCCGACGGAGAAGTTCGGGTCGTGATGCGACCGCCGACAGGTCGGTGGCGCATAAAGCACGAGGTCCTCGAGATGACTGTCATCTCGAGGACCTCAGAACTATGGGACAGCCTGGGGCTGTCAGCAGGTCACCAGGAAGGAGAAGATCGCGTTGGCGTTCCGAGGGGAATCCTCCTCAGCCAGCTTCAGCTGCACGTCGCCGGTGCCGTCGATCTCAACTCCGTTCATCCCCCAAGTCACAGACTCCGTGCGTATCGGATTCGTGACGGGCTGTATCTCCGGCGCGGTCAGTACGACCGTCTCGGTGGCACCGTCGATCTGGACCTGAATGTCATTCGGGAAGACCACATCCGCCTTCAATGACGGTCCCGTTCCCTCGCATGTGACGGACGCAAGGGCAGGGGAGACGTTGTCGAACCCGATCTTCTTCTGCTCCTTGTTCCAATTCACTTCCAGCATGACGCGCCCGTCGACCTGACTCACTGAGCCAGAACGCGTCGCGGAGGCGGCGGTCGACGACCCAGTCCCCGATGCCGCTTCGCTCCCGTCATCGTCGGATGAACCGCATGCCGAGACACCGATCAAGCACAGCGCAGCGAGCGCACTTCCTGCGTACGTCTTCATCCGGGTCACGACCGTTTCCCCAACCTTCCGCGGCCGCCGTACTTCGGCGGTCTTGGTTCGAAAACTACCGGACGAGCGATGCGGCCTCTCGGATGCAACACGACTCCCTGTTGCATCCTGTGCCGGTCGACTCGCGCGCGCCGGGGCCTGGAGAAGGCGTTTCCGAGACTGCTTCCGACCGAATTCCGGTGAAGGGAGCACGATGTCCGACGAGGACGGCTACGACGAGGACCCTGGGTCGTCAGGGCGATCCAACGAAACGTCTGCAGGACTACCGATCGCGGCCCGCGTCCTGGCGGTGCTCGTTCCGATCGTCACGGTTCCGGCGACGATCGCAGTGACTGCGGTGTCATTGCTCGTCGTCGAGCGGCGACGAGTCCGCGGGCGGTGGTGGGCAGCCTGGGCGGCCCTGAGTTTCCTACTCGGCGTCCTCATCTCCGGTTCGGTACTGGCCTGGGCGCTCCAGCCTCTCCGACTTCCCGCGTGGCTCATCACATCTCTGGCTGGCGCATCGCTGGCCGACGCGGCCTCCGGTGTCGACGGTGATGTCGGCGCCGCGCTGCGGGACGTCGCGACGTCGACAGCCGGCGCCGCGGTACTCGGGCAGCTCCTATTCGCCCTGCCTGTCGGCTTCGCGGTCACCGCGGTGTTCACCCGGGTGCGCCGATTCAAGCGGGAGAAGCTCGGCGAGATCGAAGGACCCGAGTTCTCGAACTGGCGGCCTGTCGGCGTCCTCGATCGGATGCGTGCGCGCCGCGTCACCGAACAGATCCGCGCCGGCCATCACACCATCGCACCGACCGAGGCGACCACATGACACTGAATCCGATCTCTGCCACGACCACGCTGCTTCGCCGGCACGGCCACGATGCGGGGCAGGTGGCCGTCGGCATCGGCCGATACGGTCACCCCGCCGTATGCGACCTCGACACGTTGAAGCTGCCGGCGCTGGTGCTCGGCGGGCCCCGTACCGGCAAGACACGACTCGCGAATTCGATGAACGCTCAGCAGGTCCGGGTGACCGGTGGCGGCGCGTGCATTATCGATTTCAAGGGCGGCGACGATATTCCCTCCTACTGGGCGGAGGTCGCGCAGCAGGAGAATCGGGCGTTCCATCACTTCACGCTGAACGAGAAGTCCTCCGGCGCCTACCGGCGCCCGCACCCGTACGCGCGCACCCAGCCCTCGTTCTACGACCCGCTGGTGCGCGGCAACGGTGACAGCAAGACCGCGATGCTCCTCAATTCGGTGGACCGTGACGGCGACGCGGCGGCATACCTGCGGACAGCCGAGGATGTCGTGATGTTGGCGTTCGACATCGCCGACCTGACTGGGTTCTCCGCTGGCAAGGGCGGGCTCGAGACGCTCACCGCGATCCTCGACCCGGCCGCCCTCGACAAGGCAGCCAACCAGCTGACGGTCGACGCGGTCCTTCGCGCGCATCCGTCGATGGCCGATGTCGATGCCCGACGCCGCGTCAACGATCTGCAGCAGCGGGTCGCGGAGATGGGGCAGAAGACCCGCGGGGCGGGCAATCTGCTGGCCGGGGCGATCGGGGACAGCCAGACGCTGATCTCGAAGTTCGCGAACTCGTCGGCGCTGGGAGGTCGACTGCGCCCGGGACGCGATGCGACCGACACGATCGATCTCGTCCGGGCGGTGTTGCAGGGAGAGATCGTCGTGTTCTCGCTGCCGTCGAACGACTACCGAAGCCTGTCCATTCTGGTGTCGACGATGGTGCTGCTCGATCTGCAGAACACGACCTCGACGCTGCGGAAGAACATCGCCGATGTCCGGAGGCTGACCGGGGATTCCTCCCGCAAAGCTGACGCGACGCCGTGGAAGCCGTTCGTGGTGCAGGTCGAGGAGCTCGGGTCTGCGAAGTCGACGGCGGCCGCGGCCGCGTTGCTCGGGCTGCTCAACAAATCGTCGAACGAGGGCATCCGTGTGGTCCTCTCGTCGCAGGGCTGGGGTGACTTCGTCGCCGTCGACGGCACTGGCGTGTGGGCGAACCAGGTGCTCGAGCAGGTCTACAACCTCTTCTGTTTTCAGCTCGGATCCGACGCCGACGATCAGGCCGTCTGCGGATTCTCGGGACAGGTCGACAAACGCAAGCCACGGATGAAGCACGAGATCGACATCGGTGGCAGGTGGCGGCTGTGGTCCGGCGCCCGGTCCATGAACTCGGGCATGACCGATTCCGTCCGGGAGACCCGCATTCCCCTCGGAACGCTGCAGGAGCTGAACAAGGACGACGCGACCGACACCCGCGAGTTCATCTGGATCGCGAAGACGCCGACGCTGAGCGCGGTGCACACCGTCAACGAGGGGCCGAACATGTGGTTCGAGCCGCTGCGGTTGGTGACCGTGCTCGAACCTCCGAACCGGCACGATTTCTTCGGCGATCCGGCCGCGGTGGAACAGGCCGAGGCCCTCCGTGACGAGGTGCTCGACAAGACATGGGAGCGGGTGCGGTCGGACGCGGTGCTCGCTCACGTGCTGTCGGCGGATGCCGCTTCGGTCGAGGAACCTACGCGCGAGGCCGCGGCGGTGCCCGTGCTGACCGCCGCCGAGGATCCGTGGGCCGTCGCGGCGCCACCGCCGAGGAGAGTGCAGCAGGTTTCAGAGCCCGTCTTTGGACATCCGGGCGATCCCGACGTGCCATTGCCGCCAGACCCTGGTCCGGACCCCTGGGACGAGACGGACAGCGAGTGGGGGCTCGACCCCTGGGATAGCGACCCCGATCGCGGCCAGGCCGAGGTGGAGAAGCACGGAAGTTGAATGTGCCCGCGCAGTGAATTGACCACGCCGCCCGACGCCACCGATCTGTGAGGCCTTGAATGTCAGCTCCCACCCCGCCGCCCGGGTATCGGCCCGTGCACCCGCTTCCGGGTTACACGCCCGCGCCGGCCGATCCGCCCGCAGCGTCGGCTCCTCCTGCTGTCACGCCGACCATTCCTCCGGTCCCAGAACGCAGGCCGCCGCGCAGGCCGATGCCGCCTGCACAGGTAGCTGCCCCCGGGACGGCTGGAGCTGCCCCTCGCATGCAGGAACGCCCGACGCGGCCGCGCCCAGCGCCGCCTCGGGCCCCGACTGAGCCGCAACCCGAGCCGGCCTACACCGCTACGCCGGACACCCCGCCCGCGAAAGACAAGAAGACCGGTAACAGCCTGCGCGGGCGAGCAACGGCCGCGTTCTCGGCCGTGCGCGGAGACCACGAGCCGGCGCCAACGTACGACGGCTCCGCCAATGCCGACTTCGATGTCCCGCCGATCGGTGGACATCCGTCCCACACGACACTCCTATTGACTTGCTGTCAAGCGGCGGTCGTTTGGCGTCGAGGCTGCAGCGTCTGGACGATGAGTGGATAGAGCTGCCGAACGAGATACCGTTTCAGGCAGCGGATGATTTCC
>NZ_JAIFKB010000017.1:0-138350 GCF_019641445.1 Rhodococcus sp. DMU2021
TCCGGGTGATCGTGGGACTTCAGCAATCACATGATCGACTCGGTACCCGTGCCTCTACCTGTATCGACACGCCGGAACGTTCCCTGCGTTGGGCGGGCTCATCATTTGCCGGACGCTCTCAATCTAGGTAAACTGATGCCCACGCGCAAGGCGAACGAAACCTTTTCTGGTACGCACGTACAAAGTCCCACGTCGGAGGCGTTTTCACCTCGCCCGTCGTGCCACGCCCGCTCCCTGGAAACGGCCGGCCGGTCCCTCGCCACGTAGTGTGTAGGCGTGTCGATCCGAAGAACGGTGGCGAAGCTCGCTGGTTGCACGGCCCTCGGCGGCGTTCTCGTAGCAGGGATGCTCTTCCCGGCCGCGGGTGGTTTCGGGTACGTCTCGAACCGAGCCGCGGACACCGTCGACAACAGTTCCGCAGAGCTCGTCGAAGGTGTCGTCCCAGCCGTGACGACCATGGTCGACAAGGCGGGCGAGCCGATCGCGTGGCTCTACGACCAGCGTCGCTTCGAGGTGCCCAGCGACCAGATCTCCAACGAGATGAAACTGGCGATCGTCTCGATCGAGGACAAGCGGTTCCCCGAGCACCAGGGCGTCGACTGGCAGGGCACCATCCGCGCGTTCCTCACCAACACCACGAGCGGTCAGGTCGAGCAGGGCGCCTCCACGATCGACCAGCAGTACGTCAAGAACTACCTGCTCCACGTGATCGCGAAGACCGACGCCGAACGCCGCGCGGCGATCGAGACGACGCCGGCCCGCAAGATCCGTGAGATCCGCATGGCGCTGACCCTCGACGATCAGCTCACCAAGGACGAGATCCTCACCCGCTATCTGAACCTCGTCCCCTTCGGCAACGGTTCGTTCGGCATCCAGGACGCCGCCCAGACCTACTTCGGCATCGACGCCAAGGACCTGAACATCCCGCAGGCCGCGATGCTCGCGGGCATGGTGCAGTCCAGCTCGGCGCTGAACCCGTACACCAATCCCGACGGCGTGCTCGCCCGTCGCAACATCGTGCTCGACACGATGATCGACAACATCCCGGAGCGCGCCGACGAGATCCGCGCCGCGAAGGAACTGCCGCTCGGCGTGCTGCCCGAGCCCAACACGCTCCCCCGCGGCTGCATCGCTGCCGACGACCGCGGTTACTTCTGCGAGTACGCGCTGCAGTATCTCGAGAACTCGGGCCTGTCGCGCGAGCAGATCGACCGGGGCGGATATCTCATCCGCACGACCCTCGACCCCGAGGTCCAGAACTCCGTCAAAGAGTCGCTCGACCGGTTCACCAGCCCCACCGTCGACGACGTGGCCTCGGTGATGAACGTGATCGAGCCGGGCCAGGATTCGCACAAGGTCCTCGCCATGGGGTCGAGCCGCAAGTTCGGTCTCGACGCCGAGGCCAAGGAGACGGTCCAGCCGCAGCCCTACTCGCTGGCCGGTCACGGCGCCGGGTCGATCTTCAAGATCTTCACCGTCGCCGCCGCCATGGAACAGGGTCTCGGCACCTCCGCCGTGCTCGACGTCCCGTCCCGCTACAACGCCCGCGGTCTGGGCGACGGCGGTGCCCGCGGCTGCCCGGCCAACTACTACTGCGTCGAGAACGCCGCGCCGTATCCGTCGCGACTGTCGGTGACCGACGCGCTGGCACAGTCACCGAACACGGCGTTCGTCAAGCTCATCGAGGCGACCGGCGTCGACGCGGTTGTCGACATGTCGGTGCGCCTGGGTCTGCGGTCGTACCTGCAGCCCCGCACCTCCGGCTTCGGCGACCAGTCGATGGCCGAGATGCAGAAGAACCAGCACCTCGGCTCGTACACGCTCGGCCCGACGTGGATCAACGCGCTCGAGCTGTCGAACGTCGCGGCAACCCTCGCCTCGCACGGCAAGTGGTGCCCGCCCAGCCCGATCGAGGAAGTGTTCGACCGCGAGGGCAAGCCCGTGCCGATCACGCAGCAGGCGTGCGAGCAGGCGGTCGAGCCCGGTCTCGCCGACACCCTCGCGACGGCGATGAGCAAGGACACCTCCGCCGGCGGTACCGCTTCGGGCGCCGCGGGGTCGGTGGGCTGGAACCTGCCGGTCGCGGCGAAGACCGGTACGACGGAGTCGCACATGTCGTCGGCCTTCCTCGGCTTCACCAACCGGTTCGCCGGCGTGGTCTACACCTACGGCGACTCCCCCACTCCCGGCCAGATCTGCTCAGGTCCGGTCCGCCCCTGCTACGACGGCAACCTCTTCGGCGGTACCGAACCGGCGCGGACATGGTTCTCAGCGATGCTGCCGGTGGCGAACAAGTTCGGCTCCATCGAACTGCCCGCCCCCGATCCCCGGTACGTCCGCGGCGCGGGCAACGCCCAGGTTCCGGACGTGACGGGCCTGTCGAAGGACCGCGCGGTGCAGCGACTGCAGGACGCCGGATTCTCGGTCTCGGAGGCGACGATCGCCGGTGAGGAACGCGCCGGAACGGTGACGGGTACGTCCCCGAGCGGCTCGGCCGTCCCGGGATCGACGGTCACGCTGTTCATCAGCGACGGATCGGTCCGCGTCGCTCCCACCACGAGCGCCACCCCGGCCCGCCCGCGCGACCGCGAGGTGCCCGACACGACCCGCCGGTCGACGCCCGCGCCCATCCCGGGACGTGAGCTCGAGCAGAGCGAGTCGAGTCCGCCGGCGGAGGAGGAGTCCACTCCCACGACGACACCGAGCCGCCCCGACAACTGAGCCGCAGGGCTTCCACGGTCGGTTTACAGGCGTGAACGCACGGCTGCGGACAGGCGCTTGCCGTCGGCCTTGCCTGCCGCGATCTCGGTGGCGGCCTTCATCACCTGGCCCATGTTCTTCGGACCCGGCCGCGTGCCGAGTTCCTCCGCAACGCGCGCGAGGGCGGTGTCGACGACGTCGACTAGTTCGGCATCGGTGAGCGGGGTGGGCAGGTACTCGTCGATGATCCGTGCCTCGGCGTGCTCCTTGGCCGCGAGCTCTCCGCGTCCGTTCTCGGTGTAGACCTCGGCGGCCTCGCCGCGCTTCTTCGATTCCTTCGCGAGGACCCGGAGCACCTCGTCGTCGGACAGCTCACGCGCCTCCTTGCCGGACACCGCCTCGTTCCGGATCGCCGCGAGCAGCATCCTGAGGGTCTCGGTCCGCAGCTTGTCCTTGTCCTTCATCGCTGCGGTCAGGTCGGTCCGCAGCCTGGATTCGAGGGAGGATGTGGTGTCGCTCATGCCGGAAACGCTACGCGGGGCAGGCGAACCACGTGCGAGGACCACGCACGGCGGTACGCTGGAGAAGTGCCTGACCTGTCTGCAATTCGCCGCGTAACCCTCGGTGCTGCCGGCGCCGCCGCTCTCGGCCTCGGTTACGCCACGCTGATCGAACGGAACGCGTTCACCCTTCGCGAGGTCACGGTGCCGGTGCTCGCGCCCGGCGCGTCGACACTGCGGGTCCTGCACATCAGCGACCTGCACATGACTCCCAATCAGAAGCTGAAACAGAACTGGTTGCGCGAACTCGACGGCCTCGAGCCCGATCTCGTCGTGAACACGGGCGACAACCTGTCGCACCCGAAGGCCGTTCCGGCCGTCGTCCAGGCCCTCGGCGGACTCCTCGCCCGCCCGGGTCTGTTCGTCTTCGGGAGCAACGACTACTTCGCTCCCGTGCTGAAGAATCCGCTGGCCTACTTCGACAAGGACCACGACCGCGTCTACGGGCCTCCGCTCCCGTGGGGCGACCTGCGTGCGGCGTTCACCGAACGTGGCTGGCAGGACATGACGCACGTGCGCCGCGACATCGAGATCGGCGGCGTGCGCATCGCCGTCGGCGGTGTCGACGACCCGCATCTCGACCGCGACCGGTACGAGACGATCGCAGGTGCGGCCGATCCCTCGGCCGATCTGCGACTGGGCATGACTCACTCCCCCGAGCCGCGGGTGCTCGATCGCTTCGCCGAGGACGGCTACGACCTCGTTCTGGCGGGCCACACCCACGGCGGCCAGCTGTGCCTGCCGTTCTACGGCGCGCTGGTGACCAACTGCGGGATCGACCGGTCGCGGGTGAAGGGCGCGTCGCGCTGGGGTGCCCACATGCGACTGCACGTCTCCGCGGGTATCGGCACGTCGCCGTTCGCTCCCGCCCGGTTCTTCTGCCGTCCGGAGGCCACCCTGCTGACCCTCGTTCCGGCCTCGCGCGACACCGCGCAGCAGGCCAGCGGTGATTCGGCAGAGCGCGCCGGGTTACGTCGCTGACCAGCCGATTTAATCTTCTGCGGACTCGTGTTGTAAGCTGACCGAGGTTCAATACGGGGTGTGGCGCAGCTTGGTAGCGCGCTTCGTTCGGGACGAAGAGGTCGTGGGTTCGAATCCCGCCACCCCGACTCGTGGAAGAACTCGTCAGGGCACTTTCTCCTCACGGAGAAGGTGCCCTGACTGCTTTCCCGACTACGTTTCCGGGCCTGCCCGGACCCGGGATGGGGTCGCAAGGACCGAGTGGTTCCGGCTGTAGACGAAATAGATGATCAGGCCGAGGAGCATCCACGCGACGAACCGCAGCCATGTTTCGACGGACAGATTCACCATGAGCCACACGCATGCGATCACAGCAAGGATCGGCACCAGAGGTACCAGTGGCACCCGGAACCCGCGTTCGAGGTCCGGTCGCGTGCGCCGCAACACGATCACGCCGATCGACACGAGTACGAACGCGAAGAGTGTGCCGATGTTGACCATCTCCTCGAGAGTGCCGAGCGGCACGAGCCCCGCGAGTACTGCGACGATCACCGCCACGAGCACCGTCGTACGTACCGGAGTTCCATGGCTGCCCGTGTGGGAGAGCCCGCGTGGCACGAGTCCGTCCCGTGCCATCGCGAACAGCACCCTCGTCTGACCCAGCATCAGCACCATCACGACCGTGGTCAGACCCGCGAGGGCACCGATCGAGATCAGGTTCTTGGCCCAGTCCATCCCGTTGAGTGCGAAGGCCGTCGCCAGCGTCGACTCGTCCCCTTCGAGCTCGGTGTAGTCGACCATGCCGGTGAGGACGAGGCTGACGGCCACGTACAGCACCGTCACGATCGCGAGCGAGCCGAGGATGCCGATCGGCACCGCCTTCTGTGGGTTGCGCGTTTCCTCGGCCGTGGTGGCGACGACGTCGAATCCGATGAACGCGAAGAACACCAGGCTGGCTGCAGCCAACAACCCGTACCAGCCGAAGGTGCTGCCGCCTGCCCCGGTCGCGAACGAGAACAACGACTGGTGCAACCCCTCACCGGTGTCGCCGGCTTCGGAGGGTGGGACGAACGGCGAATAGTTCTCGGTCTCGATGTAGAAGGCGCCGAGAACCACCACGAACACCACCACTGCGATCTTGATCGACGTGATGACCAGTGAGACCCGGGACGAGAGTTTGGTTCCCGTGGCGAGCAGCACGCCGATCACCGCGACGATCAGGATCGCACCCCAGTCGATCTTCACCGGTCCGATCATGACGCTCGACGACACGGCCACGACCTCGTGGAGGTAGAGCGACCACCCCTTCGCCACCACCGCTGCGGCGAGGGCGAACTCGAGGATGAGATCCCATCCGATGATCCACGCGACGAACTCTCCGAAGGTCGCGAACGAGTAGGTGTAGGCGCTGCCGGCGACAGGCACGGTCGAGGCGAACTCGGCGTAGCAGAGGGCTGCGAGCGCGCACGCGATCGCAGCGAACACGAAGGCCAGGGACACCGACGGACCGGCGACGTTACCCGCGGTGCGGGCGGTGAGCGTGAAGATGCCTGCGCCGATGACGACTGCGACGCCGAACACGATGAGGTCCCAGGCGGTCAGGTCCTTACGCAACCTCGAATCCGGTTCGTCGGTGTCGCGGATGGACTGCTCCACCGACTTGGCACGCAGGAGTCCGGCCCTCGGGGTCCTACCGATCCGAGTCATCGCGATCCTCTCCCCGGAGGGAACCCCATCGCTTCGGGCACGACCCGAGGTTGCGAGCTGTTCTGCCGCAGGGCGTAAGAGCAGAATAGGCCGCCATCTGCTCCTGGAACGGTGCTTCTGTGCAGAGAAAAGAGCACGCCGCGCTCGCGCAAAAGATTCTTCAAGTTTGTTTTAGGCGCGAAAAACCGACTTGCATGCCCTAAACTGAAATGCGGCACCGCACTCGCGAGACGCTCCGACTCCGGTCGGGGGGAACGGAAATCAGCGGATGACGCGACGACACAGGGCCTCCCAGCAGGGCGCGCCGGAGAACTCCGGAGGTTCCACACTCACCAGGTCACGACCACGGCGACGACGGTGGCCCGCCGTCCTCGTGCTCGTCGCGTGCGCGTTCATCGCCGCGGGAGTGCCCGTCTACGTGGCCCCGCAGATCGAGATCGAGAACCTCAGCCCGTATCGCCGGGCCGATGCGATCTTCGTCCTCGGCGGTGCGATCTACGAGCGCTATCCCTACGCGCTCGAACTCGCACTCGAAGGCTTCGCACCCGAGGTCGTGGTGTCGAATCCCAACGGCACGAAGGACGTCTGGTTGACGGACCTGTGCGACCACCCGCGTTACGAATTCCCCGTCACGTGCTTCGAGCCGGATCCGCCGACCACTCGCGGTGAAGCGATGGAACTGCGTCGCCTCGCGGAGCAGCGCGGCTGGGAGAGCGTCATCGTCGTGACGTTCGTACCTCACGTCTCCCGCGCGCGCTTCATCCTCGACCGATGCTTCGACGGCGAACTCATCATGGCCGCCAGCCCTGCCGACATCGCCCTGTCGTACTGGGCGTGGGCGTACGCCTACCAGACCGCCGGCTACATGCGGGCCTTCTCGCACACGGGGTGCTGAGCGAGCCTGCTGCGGCGCATCCGGGTCCTGACGAGCTACTCGCGTGCACCGTGAAACATCGGAGCCGTTCCCTTCGATGTGTCCGTAGCGCTCGATATCGCGCGCACGACCGACACTGGAACGAAGGTGCCCCCGATGGATTTCCCGGTTCTCGTCAAGGGGCAGAACATGCCGCTTCCGACAGACGTCTCGCAAGTCGACATCGTCCTGGGCTGGACGGAAGCGGACACCGAGGTCGACGCCTCGGCGCTGCTCCTCGCCGATTCGGGCAAGGTGAGGTCCGACGCGGATTTCGTCTTCTACAACCAGCCGGAATCGGCCGACGGTTCCGTCCGGTTCCTGGGGAACGGAGCGACGGAGGAAGGCGCGCAGGCACGCATCAGCATCGATCTCGCGACGGTGCCCGACGATGTACACACGATCGCGCTGGCAGGCAGCCTCTACGACGGCACGTTCGGCGACCTCGGCAAGCTCACTCTGCGGGTCGTGGATCCGACCGGGCGTCCCGTGGCCGAGTACGTCACTGCGGATGCGGACACCGAGTCCGCATTCGTGTTCGGCGAAGTCTACCGCCGGGACGGCGCCTGGAAGGTCCGTGCGGTCGGACAGGGATGGGCGTCCGGTCTGGCAGGACTCGCACAGGACTACGGCGTGGAGGTGGATGACGGCGGCGAGGTTCAGGAACCGTCCCCGGTCGATCCCTCCCCTACCGACGCGGAGAATCCGGTTTCTGCGCAGATTCCCGAGCCCGCCCCTGTCGCGACGACCGCCCCTACCGCGCGGCAGAAATCCGGCGTTCGCACGACCAAGCGAGTTGCCCGGAAGCCGAAGCCGATCACCTTCTCCCAGGCCGAGCAGGAGAGCTGGCAACCCGCCCGTCTCTTCTCCGTGGCCGGAATCGGCGCGGGAGACGAGCAGGAGCGTCGAGCGACTTCCGCGCTCGTCGCCACCATGCAGGCAGTTCCCCCGTTCGCGCGTGCCGTGTGCCTTCGTCTCGGCGCGCCCGCCGGCGCTTTCGAGGGTTACCTGGAGGTGCCTTACGAGCGAGGCGAATCGCGGGTGGTGCCCGATGCGGTACTCAAGGTCGCACGCGGAAGCCGCCGGTGGACGGGCCTGGTCGAGGTGAAGACGGGCAACGGCAAACTCAAGCGCGAACAGCTCGAGAACTATCTCGATGTCGCGCGCCGCAAGAAGTACGACGTCGTCGTCAGCATTTCCAACGACATTCCCGCCGCTGCGGGGGAACTCCCCGTCGCCGTGGACCGGCGCAAACTCACCAAGGTCACGCTTCGACACCTCGCATGGGCAGAAATCGCTCACGAAGCACGCATGGTGTTGTCCCATGGAGAGTTGGAGAGCGATCTCCAGGACTGGATCCTGCGTGAGTTCCTCCGCTACATCGATCACCCCCGCAGTGGGGTTTCGGAATTCGTCGATATGGGACGGCACTGGGTCGCTGTTCGCGACGCGGTCACTGCCGGCACGCTTCGCGCCAGTGATTCCAAAGCGCTCACGGTTGCGAGCACCTGGGTCGCGTTGGCCCGTCACCTGGCGCTCCGGTTCACCGCAGAACTCGGCGTCCCGGTGACGCATGTTCTGCCGCGTCGTTTCACGACCGATCCGGACGCACGGAACGCCTCTATCGCGGACCGGCTCGCGACCGACGGGGTTTTCGAAGCGGTGTTACGAATCCCGGATACCGCAGGCGATCTCGTGGTCTCGGCGGATCTGCGCACCAACAAGGTCCGCTGTCGCACAACCGTCGATGCGCCCGATGAGGGGACTTCACGCAAGAGAGTGTCGTGGTTGGTCAAGCAACTGAAGACCGCACCCGGAAACGTGCAGCTCGAAGCTGCGTTCTCGGTACGGGGTAACGAAGCGTGCGAACATCTCGACACCGTGCGCGCGGATCCACGAGTGCTTACCGAGGGACGTGCAGGCGACATCGTGTCCTTCACCCTCGAGCAGACGTTCCCGCTGGGCAGTCGCCGCTCGTCCGGAACGGCGACGGGATTCATCACGAGCGTGACCGCTTCGGCCGACGTCTTCTACGGCGAGGTCGTTCAGCCGCTACGGGTATGGGTTCCCGCCGCTCCACAGCAGACGGAGCATTCAGCGCCGCTACGGACGGAGTCCGACGAGGATTGATTCAGTTCTCGGCCGTCGATCAGGGCAGCAACCGGTCGAGGAACCGGTTGCTGAACACCCGGTGCGGGTCGTACTGCTCGAAAGCCGCGAGCGCGGCGTCCCAACCCTGCCCGGACGGTAGGCCGGTGCGGTACATGGCCGGCACCGTCTCACCGAGGAAACCGGGGTCGCGGTAGCCGCCCTCGTCGTCGAACGCCCAACCCTTCGACCACTCGGACCGGAAGGTCGCGTAATCGCCCGAGTAGTGGGCGGCCATCCACTGCTCCATCTCGTGGAAGAAGGCCGGCATCCCGGCCGTTCCGGGGATGGAGACCACGTTCATCCAGATCGCGGTGTCCCAGTCGGGGCGGTCGGGGCGGGGACGCACCGGCGACAGGTCGGGCACACCGGCGGCGTCGACGAGCACCTCGTCGGCGTCGTCGACCTTGCACAAACGTACCTCGAACGGCATGTTCACGGGGTACTGCCCGAGCGAGGCGTAGTGCGTCATCCGCTCGTGCAGCCACGTCGTGAACTCGTTGATGACGCGGGCGATGTTGTCGCGTCTCGTCACGACGACACCGCCACCGGCGACCACGCGCAGGGTCGCGGCGCGCAGGTAGAACAGCAGGTCCTTGGACCAGCCCCACAGATCTTTCGTGCCGGTCGCTGCGAGTCCCGCTGCCACCGCACCGAACTGCGACGCACCGAAGGTCGGTGTGACGCCCTGGGCGCCACGCACGACCTGTCCCAGCAGGTCGGTGAGTTCCTCGGGCAGACTGTCCGAGAAGTAGTAGTTGTACGGATCCTGCACCTCGCGGGAGGCGGCGGGCTTCTCCGGGGAGACCGACCAGATTTTGAGCCAGGGTGTCTCGGTGAAGGGGAACCAGATCGCCTCGACCCGCCCGTGCTCCTCGACGTAGCGCTCGAAAGTGCGCCCCGGCGAGCCGGGCGGGGCGAACAGTTCGCGCCACGGGATGTCGGTGAAGCTCTGGCAGCGCACCCGGTAGTTCGCTCCGGCCTGCAGCGTCACCGAAGTGACGAAGGTGCGTCCGAGGTGGGCGAGCAGGGGTCTGATCTCCGGTTCGGCGCGGCGGAACTCGCGGAGTTCGTAGGCAGCGGCCGACGGGTTCCACACCACGGCGGTCAGAGCCAGGACGAGATTGGACAGGGAGCCGAACGACTGGCCGGGGATCACCGTCTCCCCCGCCGCCGGGTAGGTGGCTCCGTGGGCACCGATCGACAGTGCCCCCGCGATGGAGATGTCGCCGATGGCGGGCGAGTTGGCCCAGCCCAGTCCGTTCGCTTCGAGCGTGGTGAGGATGGATTCGATGCTCGCGCCCCCTCCGGCCGTCACGCGCGGAGGTGCGGCGTCCGCGTCGACGACGACCTGGTTCAGCTGCGACATGGTGTCGACCAGCACGACGTTCTCGATGTCCTGCCCGGCCTCGAGGGTGAGCGGACTCCAGCTGTGCATCGATCCGCGGGGACGGATGCGGAAGCCGTGGGCGTGCGCCCAGTTCGCGAGGCGGACGACGTCGTCGGCGGTGCGCGCGGTCGCGGTCCACACCGCGTCGAACCGGATGGTCTTCGCCCAGTTGACGAACTGTTGCTGCGAGAGCGGGATGTCGGCCGGGAAGTCCGGCGGCGCCGGGATCGTAGCTGCCGGGTCGCCGAGCGGTACCGCACCCGCGAGCGTCCATCCCGTGCCTGCAAGGACGGCTGCTCCGGCCGCTGCTCCGAGAAGACCGCGACGGCTGAGGGTGGGACCAGAGGCTCGAGCGCTCACGAGGGCGGGTTCCGTTCTGTTCTGCGGGCGCGGACTCCGCGAAAATAGAACAAGTTCTCTCTATTCTCCAGTACCGCTACCGGTGTGCGGCACCCTCGCTCCAGAACGACAGACCCGACGCCTCCAACGTGCCGAGGATGTGTTCGGGAGCGCCGTCGACCGACCAGACCGCCATCGCGACCGCCGCCACGGTGAGGGCCGGACCGAGGATGCCGAGCTCGAACGGGCCACCCGCACGGATGGACAACGCCGACGGCAACTTGATCTCCCACCAGCGCGACCCGCGCCAGGGCACGAACGGAGCGAGGAAGGGGATTCCCTCCTTGGTGATGGCGTCGCCGAGACAGTGCGTCGCGCATCCGAGGGCCACCGCGACCCCCAGGCCCGTCGACGCAACCTCCTGCGGGAACCACGTCCACGACAGGATGGACAGCACTGCCGCGCTCAGGGTGACGACCACCCACCCGCGCTTCTTCGCCCACGACCCGAACAACCCGCGCAGTGCGAGACCGAGAGTGACGAACAAGACCCCGATGATCGCTTCCCTGCCGAAGCTCGCGACGAGTGCCGAGACTCCGGCTCCGAGCAGTGCCGCGAACAGCGCGGTGTGCGTCATGGTGCGGTGCCCGCCGCGCCGCTTCCGGTCGCGGCTGCCCTTGGTGAGCGAGTAGTAGCCGAGCGAGACCGCGTCGATGCCCCTGGCGAAGGTCTGGCTCACGGGCCCGAACGACCTCGCGACCGTCGACTGTGCCGTGTCGAGATCCGGAAGCAGGGCCGCCCCCGAACACACCGCCGCGAAGGCGAAGGTCTCCGCGGTGGACGCGGGTGCACCCCAGTCGGTAGGAAGCAGATCTGCGACGACGAGCCCCACCAGCGCCCCGGATACTGCATGGGTAGGACCCATCACCATGTCGGACAACACCTTTCGACGAACGAGCGCGAACCCGACCCGGCGTGACGACGCCGGCCCCGGATCTCCAACCTAACAACCACAGCCGACACACCTGTCACACGCGTGTTCGAACAGCCGATATGCTCGGCAGACGCCGGCAGGGCCGCCCACCGGAGAGGTGGACGGCCCTGGCGTCTGTGCCGGATTCCTCGTTTGCGAGGAAGATGGAGTTGTCGTCGTCGGATGGAGGGAGAGCGACATGGACACCACGCTGATCGTGCTGGCGCTGGCAGCCCTGATCTACTGGTGGGGACTGCTCTGATCCCGCCGCACCTCCCCCGGTGACGGGTCAGGCTCCGGCGCGCACGCCCGCCTCGACCCGCTTGCCGAGCTCCTCGTCGACGTTGCGCCAGTACTCGAAGATCCGCTCGTAGAGCGCCTCCGAGGTACCGCCGAGGACGTGTCCGACGATGTTGTTCACGAGGCGTTCGCGCTCCGCGTCGTCCATCACGTCGCGGACGAGGGTGCCCGCCTGACCGAAGTCGTCGTCCTCTGGGTGCTGCACGTAGCCCGCGCGCACGGCCTCGGTTCCGAAGTTCCACAGACCTTCGTCGCCGGCCCGCTCGGGATCGGCATGCGGACCACCGAAGCTGTTCGGTGCGTAGACCGGGGTCTGCGGATCGTTGAAGGTGAAGGCCATGTTGCCCTCCTTGCTGTAGGAGTCGACACGGGCGGCCTTCGCGGAGTTCACCGGCAACTGTGCGTGGTTGACGCCGATGCGGTAGCGGTGGGCGTCGGCGTAGGAGAACACGCGGCCGAGCAGCATCTTGTCGGGCGAGAAACCGATGCCCGGCACGACGTTCGACGGGGCGAACGCGGCCTGCTCGATCTCTGCGAAGAAGTTGCGCGGGTTGCGGTTCAGGGTCATCGTGCCGACCTTGATCAACGGGTAGTCCTTTTGCGACCACACCTTGGTCAGGTCGAACGGGTTGAACCGGTAGTTCTCCGCCTCCGCGACCGGCATGATCTGCACGTGGAGCGTCCAGCTCGGGAACTCGCCACGCTCGATCGCCTTGTAGAGGTCGGCGCGGTGGTAGTCGGGATCCGAGCCGGCGAGGCGGTCGGCCTCGTCCTGGGTGAGGAACTCGATGCCCTGGTCGGTCTTGAAGTGGTATTTCACCCAGAAGCGCTCACCGTCGGCGTTGATCCATTGGTAGGTATGCGAACCGAAGCCGTCCATGTGGCGCCACGTGCGCGGCAGGCCACGGTCGCCCATCAGCCAGGTGACCTGGTGTGCGGTCTCGGGGCGCAGGGTCCAGAAGTCCCACTGCATCGTGTGGTCGCGCAGGCCGGAGCCGGGCAGGCGCTTCTGCGAGTGGATGAAGTCGGGGAACTTGATCGGGTCCTTTATGAAGAAGATCGGCGTGTTGTTGCCGACCAGGTCGTAGTTCCCGTCCTCGGTGTAGAACTTCAAAGCGAAACCGCGCGGGTCGCGCCAGGTGTCGGGGCTGCCCTGTTCACCGGCGACCGTCGAGAAGCGTGCCAGCATCTCGGTTTTCACGCCCGGCTGGAACAGCTTGGCCTTCGTGTAGGCGGAGACGTCCTCGGTGACGACGAGCTCACCGAACGCGCCGGCGCCCTTGGCGTGCACGACGCGCTCGGGCACCCGCTCGCGGTTGAAGTGCGCGAGCTTCTCGACCAGGTAGTGGTCGTGGAGCAGGATCGGCCCCTGGGTGCCCGCGGTGAGCGACTCGTTGTCGCTGGCGACGGGGATACCGACGTTGTTCGTGGTGTAACGGGCATTCGTCATGGTGACCTCCGTATACGGATGTTCCGGGTCTCGGGACACGAAGCCGGTGGTTCGGCCCGCGGAGGGGCCGGACCACCGGTGAAGCGAGTGGGCGCTAGTCGGCGCGGCAATCGGGGCACAGGCCCCAGAAGGTGACCTCTGCTTCGTCGATGACGAAGCCGTGGTCGTCGGACGGCGTCAGGCAGGGCGCGGCCCCGACCACGCAATCGATGTCGACGACCGTGCCGCATGCGCGGCACACGAGGTGGTGGTGGTTGTCGCCGATGCGGGTCTCGTACCGTGCGGGTGATCCGGCCGGTTCGATCCGGCGGAGCAACCCGTTCCCCATGCATGCCTTGAGTACGTCGTACACGGCCTGCGTCGACACCGAGCCGAGTTCGTCGCGCACGTGGGCGGCAATTCCGTCCGCATCGGAATGCGGATGCTCGGCAACGGTTCTCAGTACGGCAACGCGGGGAGCGGTCACCCGCAGACCCACGGAGCGCAGTTGCTCCTTGGGGTCGAAGTGATGCTCGTGTCCTTGTTGCATGACACCAAGTATGCCCCTTTTCTGGAATAAGTCAAGAAAAGGATCGGTGCGGTGCCTGTCACGCCTACTTCGGGTCTCCGATCGGATCAGAGGTCGGTGTGGTCGGCGCCCGCCAGCGCCCGGCGCGCCTCGGTCGTCTCTCCGCACGGCCGGATCCTCACCGAGTGTCGAATCGGGAAGTGCGAGCTAGTCTTTCGTCAGGAAATCGGTCCGCACGTATCCCGGTTCGATCAGATTCACCCCGATACCGAGATCGGCGACCTCCGCGGCGAGCGCTTCCGTCAGGGCCTCGAGCGCGAACTTGCCCGCACTGTAGAGCCCCCAGCCCGGGAAGGTCGTGAGCACCAGGATCGACGAGACGTTGACGATGTGCCCGCGACGGTTGCTCCTGAACACCGGAAACGCCGCCCCATCACGTTCAGCACCCCGAAGATCTGCACGTCGAACATCGCGTGTGCGTCGGCATCGGCGATCTCCTCGACGGCGGAGACCGGCTGACCTACATACGCGACACGACTCGCGACGCGCCCGTGGACATCCGTCCGGAGGTGATGACGATGCCGTGGTGGGTGCCGGGGCAAAGCCAGCGGCTCAGCGTCGGTCCCTCCGCCGCGACGGTCACCCGCGCGTAACGGAACTTCCCCCGCAGCCGGGCGGTGGCGCGTTCGACGGCGCCGCCGGGGATCGGCTGGGCGAAGGTCAGTCCACCTGCGATCGGCAGTTCCGGGCCCTTCGGCGCGGCCGAGGTGGCCACGCTCCATCGGGCGCCGGTCGCGGAGAAATCGCCGAGGACGTCGCCGTCGAACTTCGCGAGCACCTTCGGCAGCTTCCAGTGTTCGCGACCACCGTGCACCGACGGCTCGGAGTCGACGGCGATGAACGGCACCGCCATCGCCGGGATCAGGTCGCGGCGCAGCACCGGGCTGGCCAGCACCTCGCGGTACGGCCCGACCGGCGAGTCGAGGTAGTCGACCATCATCGCGAGGGTGATGGGCAGGGTCGCGCCGGTCGGCCCGTACTGGGAGGCGTCCGGGGTGCTGCGATGCCACCACAGGGCGGCCCGCACGGAGGCCGGCCATGGCGGTGGCGGCGAGACCGGATAGTCGGTGCGTTCGTCCTCGCTCTCAGGCACTGTCCAGAGCACGGGCGCTCTCCTTCCGAACGGGGGTGATGGGCAGTCGCAGCGCCGCCGGGGCCTCGACGGGCACGACCGGACGCACGGGCTGCACGGGCTGCACGGGTTCGTAGGCCGACCCGAGCGGAGGCCGGTTGTCCTTCTCCCCCTTGTTCGGCCACAGCGCCAGCGCACGTTCGGCCTGCGCGGTGATCGTGAGGGACGGGTTCACGCCGAGGTTGGCGCTCACCGCGGAGCCGTCGACGACGTGCAGACCCTTGTGCCCGTAGACACGCAGGTACGGGTCGACGGTGCCGGTACGCGGCGAATCGCCGATCGCGCACCCGCCGAGGAAGTGCGCGGTCATCGGGATGTCGAACAGGTCGGCGATCGAACCACCGGCGTCGCCGTCGATCTTGTCGGCGACGCGGCGGACCGCTTCGTGGCCCACCGGAATCCACTCGGGCGGCGGAGTGCCCGGCCCCTGCTTGCTGGTCAGGCCCCGGCCGATCGGCGTGCGCCGGGTCGCGAGCTCGAGAGAGTTGTCGTCGGTCTGCATCACGAGAGCGATGACCGTGCGCTCGGACCAGTTCCGGACCGACAGCGAGCGGAGGAAGGCGGCGGGATTCTTCGCGGCGACACCGAAGAACTTCAGCAGTCGCGGCATCCGCGTGCCACCGTCGACGAGCAGCGCCTGGAGCAGACCGATCAGGTTGCTGCCCTTGCCGTACCGCACCGGTTCGATGTGGGTGTGGTCGTCCGGGTGGAAGGACGACGTGATGGCCACGCCCTTCGTGTAGTCGACGACGCGATCCTGCGCGGTCGCGGCGAGCACCGCCTCGGAGTTGGTGCGCACCACGGTGCCGAGGGCCGGAGACAGGTTCGGCAGGTCGCCGGTCTCGCGGCTCGCGAGCAGCAGGCGCGCCGTACCGTAGGTACCGGCCGCGATCACCACCTGGTCGGCGGTGAAGACCTTGCGGCGCTTCCTGATGCCGTTCGTGCTGCGGGTGTGGACCTCATACCCACCACCGGTACGGGGCACCACACGGGTCACCGTCGTGAGGGCGTGGATGTGCGCGCCGGCCTTCTCCGCGAGGTAGAGGTAGTTCTTGACGAGCGTGTTCTTCGCTCCCACACGGCAACCCGTCATGCAGCTGCCGCACTCCGTGCAGCCGGTGCGGTCGGGGCCGGCTCCACCGAAGAACGGGTCGGGCACCGTCCTGCCGGGCTCGTCGAAGAACACACCGACCGGGGTGGTCGTGTAGGTGTGGCCGACACCCATCTCGTCGGCGACCTGGCGCATCACCTCGTCCGCGGGCGTGATGCTGGGATTGGGGCGGACGCCGAGCATCCGTGCCGCCTGGTCGTAGTACGGCGTCAGTTCCGCTTCCCAATCGGTGATGTGACCCCACTGCGGGTCGCGGAAGAAGGGCGTCGGCGGCTTGTACAGGGTGTTGGCGTAGTTCAGCGACCCGCCGCCCACACCGGCTCCCGCCATGACGAGCACGTTGGGCAGCAGGTGCATGCGCTGTACCCCGTAGCATCCCACCTGCGGCGCCCACAGGTACTTGCGCAGCCGCCAACTCGTCTCGGGCAGCTCGTCGTCCTCGAAACGCCGTCCGGCCTCGAGAACTCCTATCTTGTATCCCTTCTCGGTGGCGCGCAGTGCTGCGACGCTGCCGCCGAATCCGGATCCGATGACGAGGACGTCGTAATGGGTCATGCGCCCGCTCCTGCCGTCGCTCTGCTTCATGCGCCCGCTCCTGCCGTCGCTCGGTGTTCCGTGTAGCTCTCCGGGTCGAACTGCTTGGTCCGCGCCCGGTACTGCCACGTGAAGGTCGGCCACATCACGGAATTGCGGCCCTTCTCGTCGATGTACCAGCTGCTGCAGCCACCCTGGTTCCAGACCGTGTTGTTCAGCGCCGGGTCGAGATCGGCGGTGTAGCGGCGCACCGCGTCGTCGCGCACCTCCACGGCCGAGATGCCGTGACGCTCCATCGTGCGCAGCGCGTCGGAGATGTAGTTGGCCTGGGATTCGAGCATGTACACGATCGAGCTGTGGCCGAGATTGGTGTTGGGGCCGTACATGAGGAACAGATTGGGGAAGCCGGGCACGGTGATGCCGAGATAGGCCGAGGGGCTGCCGTCCCAGGTCTCGGCGAGGGTGCGGCCGTCGCCACCGCGGATATGGTGCGCGACCGGCGGTTCCGTCGGCGTGAAACCGGTACCGAAGATGATGGTGTCGACCGGGTACTCGGTGCCCTTGTCGTCGACGACACCGTTCTCGGTGACCGCTGCCAGCCCGGAGGACACCACGTCCACCTTCGGGCGGGTGATGGCCGGGAACCAGTCGTTGGACAACAGGATCCGCTTGCAGGTGATCGCGAAATCGGGGGTCAGGCGCTTGCGCAGCTCAGGATCGCGCACGTTCTTGCGCAGCACCTGGCGTGCCCGGACCTCGAACAGCGGCAGGAGGTACTTGCGGGCGAAGGGCTTCGTCATGCCGACGACGTAGATCTCCCTCTGCCCGTACACGAATCCGCGCATGAGCTTCTGGACCAGGGAGAAGCGCCGGTAGAGCGTGCGGACCGACCGCGCGATGACGTGGTCGTGCTTGGGCATCACCCAGGAGGCCGTGCGCTGGAACAGCGTGAGATGTTCGACGCGGTCGACGATCGCCGGCACGAACTGGATGGCCGACGCGCCGGTACCGATGACGGCGACACGCTCACCCGTGAGGTCGTGGTCGTGATCCCACTCGGCCGAATGGAACTTCTTGCCGCGGAACAACTCCAGGCCGGAAACCTTCGGATAGGTGGGTGTGGAGAGGGCGCCGGTCGCGGCGACGAGCACGTCGGCCGTCAGGTCGCCACGGGAGGTGGAGATCCGCCACACGGCACGCTCGGCGTCCCACTGCGCCGCGCGCAGTTCGCACCCGAACATCGTCCGGTCGGTCACGCCCTGCTCACGTGCAACACGGCGGAGGTACGCGTAGATCTCCTCCTGGGTGCCGTACGCTCGCGACCAGTCGGGTTCGGGCGCGAAGGAGAACGAGTACAGCGCGCTCGGAACATCGCATGCGGCACCGGGATAGGTGTTCACGCGCCAGGTTCCGCCGACGTCGTCACCGCGCTCGAGGACGAGGACGTCGGCGTCGGGGTTCTCGCGCAACAGCGTTGCGGCCATACCGATGCCACCGAAGCCCGCGCCGACGACGAGCGTGTGCACGTGATCGGGAAGCAGTGCGAGACTCATTTCATCACCAGCGCCTTCCAGACCGGGAGCAGGCGCTCCCGGAATTCTCGATCGGATTCGGGGGTACGCATCAGGGCCGAGACGGCGAAGCCCCGGGCGATCTCGATGCTGAGGTCGATGTGGTCGGGCGAGACCCGGTCGCCCATGATCTCCAGGCAACCCGTGCGGAGCGCGTCCGACACCTTGCGTTCGAGCGGGATCATCGCCTCGTGCAGGGACGGATCGGTCCGCGCCGCGACCCACAGTTCGAGCGCTGCGGCGAAGAGCGGGCCGGAGAAGGCATCCATGAGCGTTTCGAAGCCGTGCTCCGGGTCGGGTCGTGTCTCGAGGATCTCCTGCAGCCGCCTGTCGACGAGGTGCCCGACCGCCGCGACGACAAGGCTCTCCTTCGTCGGGAAGTGGTGGAGCTGGGCGCCTCGCGAGACTCCGGCACGTTTGGCGATGCCCTGCGTGCTGGTTCCCGAATAGCCATGCTCGACGAGCGAGTCGACCGCGGCGTCGAGCAGCTTGGCTCGCGTCGCGGCTGTGCGTTGCGCCTGGGTGCGACCACCGTTCGGCGCAGTGTCCTGGATCACGCATCGCAGCGTAACGGGAAAACAACAAACAGTCCAGACTGCTTGTAAATATTTCTCGGGTATACCGGATCAGGCCCGAAACGCGACGGAGCGGGTGGACCCGAAGAGGTCCACCCGCTCCGTCGAGAAGGTCGGAAGGTCGGAAGGTCGCCTAGACGAGCAGCTCAGCGATCTGGATGGTGTTGAGAGCAGCACCCTTGCGCAGATTGTCGCCCGAGACGAAAAGCGCGAGACCGCGGCCCTCAGGAGCACCCGGATCCTGACGGATGCGGCCCACGAGCGAGACGTCGTCGCCCGCTGCGGCGAGCGGGGTCGGCACGTCGACGAGGCGGACGCCCGGAGCGTTCGCGAGCAGCTCCTGCGCACGCTCGACCGACAGCGGCCGCTCGAACTCGGCGTTGATCGACAGCGAGTGGCCGGTCACGACGGGAACGCGCACGCACGTGCCCGACACGAGCAGGTCCGGCAGGCCGAGGATCTTGCGCGACTCGTTGCGCAGCTTCTGGTCCTCGTCGGTCTCACCCGTTCCGTCGTCGACGATCGAGCCGGCGAGCGGCACGACGTTGAACGCGATAGGCGCGACGTACTTGTTCGGGGCCGGGAAGTCGACGGCGTCGCCCGCGTGGACGAGCTTGTCGGCCTCGTCGGCGACGGCACGCACCTGGCCGACGAGTTCCTCGACGCCCGCCAGGCCGCTACCGGAGACCGCCTGGTAGCTCGACACGATCAGGCGCTGGAGTCCGGCCTCGTCGTGCAGTGCCTTGAGCACCGGCATCGCGGCCATCGTGGTGCAGTTCGGGTTGGCGATGATGCCCTTCGGTGGGTTCTTCACCTGCTCCGGGTTGACCTCGCTGACGACGAGCGGAACCTCGGGGTCCTTGCGCCATGCCGACGAGTTGTCGACGACGATCGCACCGGCGGCCGCGAAGCGCGGAGCCTGTTCCTTGGAGAGGGTGCCACCGGCCGAGAACAGCGCGATGTCGATGCCCTTCAGATCCTCGTCGGAGGTCGCCGCGACATCCTCGACCACGATCTCCTCACCGCGGAACGGTAGCTTCTTGCCGGCCGAGCGGGCCGACGCGAAGAACCGAACCGTGTCGGCCGGGAAGTTGCGCTCCTCGAGCAGGGTGCGCATGACGATACCGACCTGCCCCGTGGCGCCTACGACCGCAATGGTCTTGCCCGTCGCTTCGCTCGCCTGATTGGTGGTCACGATTACCGCCCCGTTCCTGCGTGCACGACGGCCTCTTCGTCGCCGCCGAGCTCGAATGCCGCGTGCAGAGCGCGCACGGCATCGTCGAGTTCGTTGTCATCCACGAGCACGGAGATGCGGATCTCCGACGTCGAGATCAGGTCGATGTTGATGCCGGCGTCGGCGAGAGCCTCGCAGAACTTGGCCGTGACGCCGGGGTGGCTCTTCATGCCGGCACCGACGAGGGAGACCTTGCCGATGTGGTCGTCGAAGAGGACCTGGGTGAAGCCGATGTCGCCCTGCTGCTTGGTGAGGAGCTCGACCGCGCGCGGGCCGTCACTCTTCGGGCAGGTGAAGGTGATGTCGGTCTTGCCGGTCTCGACCTTCGAGATGTTCTGCAGCACCATGTCGATGTTGATCTCGGCGTCGGCGACGGCGCGGAACACCTTGGCGGCGTAACCGGGGGTGTCGGGGATACCGACGACGGTGATCTTCGCTTCGCTGCGATCGTGCGCAACGCCGGTGATCAGGGCCTCTTCCACAGGGATGTCCTCCATCGATCCGGACACCATGGTGCCGGGCTTGGTGGTGTACGACGAACGAACGTGCACGGGCACGTTGTAGCGGCGGGCGTACTCCACGCACCGCAGCATGAGAACCTTCGCGCCGCACGCGGCGAGCTCGAGCATCTCCTCGAAGGAGACCTTCTCGAGGCGCTGCGCGTCCTTGACGATGCGCGGGTCCGCGGAGAACACGCCGTCGACGTCGGTGTAGATCTCGCAGACGTCCGCGTTCAACGCGGCGGCGAGTGCGACGGCGGTCGTGTCCGAACCGCCACGACCGAGAGTCGTGATGTCCTTGCTGTCCTGGCTCACACCCTGGAAGCCGGCGACCAGCACGATGCTGCCCTCGTCGAGGGCGGTGCGCACACGGCCGGGGGTGACGTCGATGATCTTCGCCTTGCCGTGACTGCCCGTGGTGATCACGCCCGCCTGGGAACCGGTGAACGACCGGGCCTCGGCGCCGAGCGAGTGGATCGCCATCGCGACGAGGGAGTTGGAGATGCGCTCACCGGAGGTGAGGAGCATGTCCATTTCGCGGGCCGGCGGGGCCGGGCACACCTGCTGTGCGAGATCGAGGAGTTCGTCGGTCGTGTCTCCCATAGCCGAGACGACGACCACGACGTCGTTGCCCGCCTTCTTGGTCTCGACGATCCTTTCAGCGACGCGCCGGATCCGCTCGGCCGTCGCGACCGAGGATCCTCCGTACTTCTGGACGACGAGTGCCACGCTGGCCAACCTCCGGGTCTCGGGAACAAGTCCAGTGGCCCAGCTTACCGACCGCGGCTTCCATCGACCCGGGGCGTCTCAGGAAAGTGTCGTGCGCAACAGGATGACGTTGTAGTCGCCCCACCGCGAGGCGGTGAAGTAGAGATCCGTATCCGTGGACCCCGGGTGGATGAACGGAGCGTAGAGACCACCGATCTCGCGGTGGGGGACCAGCACGCGGGCCTCGCTCCACGGCCCCTCGGGTCTCGCGGACGTCCTCATCTCGATCGTGCCGTTCGCCTCGTTGCCGTAGAGCATGACGAACTCACCGCCCAGGAACTGCACCGGAGTTCCCGAGTCGCAGGGTTGGGCGTGCGCCGCGGGGGGCGGAGACCGCTATGAGTCCGAGTGCGAGCAGTGCAGGTACCGCTGTCAGGCACGTTCGTATCGATCGGGTCACGACATCACCGCCGCCCGGTCACACGGGACGCATGCGTGTGGGAGGTGCCACTTGGTCGAGGTGGGGTATGGCGCGATACACTGCTGGGCATGCAGCGCGTGCTTCTCCTCGGCCGCCGCGGCGGGATCTGACCAGACCGGCTTCCCGTCGCGGGGTTTCGACGCGCCGGTCGATATTCGATCTGGGCCCACAGGTCCCCTTTTCTCTTTGGAGTTACGTCATGTCACCCGCCGACGCTTTCACCTCCGGCTCGCGCACCATCACGCCGCCGAGCAAGCCGGCCCCGGCCGACCAGCCGTCGTGGAACAAGCAGAAGAACTCGTCGATGCCGACCTACCGGTACCGGCCGTTCGCCGAGGAAGTCGAGTCGATCTCGCTGCCCGACCGCACCTGGCCCGACAAGATCATCGATCGCGCCCCGGCGTGGTGCGCCGTGGACCTGCGCGACGGCAACCAGGCGCTGATCGACCCGATGAGCCCCGCCCGTAAGCGGCGCATGTTCGATTTGCTCGTACGCATGGGCTACAAGGAGATCGAGGTCGGTTTCCCGTCCGCGAGCCAGACCGATTTCGATTTCGTCCGCGAGATCATCGAGGACGGCGCGATTCCCGACGATGTCACCATCCAGGTGCTGACGCAGTCCCGCCCCGAACTGATCAAGCGCACCTTCGAGGCGTGCGCCGGGGCGCAGAACGTGATCGTGCACTTCTACAACTCGACGTCGATCCTGCAGCGGCGCGTGGTGTTCCGCGCCGACAAGGAGACCGTCGAGAAGATCGCGACCGACGCCGCGGAGCTGGTGCTCGAAGAGGCGAAGAACCACCCCGACACCAACTGGCGCTGGGAGTACTCCCCCGAGTCGTACACCGGAACCGAGCTGTCGTACGCCAAGGATGTCTGCGACGCGGTCGTCGAGACCTTGGGCGCGACCCCCGAGAACCCGGTGATCATCAACCTGCCTGCCACCGTCGAGATGGCCACCCCCAACGTCTACGCCGACTCGATCGAGTGGATGCACCGCAACCTGGCGAAGCGCGACTCGATCATCCTGTCGCTGCACCCGCACAACGACCGCGGCACGGGTGTCGCCGCGGCCGAGCTGGGCTACCAGGCCGGTGCCGACCGCATCGAGGGCTGCCTCTTCGGCAACGGTGAGCGCACCGGCAACGTCTGCCTGGTGACCCTGGGCATGAATATGTTCAGCCGTGGCGTCGACCCGCAGATCGACTTCTCGAACATCGACGAGATCCGCCGCACGGTCGAGTACTGCAACCAGCTGCCCGTCCACGAGCGCCACCCCTACGGTGGCGACCTGGTCTACACCGCCTTCTCCGGCAGCCACCAGGACGCGATCAACAAGGGCATCGACGCGATGAAGGTCGACGCCGAAGCCGCCGGTGTCGACGTCGACGACCACACCTGGGCCGTGCCCTACCTGCCGATCGACCCGAAGGACGTCGGCCGCACCTACGAGGCCGTGATCCGCGTGAACTCGCAGTCCGGCAAGGGCGGCATCGCGTACATCATGAAGCACGACCACGGCCTGAACCTGCCGCGTCGCCTGCAGATCGAGTTCTCGCAGGCCGTGCAGAAGGTCACCGACGGTGATGGTGGCGAGGTCAGCCCCAAGGAGATGTGGGACATCTTCCACGAGGAGTACCTGGCCCCGGTCTCGCCGCTCGAGCGCATCCGGCAGAAGGTCACCGCGGCCGAGACCGACGACGGTGAGGACAGCATCGCCGCCGTGCTGAAGGTCGACGGCGTGGAGAAGGAGATCTCCGGCAGCGGCAACGGCCCGCTGGCGGCCTTCGTGGACGCCCTCGAGTCGCTGGGTTACCAGGTGGCCGTTCGCGGTTACGCCGAGCACGCCATGTCCGCCGGCGACGACGCCAACGCCGCGGCTTACGTCGAGGCCGACGTCACGCGTCCCGACGGCACGACCGTCCTGGTGTGGGGCGTGGGCATCGCCCCGTCGATCACCACGGCGTCGCTGCGCGCGATGGTCTCCGCGGTGAACCGCTCGCACCGCTGATCCGTCTCCGAACCGAATGCGGTGGACCCATGAGGGTCCACCGCATTCGTCGTTTTCGGGGATTTTCACCCCGACAATTCATCTCGCAAATACCGTTTCGGGCAATTACCGCACTCTCCGGAAAGATACAGTTCCGAATGTTCGACGAGAACGAACCCGTTCACGGGTGATATCCGTCGAATTCCGCAATTTTCGTCCCGCAGAGTCGTTCTGCTCGAACCCGGAGTGTGCGTATGGAGTTCATGGACATCATCTGGTACATCATCGTCTGCTTCGCATTCATCGCGTACCTCATCATGCTGTGGATGATCATCGGGGATCTGTTCCGCAACCGCGAACAGTCCGGCTGGGTCAAGGCGATCTGGATCGTCTTCCTGTTCGTCTTCCCGTGGCTCACGGGCCTGATCTATCTGATCGTCCACGGCACCGGAATGGCAGAGCGCTCCGCGAAGGAGGCCGCGCAGTACAAGGCCGTGCAGGACGACTACATCCGCTCGGTCGCCGGCAAGTCGCCCGCCGAACACATAGCCGACGCGAAGAAGCTGCTCGACGAGGGTGTCATCGACCAGGCCGAGTTCGACGCACTGAAGGCCAAGGCACTCGCCTGATCCCGCGCGACCACCCGTTCGTTCACATCGACAGCTTCCGTGCCGCTGCGGTCCGGAAGCTGTCGAGCACGGCACCCACGGCTGGCCGTCGCGCCGCTCCCGGGCGGGTGACGAGCTCGTAGATCCGCGCCGCACGTACACCGGCCAGCGGCAGGCGCACCAAGGCGGGATGCAGAACCGAGTACCGCGGCAGCAGGGCCACCCCGTGCCCCGCCGCGACGAGTTCCTCGATGACACGGAAGTCGTTGATGCGGTGCACAACCCGAGCACGGATGCCCGTCACCGCCGCGACGGAGAGCAACACGTCGTCGACGGGGAATCCACCCCGCACGCTGATCCAGCGCTCCCCCACCAGTTCGTCGACCTGCACGCGGTCCTGCGCCGCGAGCCGGTGCCCGGGAGGGAGGACGACATCGATCGGTTCGCGCATGAGCGTCTCGACGTGGACACGCGGCCCGGACAGCGGAGCCGAACGCTCGTCGCGGTGGGTGAGCACCACGTCGTAGTCGGCGAGCAGTGCGGGCGCGGCCGAGGCCGGGACGTCCTCGTCACTCACGTCCAACTCGACGCCGATCGCCCCGGCCGCCTCGAGCACGGCCGGCAGCAGGAGTGCCGCCCCGGAGGGGAACGACGCCACGCGCACCCGTCCGCGGGGCGACCGCGCATAGGCGGTCATCTCGTCGGCGGCCCGGTCGAGGGCGTCGAGCACCTCGTCGGCGCGCACCACGAGCGCACGACCCGCGTCGGTGAACCGCAGGCGTCGGCCGTCGGGTTCGAGTAGAGGCACTCCCGCCTCCCGGGCGAGCACCTTGAGCTGCTGCGAGACGGCTGACGGTGTCATCGACAACGCTGCGGCTGTCGCAGCCACGGTTCCGCGGTCGGCGAGTTCGCGCAGTATCCGCAATCGCACGACGTCCATGTAGTAAAACTACACACTTTTTTCAGAAACATTCGCTTGTACTGATTGTTTCCTGCGCAAAGAATTGACGGCATGCCGTTCCGGGACCGTCTGCTCGCGTTCACCGTCGTGGTGCTCTGGGGATGCAACTTCCTCGCGATCAGACTGGGCCTCGACCACTTCCCGCCGTTCTTCTTCGCCGGACTGCGCTTCGCGATCATCGCCGTCCCGGTCCTGCTGTTCATCCCGCGACCCGCCGTTCCCCTGCGCTGGCTCCTGCTCTACGGCGCCGGGTTCGGCTTCGCCCAGTTCGCCTTCCTGTTCTGGGCGATGGAGGCCGGTCTACCCACGGGCCTCGCGTCGCTCGTACTGCAGTCGTCCGCGCCCTTCACGGTCCTGCTCGCCGTATTGTTCCTGCGCGAACGGCTCGACGGCGTCCGCCTCGCCGGTCTCGTCGTCGCCGTGTCCGGCATGGTGATCGTCGCCGTAGGGCAGGGCGCCGCGGACGCGAGCCTGATCCCCATGACCCTCGCCGTGCTCGCCGGTCTGTCGTGGGCGGTCGGCAACATCGCGACCCGCAAGGCGGGCGCTGCCGACCCCATGCGCCTGATGCTGTGGATGTGCGTCGTGCCCGTGCTCCCCTTCTTCGGAATCTCCTGGTTCGTCGAGGGCCCGCAGGCGTGGTCGACCCTCGATACCGTCGTCACCACCCTGGACGGGGGCCTGGCGCTGGCCGGACTCATCTACGTCGTCCTGGCGGGCACGATCGCCGGCACCGGCATCTACGCCTCGCTGCTGTCGCGCTATCCCGCCGGGGCCGTCGCGCCGCTCTCCCTCATGGTGCCGGTCGTCGGGTTCACCGTCGCGTGGATCACGCTCGGCGAGCGACCGGCACCGTCCTCCCTGATCGGCGGTGTGATCGTCATCGTCGGAGCCCTCGCCGCCCAGGGCGGACACCGCAGTGTGACGAGCAGGACGCTCCTCCGGCGACACAACGCTCCCGCGCCTGTGGAACACTCGCCGACGTGGGAACCAGCACAGGAATCACCGCACGTGGACGGCTCGCATTGCGCGCAGCCCGAGCCGCCGCGTGGGCGTCCCAGAAGGCCGGACGCGGTAAGGGCTCGATGATCGGAGGGCTCGTCGCCCTGAAGATCGACCCGGCACTGATGAAGCAGCTCGGCCACGGCCGGCAGACCGTGCTCGTCACCGGGACGAACGGCAAGTCCACAACGACCCGTATGACGGCCGCCGCGCTCGAGACGATCGATTCGGTCGTCACCCAGGCGGACGGCGCGAACATGGACGCCGGGATCGTCGCCGCGCTCGCCACCGATCTCCGGGCGCCGCTCGCCGCGATCGAGGTCGACGAACTCCACACCCCGCACGTCGCCGACGCCCTCGAGCCCCGCGCGATCGTGCTGCTCAACCTCACCCGCGACCAGCTCGACCGGGTCGGCGAGATCAACATGATCGAGCGGAAGCTGCGTGAGGGCCTGAAGCGGCATCCCGACGCCGTGATCGTCGCGAACTGCGACGACGTGCTCGTCACGTCCGCCGCCTACGACAACCCGAACGTCGTGTGGGTCGCCGCCGGCGCCGGCTGGGCCAACGACTCGGTGAGCTGCCCGCGCACGGGCGAGCCGATCGCCCGCGAAGGCGACCACTGGTACAGCACCGGCTCCGACTTCGCCCGGCCGACACCGGACTGGTGGGTCGACGACGAGAACCTGTACGGACCGGACGGCCTCGTCCTCCCGCTGAAGCTGACCCTCCCCGGTCGCGCCAACCGGGGCAACGCCGCCCAGGCGGTCGCGGCCGCCGTCGCCCTCGGTGCCGATCCGGCGAAGGCCGTCGCTGCCGCCTCGGTCGTCGAAGAGGTCGCCGGTCGCTACAAGACGGTGCAGGTCGGACCGCATTCGGTGCACATGCTGCTCGCGAAGAACCCCGCCGGCTGGCAGGAGGCCCTGTCGATGATCGACCCGACCGTCGACGGCCTGGTGATCGCCGTCAACGGTCAGGTGCCCGACGGTGAGGACCTGTCGTGGCTGTGGGACGTCCGCTTCGAACACTTCGAAGGCGTGCAGGTGGTGGCAGCCGGAGAACGCGGCACCGATCTCGCCGTCCGCCTGACCTACGCGGGTGTCGAGCACACGCTGGTGCCGGATCCGCTGAAGGCCATCGCCTCGTGCCCTCCCGGCCGCGTGGAGGTGCTCGCCAACTACACCGCGTTCCGCGATCTCAACACCGCCATCGCCAGGAGAGCTGCCCATGTCTGAGTCGACCGTCCGCATCGGACTCGTCCTGCCCGACGTGATGGGCACCTACGGCGACGGAGGCAACGCCCTGGTGCTGCGCCAGCGCCTGCGGATGCGCGGTCACGACGCCGAGATCGTCGAGATCGGACTGAACGATCCCGTCCCCGAGTCCCTCGATCTCTACACCCTCGGTGGTGCCGAGGACGCCGCGCAGCGACTGGCCACGCGGCACCTGCAGCGTTATCCGGGTCTGCAGCGCGCCGCCGAGCGCGGAGCGCCCGTGCTGGCCATCTGTGCCGCGATCCAGGTGCTCGGCCACTGGTACGAGACGTCCTCGGGCGAACGCGTCGACGGTGTCGGCATCCTCGACGCGACCACCTCGCCGCAGCAGACCCGCGCGATCGGCGAGATTGTCATCCGCCCCACCCTCTCCGGCCTCACCCAGCCGCTGACGGGATTCGAGAACCACCGCGGTGGAACGACTCTCGGGTCCGATGCCACCGGACTCGGCCGCGTCGACCGCGGTGTCGGCAACGGCGTGGGCGACGGACTCGAAGGTGCCGTGCAGGGTTCGGTGATCGGCACCTATCTGCACGGTCCCGTGCTCGCCCGCAATCCCGAGCTCGCCGATCATCTCCTGATGCGCGCTCTGGGAGTCGACTCGCTGCCGCCGCTGGATCTGCCCGAGGTCGATCTGCTGCGGCAGGAACGGTTGCGCGCCTGAGTGATCAACCGTGCGCGGCGATGTGTTCGAGGACCAGCCGCGCGAGCTTCTCCGGCTCCTCGTCGGGAATCCAGTGGCTCGTACCGACGAGCGTTTCCCGTCGGTACGGCCCACTGACGTAGTGGGCCGTCGCGTCGACCCCGGCGGATCCGATCGCCCGCTGGTGAAGAACGAGCGCATGAACGCCGTCGGATGCGGAACGGACACCGCCGTCACGGTGCGGACGAGATCGGGACGATGCGCCGCGAGCACCCCCGCGACGGCAGCTCCCCAGTCGTGGCCGACAACGTGCGCGCGACCACCGGGTACCGACTCGATGAGCGCCGCGACGTCGCCGACGAGCAGGTCGAGGCCGTAGTCACGGCGGCGGGGTGGTGGGGCGCCGGGCGAGTAGCCGCGCTGATCCGGGGCGAAGGTGCGAACCCCGCGGCGTGCAAGTGGGGCGCGACCGCCTCCCAGACGCCCTGTGCAACCCCTGCTGCAGTCGCGGCGATCGGCCGCGAAACCTCCCCTGAACAGGGGTTCGGCCCGGTGATTCGCTTTACGCGTTCTCCGGGCCGGATCTCTGCTTCACGAGCTTCTCTCTGTCGTCCGCGGACGTCTCATAAGCTCGATTCGCACCTTCGATGTTAGCTACGTCACAGTGAGAATGCAAGCCTTTTCGTGCTGCCGGTCAGACCGAAGCGAGGGGGTATCCCAGAGTCGCCCAATCGTGCAGGCCTCCGCGGTAGTAGGCGAGCGCGGACGCGGGATATCCCGCGTCGATCAGCTTCCGGATCGCGTCGGGCGACTGAGGGCACTGGGGACCGTTGCAGAAGACGATCGTCGTCCGGGCGGTATCGAGCTCGTCCTTTCTCGCGACGATATCCTCGTGCGGGATGTTCACGGCACCGGGGAGGCTCACCCCGCTCCGGGAATCGGGCACCCGCGTGTCCACCAGCGCAGCGCCCCGGTCGAGCAGTTCGATCACCTCGAGTTCACCGACGGTCGCCACGCCCGCCACCACCTGCATCGGCTGCACCTCGCCCCAGGTCGTCTCCACCACCGTGCGGTCGGCTTCACCCTCCAGCGGGCGGGGAACGTTCTGGGGATCGCCGTCGCGCGTACGATCGGCACGCCTGATCTGCTGCTCGTTCGTCACGAGCCGGACTCTACGGGAGAGCAGTCGCGCTTCGCGGGATTGCCGGAATCCCACTCCCGCTGGGCGAGCATCGCCGTACCCATCCATCGTCGCAGGTAGCGGCGCAGATCGTCGTCGGAGCGTGGCGGGGTTCCCGGCGAGACGAAGAACGACTGCATCGTGCGCAGCACGTACTCGACCAGCTCCGCGAGGGAGTCGTCGTCGTAGCCGTGTTCCTCCCAGTCGACGTCGAACCGCTTGATCATCGCCATGCCGAACATCCACGCCTCCTCCGAGGCGATCGCTTCGGGATGCGGGTTCGAATAGGTGCTCGACAGCAGGATGCCGAGATGCGGGGTGCGACGCACCTCCGCGAGCGTGTAGACCACACCTTCGGTCATGGCCTCGACCGGATCGTCGAGTCCCGCGACCTGCCGGGTGAGTCGTTCCAGGAATCCTTCGACCGAGGCGATGGCGGCCGCACGCATGAGGGCGTCCGCGCTGGGGAAGTAGCGGTAGACCGTCTGGCGGATCACCCCGAGGGACTGGGCCACATCGGCGATGTTGATCTCCGCGCCGGTCCGGTCGATCAGGTCGACGGCGGCGGCAACGATCCGCTGCGACGCCTCTTCGTCGTCGGCGGGAGGACTCCCACCCCACCCACGTCTACGTGCCACTTCGCGCTTCCTCGAGCCGTCGCCTGGAGAAGGCCCGACGGTAACACAGCCGACCTCGGTGGATGTGGTGCGAAACGGGCTCCCGCGAGCGAATGGGACACCTATCATACACATGACGCATTTCGTGTATGTTCACTCCGATCGGGGCCTCCCGGCTCGTTAGAGGTCCTCCCGACGGTGTCCCGAAACAGGTCCACAGCCAGCCCGGCGTCGAAGAGACGAGGTACCGCCCCATGACGAACCTGCAGGTCCGCAAGATGCGTTTCGCATTCGCGGATTACGACGTGCCGTTCCTGTGGAACGAGGAGAACCCGGCCTTCTCGAGCATGGCCAACGCCGTCTCGTTCCTCGCGATCGGCTTCGAGAAGATGATCGTCAACATGATCCGCGAGATCACCCCGCGCATCACCGATCCCGAGGTCCTCGAAGAGGCCAACGCCTTCATGTACCAGGAGGGGCAGCACTCCACCGCCCACCGGCAGCACGTGAAGGGACTGATCAAGAGCTATCCGGAGTTGCAGGAGACGCTCGACGACGTCATCGGCGCCTTCGACAAGCTCACCGCCGAGACTTCCCCCGAATACCGCCTCGCGTACACCGCCGATCTCGAGGCGACCTTCACTCCCGTCTTCAAGCTCATGCTCGACAACGACGCGGCGCTCTTCCGCCCCGGCGACGACCGGGTCGCCTCGTTGTTCATCTGGCATTTCGTCGAGGAGGTCGAACACCGCAGTTCGGCGCTCATCATCTTCGACGCGGTGGTCGGCAGCGATCTGTACCGCATGCGGCAGGCCCCCTCGGTGTTCAAGCACGTGCTCGACGTCATCGCCATCGCGTGCGAGGGCTTCAACAAGCATGTGCCGCTGGAGGAACGGAAGATCGACACGATGTCGATGTTCGCGTCGCACCGCCGTAAGCAGAACCTGCGGCGCCGGTTGCCGTTCCTCCAGTACCAGGATCACGGCCCGATGCCGCGCGCCTTCGACGTCCTGCCGCTCGGCGAACAGCTCGTCGCGCTGGTGGGCATCATCCGCAGCCAGATGCCCAAGCACAATCCCGACCACGAGAAGCTGCCGGCCCTCGCCGACGTGTGGTTCCGTCGATTCGACGAAGGCTACGACGTCTCGCACTGGTACACGGCGGAAACCGTGGGCGGGAGGAACAACTGATGTCGGACCTGTGCTCGCCCACCTTCGAGGACCTCTCGACCCGCCTCGGATTCTCGTGCGACGAAGCCGGGGGGATCTTCGAACTGCGCAGTCCGTTCGCGCTGGAGAACTGGACGCTGCCCGTCCTCGAGCTGACCATCGTGCTCGGGGCGGTGCTGATGCTCGTGTACGCGATCGTCCGGTTGCGGCGCACCGGTGACGCCACGAACCTCGTCGTCTGGCTCGGCACCCTCGCGTTCCTGTTCATCATCGAACCGCTGCTGTACTTCCCCGACGCCTTCGGCGTGGAGGACTACCTCGACACGATGTTCGCGCACAACGTGTTCACCGTCGAGTTCATGTGGGGACGCCTGCCGCTGTACATCATCGCGATCTACCCGATGATGGCGACGATCGCGTTCGACATCGTTCGGATGCTCGGGGTGTTCCGGCAGTACGGCACCGTCGTCGGCGCCGTCTGCGTGGGCTTCGTCCACCACGCCTTCTACGAGATCTTCGATCACCTCGGACCGCAGCTGCGGTGGTGGGAGTGGTCGCTCGACAACCCGATCAACCAGCCCTTCTTCGACTCCGTTCCGCTCCCGAGCGTCGTGGTCTTCGCTGCCCTGTGGCCGATGTCGCTCGCATTCTGCGCGCAGTTCTTCGTCGGCCGGCACATCGACGCCGGTCGCACCTTCGGCGGGCTCGAACTGACCTGGCGCACGATCACCGTCGGACTACTCGCGTCCGTGGGTGTGGTGATCCTCCCTGCGCCGGCGACCGTCATCGGCATGGGCAGCACGACGGTTCGGGCAACGATCTACGCGGCCGAACTCGTGATCCTGTCGATCGTGGCGATCTATGTGCTCTCACGCCAATGGGTGCGCTTGCGCAACAACGGCTCCGAGCGTCCCTATTCCAACGACCTCGTCCGCTGGTACGCCCTCGTCTATCTCGTCGTGATGGCCGTGCTGTGGATCGGTGCGCTGCCCGACTACTTCGCCGCGGTCGATGGGGTCACCGAGAACGGCGACCCCATCGGCAACCTGTGGTACACCCTGGCGTGCTTCGTCGTCGCGATCGCATGTGTGGCTGCGACCTTCACCGTTCCGCGCCCTCAGCCGGCAGGTACCGACGACATCCCTTCGAGGACGCTCGCCGGGGCGTAGTTCGCCCAGCCGGTGCCCGGCCAGTTGAACCACCCCGACGACGCGAGGACGCCGCCGTCGGGGTGGAGGGTCGTCCCGGTGACGAACGACGACAACCCGGATGCGAGGAACACCACGCAGTTCGAGACATCGTGGACGTGCCCCACACGTCCCATCGGAATCGCGATCCCGGCACTGGTGGCGTCGGCCAGAGCATGCTCCCCGACTGCGAGTTTCTCCAGTCCGGGAGTGGGCACGAAATCGGGAGCGACGTTGTTCACCCGGATCCCGTACGGTGCCACCTCCACGGAGAGAGTCCGGGCGAACTGCTCGACGGCCGCCTTCGCCGCGGAGTAGACCGCATAGCCGGGTGCGGCCCGGTGCGCCTCGATCGTCGTGATGTTCACGATGCTCCCGCCGCGTCCGCCCTCCCGCATCCGGGGAACTGCGAGCGAGCACGCCTGCAGCACGTGGGACAGGTTGGTACGCACGAGGGCATCCCAGCCCTTCGGCGAGGTGTCGACGAAGGGCGACCGGAAGGTGCCGCCGACGATGTTCACCAGGATGTCGACGCGTCCCCACCGTTCGTCCACCGCATCGAACAGGCCGGCCAGGACGGCAGGATCGCGGACGTCGCCGCAGTGCACGAGACACTCGGTTCCCGCGGCGACGAGATCGGAGCGGAGCGCTTCGGCGGCATCCGCGTCGATATCCAGAACGGCCGGGCGCACGCCGTTGGCCGCGAGGTCCCGGACGATCGACTCCCCGAGCCCACCCGCGCCACCCGTGATCACCGCAACCGCCCCGGCGAGCCCTGCGCGTTCCTCGAACCACCCCATTGCGGGCTCCTTCACGACAGATAGGTCGAGCCGAACGACTCGAGGAAATCGACTGTGGCCGACAGGCCCTCGATACGGCACGAGACGGACACCCAGTCGACCCCGGCCTTCTCCAGCTCGGCGAACACCTCGCGGTGCCGGTCGGGTCCTGCGGTCGACGACATGAGTTCGGTGCCGTAGGAATACACGACGTCGATCCGGTCCGTGCGGCCCGCAGCGAGTGCGCCGGATCGGACGTCGGCGATCTGCTCCCCCAGTTCTTCGAGGGGGCCGAGCGTGCGGGTACGAGCGGTGGCACTGAGTTGCCCGCCTCCCGACATCGGCATCCATCCCTGCGCACGCTGTGCGACCCGCCGCCGCGTGAGCTTCGAATTCCCGCCGATCCAGATGGGTATCGGATCCTGCACCGGCCGAGGCCGGGCGATGATGTCGCGGGCACTGAAGTGGCGGCCCCGGTAATCGAAGGGCTCACCGCGCCAATGGAGCGGAAGCACGTCGAGCGCTTCGTCGAAGAGGGCGTTGCGTTCGTCGAAATCGACGCCGAGCGCGTGGAACTCACTCTTCTGGTAACCCACTCCGAGACCGAGCGTGAAGCGCCCACCCGAGAGCTTGTCCAGGCTGGCCGCAGCCTTGGCGAGGAGCATCGGATTCCGGTAGGGCGCGACCGCCAGGTAGGTCAGCAGACGCAGCCGCTCGGTCGCCCCGGCGACATATCCGAGTGCGACGAACGGGTCGAGGGTCTGGTGCCCTCCGGCCGAGAGCCATCGGGCACCGGGCGCAGGATGCTCGCTGAACGCGAACGCGTCGAATCCCGCTTTCTCGGCGGCGACGGCCACATCCCGGACGGGCCCGGGATCGAGCACGTCACCCTCGGGCCCGTTGATCTCCGGGTAGTGGAAGATGAACCGCAACGTCATTCGAAGAACCTCTCGCGACAATAAGACTTTCCGAGAAAGATAGTCTTATTCTCGAGATGTGCAACGCCGATCTTCGAGGATCAGCGCGCGTCGGCTCCGTCGAGCAACCAGCGGCCGTCGATCCGCTTCAGGGTGATGAGAAAGCGGGTGGCGTCGGTACGCCCTTCCGGTACCACGACGTTCTTCACGTCCTGGTCGAGGAAGACCAGCACCGTGGCGACCTCGCCGTCGAAACTCTCGAGCCCGGCATGATCCGCTCGCGCCGTCGACGTACCCTCACCGTTTTCGACGAGTCCGCGCAGGTCGCCGGCCACACTGTCGTATCTGGCGGCGAACTCCTCGGTGGAGTTCGCGGTCACCGCGGCGAGATTGTCGTCGAAGGAACGATAGTCGTATGTCCCGAGGACGACGGCGTATTCACGCGCCTCGGCGACGGCCTCCTCCCGCAGCGCGGCGTCCTGCTCGGCCTGCCACCACCGGAAGCCGAAGAACGCGGTGGCGGCGAGCAGTATCGCGATCACCGCGAGGGTGATCCACCCGGCCGCGCCCCCACGAGCCGGCGCATCCCGGGGGACCTCCGGTGGAGAGCCTGCCGAACCGGCGTCGGTCTCCTCGGCATCCTTCTCGGTCGGCACATCGGTGGGTGTCATCCGCCCAGTCCTTCCAACAGCTTCTGCCAGTAGTTCAACGCTTCCACTCCGGTCGGGATGAGCAGGGGATCGTCGGCCATGTCCGGACCGGTGACCTTGCCCGGAGTGGTGTAGTTCGTCAGTCCCGTCGCGTCCGGTCTCGGCGCCGTGTACGCGCCGCGCTGACCGACGTCCTCACCGGGTGGGCAGTAGAGCGACAGATTCGCCTCGCGAGGACTCTCGTCGCCGATCATGCGGCGCTGTGTGTCGTAGTAGCAGACCGGCCCCTGCGTGGCGACGAGTGCGAAGTTGCCGCGATCCCCTTCGACGACGCTGGTCAGGTCCTTCATCGCCGCGGGCAGCGCGTCGAGTCCGGCACTCAGCGACGGGGCGCGAGGCCCGATCACCTCCCCGACCGTGACGAGATTCGTCAGCAGGACGCCGAAGTCGTCGCGCGTCGCGGCGAACAGTTCCTCGGTCCGCGCGAGCGCCTCGGGTGACCGGTCCACCAGGTAGACGAGCGAATCCCTGCTGCCCACCAGCTGGTCGGAAACGTCTCTCACCGCCCGCATCGATCCCGGGAAGGTGCCCGCGTTGTCGGCCATCGCATCGACGAGACCGAGACCCTCGTCGAGCAGGGACGCGATGGCCGGGGCACGATCGGCCACCATGCGCGAGAGCGCGTCGGCATTCTCGAGCAGTGCCTGCAGCTCCGGTCCGGTGCCGTCCAGCGCCGTTCCCCACGTCTCGCCGAGAGTCACGATCGACTCCGCGTCCAGGCTCTCCACGAGCGCCGTCATGTCGACGAGCAACTGATCGAGGCGCAACCCCTGGTCCTCGGCCGGGACGAGCAGCGCGTCGCCGTCGCCGAGGAACGGCCCCTGGTCGGTGTCGGGTTCGATGTCGACGCTCAGGATGCCGATCGCCGTCGCGGTGACGACCCGCCCGGTGCTCCCCGCAGGGATCTGCACCCCCGGATCGATGGAGAGGACGGCGTCGGATCCCCGCCCGCCAGGGGCGACCGACAGTGAAGCGACCTCTCCCACCTGGACACCGCGGTAGGTCACCGAGGTGCCGGATCCGATACCCCGTGCATCCTCGAGGTGAGCGTGCAGGTGGGTCGCGCCGCCGAGGCTCTGCGGCCCGAGCACGTACCGGACACCGACCACGGTGGTGACGATGCCGAGGGCGACGAAGACGATCACCTGGACGAGCACGGCGCGCTTCATCGCACACCTCCGAGAAGGAGTTCGGCGAGGCCGGCCGCGACGTCGGCCTGCGGCAACTCGACCGGAGGGCCGCCGTCGAGCGGCATCCCGCCGGTGAGGAGCAGATCGATGGCTCCGGGGATGTCGAGCGCACCGTCGAACAGCAGATAGTCGCCGCGCACCGACCTGTTGAAGCCGTCCACGAACTTGTTCACGTTCACCAGAGCCGCTTCCACGGTGTTGTTGAAATCCCTGATGCCGGCGGTGATCTGCGCGAGATCGTCGATGCTGCCACCGATGGCCGACTGCTGTTCGGCCATCACGGTGTCGACCGACTCGACCACTGTGGCCGTGCTCGCGACCAGTGTTGCGAGATCCTGCTGCTGCGCCGCGAGCAGTTCCACCATCCGGGCACTGTCGACGATGCTGCGGTCGAGCACCTCCTGCTGCTGTGCCAGCCTCTCGGTGACGGAATCGGCTGCGGCGAGCGTCCGTTCGAAGCTTTCGCTGTTCTCGTCGGCCAACGCCATGGTGGTGTCCAAGCGGACGAGCATGTCGCGGATCTTCTCGCCGCGCCCTCCGAAGGCTTCGTCGAGTTCGGTGGTGATGGTGCGCATCTGGTCGAGCCCACTGCCGTTGACGATCTGCCCGAGCATCGCGAAGGTGGTCTCGACGTCGGGGCCGACTTCCGTCCGCTCGATACTGTCGCCATCCGTCAACAGTCCCGGCGAGGGATCCTCGGGCAGGTCGATCCGGACGAACGGACTGCCGAGCGCCGACGGCAACCGGACCGATGCGCCGACGTTCTCGGGGAACTGCACGGCGGCCGACATGCTCAGCCGGACATAGGCGCGACCGCCGTCGGTGCTCAGCGAACGCACCCGGCCGACGACGGCCTGGCCCGCCCGCACCTCGGCGCCGGGATCGATCCGGTCGGCACTGTCGAAGACCGCCGTCACCTCGTAGGTGTCGCCGGGGCCACTGCGGCCGAGCGGTAGTTCCTGCAGGCTCAGGCCGCACCCACTCGTCAGTGCCGCGAGGCAGGTCAGGAGAGTGGCCGCACGCAGACGGGCGGGCGCAGTCACCGCGTCCCTCCCTGATTCAGCGCCCGGTCGAGCGATTCCGGGACGAGATCCTGCAACGGGTCGGCCAGGTCGAAGGGCACCGTGATCGGATTGGTGAATCCCGCTCCCGTACACAGCGGCAGCGGCTCGCGTTCGCACAGTTCTCGCGCCCGGGGGAACTGGCCGATCTGTGTCGACACGCTCAGACGGATCCGGGCACGTCCGTTCTCGCCGATCGCGTTGTCGATGTTCTGTGCGGTGAGCGGCAGAACATCGAAGATCTCGGCGAAGCCCACCTCGTGCGCGGCGAAGGTGTCGGTCAGCGTGCGGGCGTTCGCCATGATCCGGTCGATGTCGCCTCCGCGGTCGGCGAGCAGAACGTCGAGCCGGTCGAGGATCGCCGCGAGCTGATCGACCGGCCCGGCGACGTCGAGATTCTGCCGCTGCAGTTCTTCCCCGAGTTCCCCCATTCCCCGGACGAGTTCGGACAGGTCGCCTTCGCGGGACTCGATCGCTGCCAGGGCGACGGCGAGATCGTCGACGACCTGCCCGATGTCCTCGGACTTCACGCCCACCACCGCGGTGGCCTGGCTCAGCGCTGTGATGGCACGATTCATCTCCTCGCCCATCCCGTCGGTCGCGTCGGCGGCGACCTCCAGCGTGCGGCCGATCTCCCCGCCCTCCGGACCGAGTGCGGTGGCCAGCACATCGACGTTCTCGAGCAGCTCGTCCCAGTTGATCGGGGCGTGACTACGTTCGACGGGGATGACGTGACCGTCCTCGAAGGTCGGTCCCTCCCGGTAGGCCGGCCCGAGCTCGACGAAACGGTCGCTGATGACGGACGGATTCATCACGAAGGCCGACACTTCCGCCGGCAGGACGATGTCGCGAGGAATGCTCATGCGTACCTCGACGACGCGACCGGCGGATTTCACCTCCTCGACCGTGCCCACCGGCATACCGAGCACCGCGACGCTGCTGCCGGGATAGATGCCGTTGACCGACGCGAACTGCGCCACGATCGTGCGAGTGCGGTCCGGGCCCACCACGTACCAGAGCCCCGCCGCGCAGAGCGCGAGCACGACGACGATCACGAATCCACGGATGGTCCAGGTCTTCGCGGTGGTACTCAATTGCACCCCTCCATCACTCCGACGGAGCACAGGAAGTTGTCGGGAAGCGGGCCGGCCGGTGCGTGCACATCGACCCAGTTGCCGTTACCGGATGCGTCGGCCGCTGCCCGCAGGGCCGCCGGGAACTTCGCGAGCACCTGGTCGATGTTGGCGGCATTGTCCTCGAGCGTTCCCGTCACCGATTCGAGATTCACGAGCAGGGCGTCGATGTCGGCCGAGTTGTCGGCGAGGAAACTCTCCGCCGTGGTGAGCAACTGCCGCAGGTCGTCGACGAGCAGTACGAGCGCTTCCTTCCGGGCCGCGAGGATCGACACGACCGCTGTACTGTTGCCCGCCAGCCGGGCGACATCCTCGCTCTGCTCACCGACGATCGAACTCAGCGACTTCGCCGACCGGAGCAGCGAGGTGATCCGCTCGTCGTTGCGGACAATCATCCGGGAGGTGGCCTCGACACCGGCGAGGGCGTCGGAGACCTGCTCGGAATTCGTCGGCATCGTCTCGGTAAGGGTCTTCATCATGGCCTCGAGCGCGTCGACGTCGAGGCCCTCCGCGATCCGCTGGGCGTCGGTCGTCAGCTCGTCGAGACTGTACGGAACCGTGGTGCGGGACAGGGGAATGCGATCGCCTGTGAGTTCACCCGCGCCTGCCGGGGTGACGGACAGATACCGCTTGCCGAGGATCGTCCTGAGCTTGACTTCCGCGGCGGTGCGGTCGCCGAGATCCTGCCCCCGGTCGACCCGGAACTTCACGAGAACGCGGTCGCCGGCCAGTTCCATGGTCTCGACGCGTCCGGCCGGAACACCGGCGACATAGACCGGATCGTTCGGCGCCAATCCGGCGGCGTTCGCGAATTCTGCTGTGTACGAGCCGGTACGGATCAGATAACTCACTCGCGGAAGGGAGACCGCGACGAGCATGATCACCGCGACGAGCACCATGCCGACGATGCCGAGCGCGATCGGATCGGCATTGCGGTCGTGGCGTCCCGAGAAGATCGCCGCGACCGCATCCTTCGATTTCCGCACGATGTTCACTTGCACACCTCCGTGTACGCCGAACCGAAGAGATTCGCCTCGAAACCATCGGCCATGACGGTGAAGTTGCACATGTAGAGGTTGAGCCAGCCACCGTAATCGCCGACCCGGTTGATGCTGTCGGCCAACTGCGGCAGATTCGCCATCGCCCGGTCGAAGTCGTCGGTCTGCGGGATCCACGCATCGGTCATCGTGCGCAGGTCGGACACCGCGGTTCCGAGCGGCGCGGCACCCCCGGACATGAGCGCGGCGGTCGCACGGACCGACGAAGCACCCCGGTCGACCAGTGTCGCCAGCCTGGCGGAATCGCCCGCGAGGGCTTCGCTCACGACACCCAGCCCGGAGATCAGTGACGCGACGTCCTCGTTCCGCCGGTCGACGACCGTGGCGAGTTGTTCGAGATTCGCGATGACCTCGTTGAACACCTGCTCCTGGTCGACGATGTCGGTGCTCACTGCAGCGACGTGCAGCAGAAGCGATTCGAGCGTGCCTCCCTGCCCCTGGAAGGCGTCGACAACGGAGAGGGCGAGGGAGTTGACCCGGGCCGGGTCCATCGCCTCGAACAGCGGCTTGAATCCGTTCACGAGAGCGGTGAGATCCACCGGTGGCTGCGTCCGCTCGACCGGAATCGTCGCCCCCTCCTCGAGCGCGTTCCCGGCCGAGTTCTCCGGCAGGCGGAGAGCGACGTAGCGCACTCCGATCATGTCGCCGTAGTTGATCTTCGCGGTCACGTCGGCGGTCAGCGCGTGGCCCGATTCGATCTCGAATTCGACACGGGCGCGGGAGGTTCCGTCGTCCTGCGGCTGGAAACGCACATCGGCGACCCGCCCGACGCGCACACCCGCGAGCGTCACGTCACTGCCCGGAGTCAAACCTTCCACATCGGTGAACTCGGCCGCGTACTCGCGCGTCGCCCCGCGTACCGGCCGGTCGAGAGTGTTGCCGACGACGACCGCCGCCAGCACACCGAGGACACAGAACGCCGTCAAACGCAGGGCCGGCCACGTCGGTGCCCTCACGGAATACTCACCTCCGCTCCACGGACGAACGGTGCGAGCAGGGTCGAGGCGGCGGTCGACGGGCCGGCATCCCGCGATGCCGGATCGTCCGGATCCGCTCCCCTGGCGATCTGCTCGAGAAAGCCGAGCGGACCGCGCTCGGCGTTCGCAGCGACGATCTGCCCGCCGGTCGCGGGCGAGGTCCGTACCGGATCACCGCAGTTGGACCCGGCCAACGGCCCGTAGCGAGGACAGTCCGCCGAGGTGTACGGCATGGGATCGGAGAAGTCCACCGCGGCGGTGATGTCGAAATGCCCCGTCTGGAAGACGCGCCCGCCCGCATCGCCGAAGATCGACAGATACCGCAGGGTGTCGTCGAGACCGGGGGTGTCGGCTGCGAACGCACCGAGAACCGGAGCACCGTTGCGGACCACCGAGATGATGTTTCCGGTGTTGGCGGCGAACAGGTCTGCGCTCTGCTGCCCGAGCGACGCCCCGCCTGTCAGCAGACGGCGGATACCGTCCTCGTTGCCGAGCGCGATCTGCGACAGTTCGGATGCGTTGCGCATCACGGCGATGACGTCGTCGGTGGCCGCGGACATCGACTCGGTGACAGCGGCAACCTGGGGTGCAGCGGCGATGCCGGCATCGACGAGCGGCCCCAGATCTTCCGACAACACGGCCATCCGGTCGATGGTCTCGCCGAGAGCGGCGCCACGTCCTTGCAGTGCCTGGCTCATCGCGTCGAGAGCGACCGCGAGTTGTTCGGGCCGCAGCTGTTGCATGAGATCGGCGGCCCGGTAGTAGAGATTCGCGAGTTGAGCTGCTTCGGCCGAGGTGTCGGCAGGGATCTCGGTACCCGCCGCGAGCCTGGGACCGTATTCGGGGTTCTCCGGCGGCACGAGTTCGAGGAAGACGTCCCCGAACAGTGTGCGGGGCACGACCCGCACACTCACCGCGGCGGGAATCTCGGCGAGCGCCTCGGGGTCGAGTTTCATCGTCACCCGCGAGGTGGTGACGCCCGCGTCGATGGCGGACATGCTTCCGACGTGGACACCCTGATACTGCACACCGGCGGCACCGTAGATCAGCCCCGCGGAGGCGGGCAGATTCGCGGTGATCTCCGGATCGCGCGAGAGCATGTCGGATCCGGAGGCCACGAGCAGGGCACCGGAGACGACGATGACCACGGTCGAGACCAGACCGATCACCGCGAGAGCGGCGCGACCTGGACCGGCCGCACGGTTCACGCGCCCCGGCCTCGTCCGGGAGGCCACGGGCGGTGGTTGCTGGTAGCCGGCGGTCATGACAAGCCGACCCCCGGGATGGTCGGGACGAGCCCCCACAGGGCGAAGGTCAGCACGACGTCGGTGACACCGATCGCGAGAATGCTCGTCCGCAGCGCTCGTCCGGCTGCACGCCCCACCCCCTCGGGTCCGCCGGAGGCGTAGAAACCGTAGGAGCAGTGGACGACCGCGACGATCATGGCGAACACCACGGCCTTCGTGAGCGAGTACCACAGATCCGACGGCGAGAGCGCGAGATGGAAGTAGTAGTCGTACGTTCCGGCCGAGTTGCCCTGGAAGTTCACGACGATCAGACGTGTGGCCACGTACGAGGCGAGCAGGCCGACCATGTAGATCGGGATCACGCACACCGCGGAGGCGACGAGCCGCGTGCTCGCGAGGAACGGGATGGAGCGCACCGCCATCGCGTCGAGTGCGTCGATCTCGTCGGAGATGCGCATCGCGCCGAGCTGAGCGGTGAAGCCGGTTCCCACTTTGGCGGCGAGAGCGATGGAGGCGACGACGGGAGCGAGTTCGCGGGTGTTGGCGATGGCCGAGAGCATGCCCGACAGCGAGGTCATGCCGATCAGTTCGAGTCCGCGCTGGGTCTCGACGCCGACCATCATCGCCGCGACGGCGGACATCGCGAACACGATGCCGATCGTTCCGCCGCCGGCGAGCAGAGAGGCGTAGCCGAAACTCACGTCACCGATGTGGAACATGACGTGCTTGAAATACCGTCGGAGCGCGGTGGGGATGCCGGCGATCGCCTTGCATCCGAAGACGACGTGGCGGCCGATCGCCGCGAAGCCGTCGACGGTGGCGGCGACCGGCCTGCGAGTGGTCGAGCGCGCGCGTTCGAAAGTGGTGTAGGAGATCATCAGTACGTACCGACCGCCGGAACCATGACCGTGTAGAGCTGGGACAGCACGGTATTGACGACGAAGACCATGACGAACGCGAGCACCACACCTTCGTTGACGGCATCGGCAACGCCGCTCGGCCCTCCCTTCGCATGCAGTCCCTTGAAGGACGCGATGAGCGCGGAGGTGATGCCGAAGCACGCGGATTTGACCATGGCGGTGGCGAAATCGGACAAGCGCCCGTATTCGCCGAGCGTCCGCAGGAACGCACCCCCAGAACCGTCGTTCAGGTAGATCTCGTAGAGATAGCACGCGGTGACACCGACGAGGGTCACCAGCGAACACAGCATGAGCGAGACGAGAACCGAGGCGAGCAGGCGCGGGACGACGAGCCGCTCGATGACGTCGAGTCCCATCACCTCCATCGCCTCGATCTCCTCACGGATCGTCCGTGAGCCGAGATCGGCGCAGATCGCCGATCCGCCGACCCCGGCGAGCATGAGCGCACACACCAGCGCCGCAGCCTGCCCGACGACGACGAACGAGACGATCGCCCCGGAATAGGCGCCCGCGCCGAGCTGGCCCGCCAGTGAGCCGACCGACACCGCGATCAGCACACCGACGGGCAGCATGAGCAGCAGGGCCGGTCCGCTGCACACCTTTGCGATGAACAGCGCCTGAGTGATCGTCTCGCCCAGTGACAGGCGACGCCGGACGAGAACCCGGACCGCGGCCACGAGGGTTTCGAGAGAGAAGCCGACGAGTGCGCCGACCTGGATGGCCAGGTCGTGTACCGGCCCTTTCGCCTTGGGCAGTTCGAACGTCACCGGCCACCCCTCCTACGCGATTGCCACGGTCCGGTCCCCGTCGCGCGATGTTGCGCCCCGAGATCAGCCCTGAGTGACGGCAGGCAGACCGCCGCGGAGCTCACCCTTGACGACCTTGCCGCTGGCGTTGCGCGGCAGGGCCTCGACGATCACGATTTCCTTGGGATGCTTGTACCGAGCGAGGTGCTCGTTCAGATAGGGCTGCAGTTCCTCGATGCTGAGGTCGTCGTGGCCGGACTTCAGCGCGACGACGGCGACGGGCACCTCGCCCCACTTCGAGTCCGGACGGCCGATGACCGCGGCTTCGAGCACCTTGGAATGTCCGAAGAGCACGTTCTCGACCTCGGCGCAGTAGATGTTCTCTCCACCCGAGATGATCATGTCCTTCTTGCGGTCCACGACGTAGACGAAACCTTCGTCGTCGACGCGCACGAGGTCGCCGGAGTGGAACCACCCGCCGTAGAACGCCTCGCTCGTGGCCGTGGGGTTGTTCCAGTACTCGCGCATCATCGTGGGGCCTCGATAGACGATCTCGCCGACCTCACCGGGTGCGACGTCGTTCATCTCGTCGTCGACGACGCGCGCCTGGATGGTGGGGATGACCCGGCCCACGGAACCGAGCTTGCGGATGGCGTCGTCGCCGTCGAGAACGCATGTGATGGGCGACATCTCGGTCTGCCCGAAGACCGCCACGTTGAAGGCGTCGGGGAAGGTCTCCGCCATCGCCTGCAAGATGGTGTCCGAGCTCGGAGCGGCTCCCCAGGAGATGTTGCGCAGCTTCAGTTTCCGGGGATTCGCCTGCTGTGCCGCGCACATCGCCTGCCACTGCACCGGGACGAGGAACAGACTGGTGACGTTCTCGGCTTCGAGGACGTCGAGCAATTCGTTCGGATCGAACGCACCGACCGGATGGATCACCGTGGGCGTACCGAGCATCAGGCTCGGGGCGATCGAGCCGAGGGCCGCGATGTGGAACATCGGCGACGCACAGAAACCGATGCCGGATTCGTCGAACAACCGGAAGGCGCGGATACAGGTGAGCGATTGGGCTTCCAGGTTGGAATGGGTGAGCACTGCGCCCTTGGGCCGGCCCGTCGTGCCGGAGGTGTACATGATGAGGGCCGGGGTGTCGTTCGGGATCGGAGCATGCGGGTGCGGTTCGCCCTCTTCGGCGACGAGCGCCTCGTACGCGAGGGAGTCGCCCTGCGGATCGACCCCGACCGTGATGGAGAGTTCGAGCCCCTCGGCCTGGGCACGCGCGGCATCGGCGAGCGGAACGAGAGGGCCCTCCGCGACGATCGCCTTCGCGCCGGAATCCGACACGAGGAACGCCACTTCGGGTGCCGTGAGACGGAAGTTCACCGGCACCGCGATCGCGCCGAGGGCATTGGCGGCGAGCACGATCTCGATGTACTCGGGCCGGTTGAGCATCAGGATGATCACGCGGTCGCCGAAGCCGATACCGCGGCGCGAGAGCGCATCTGCGAGCTTCTCGACACGCGTGTCCAGCTGCGACCAGGTGATGCTCTCACCGCGGAACCGGAATGCCGTGCGCTCGGGAATCATCAGGGCGTGACGAGCCAGCTGATTGTTCCAGTTGTTGCTACGGAAGCGGGCGGCTTCGTTACCGACCGCTTCGGAAACGACAGAGGGGGGAACCATCGATGATCCTCTCGTGACGGGGCAGGAGTGCGGACACGGCCGGTGCCGAGCCGTCGATGTGTGAGGCACATTACAGGCCCGGATAGGTTTGGGCCAGAGGTTTTGTTAACGAAGATTCCGCGATTCGCGCATCGGATCGTCACGACGTGGTCACGAGACGCCGAGGCGTCGGCGAGCGCCGTAAATGGTGCTCGAGCATGGAATTCACCGGACGGGAGCGCATGCTCCGGCGACAGGGCCGGGCATCGGCTCCCGCCCGGGAAGTGCATTGTCAATCCCGTGGAGGCCGCTCTCAGGCGAAACGGGCGGGGCGCTTCTCGAGCATCGCCATGGCACCCTCCGCGAAGTCCGGTGAGCCGAGAAGTTCGACCTGGCCTTCCTTCTCGCGCGCGAGCGCGGCGTCGAGTGCGGCCAGCGTCGAGGCGTTGAGGGCACGCTTCGTCAACTCCAGTGCCCGTCGCGGGCCGGCCGCGGTTCGCGCCGCGATCGCGTCGACGTGCGCGCCGAGTTCCGCATCGGGCAGTGTGCGCGCCACCAATCCGAAGCGGTCGGCATCGGCAGCGGAGACACGTTCGCCGAGCAGTGCCATCTCGGCCGCCCGAGCCCGGCCGATCGCCGCGGGCACGAGAAGACTCGCTCCCCCGTCGGGCATGAGTCCGATGTTCACGAAGGCCAGCAGGAAATAGGCACTCTCGGCCGCATATGTCAAGTCGGCGGCGAGCGCGATCGAGACACCGACACCGGCCGCAGGGCCGTTGACGGCAGCGATCACGGGCACCGGGACGGACGCAATGGTGCGCACCAGGTCGTTGGCGGTGTCCATCACGACACCGGGATCCCGAGGGTCCGCCGCTCCCGCGGCCAGATCCGCGCCCGTGCAGAAGGCAGATCCCTCACCGGTGACGACGATCGTGCGGACGCGATCGTCCTCCCGGGCTTCCTTCACCGCGTCGTCGAGAGCCTTCATCGTCGACAGGTCGATGGCGTTCATCCGCCTCGGCCGTGTGATGGTCAGCCGCAGAATGCCGTCCGAGAGTTCGGAGCGCAGACTCTCCGTCGTACTCGCGGTCATGCCCGCACCGTCCGGTCGGCACCGACGATGTCGTTCAGGCGGCCGGTGATGACGGCCTCGGCCTCGGTGACCATGCGTTCGACGAGGTCCGCGACGGTCGGGATGTCGTGGATCAGCCCCTGGCTCTGCCCGGCCGTCCAGATACCGGCGTCGATGTCGCCGTCCTCGAACACCTTGCGTCCTCGAGCGCCGGCGACGAGGTGCGCGATGTCGCCGAATTCGGCTCCGCGCGACTCGATGTCGACGACCTCTTCGCTGACCGCGTTGGAGGCGACACGCGCGGTGTTGCGCAGCGTGCGGAAGATGGGCTCGGTATCGAGTTCGGTATTGTGAACGATCTGTTCCTTGACCTCCTGCGCCACGGGCGATTCGACGGTGCACATGAAGCGTGTTCCCATGTTCACTCCCTCGGCCCCGAGGGCGAGCGCCGCGACGAGCCCCCTGGAATCCGCGATGCCACCCGAGGCGATGACCGGGATCGTGAGTTTGCTCGTCGCAGCGGGGATCAGGATCAGACCCGGAACGTCGTCCTCTCCCGGATGCCCTGCACACTCGAATCCGTCGATGCTCACCGCGTCGACGCCGATCCGTTCGGCCTTGACCGCGTGACGCACACTCGTGCACTTGTGGATCACCTTGATACCGGCGTCCTTGAAATGCGGGAGGTGGTCGGCCGGGTTGAACCCGGCGGTCTCGACGATCTTCACGCCGGAGTCGACGATCGCCTGACGGTACTCGGCGTACGGCGGAGGATTGATCGAGGGCAGGATCGTGAGGTTGACACCGAACGGCTTGTCGGTGAGTTCGCGGGTCCGCTCGATCTCGCGTACGAGATCCTCCGGCGTGGGCTGGGTCAGTGCGGTGATGAAGCCGAGCGCCCCCGCCTCGGCCACGGCGGCCACGAGTTCGGCTCGGCCGACCCACATCATGCCGCCCTGGACGATGGGATGCTCCACCCCGAACATCTCGGTGAATCGGGTTCTCACGAGTCCTCCTGGGTCCTTCGAAAAGTGCCGCCGTCGAGACGGTTCCGCATGTGATCAGCGGTGACGCTGTTGAAGAATTGGTGTTAACTTTGCTGGCTGGGTACTGGTTTGTCAATGCGTTCTGTCCTGCAGTTTTACGCTTTCTTACTCGAAAGTAGTGTTTCTGCGCGGAGGGTGTGGCTGTTACCTTTGAGTCCGACGAACATCCACTGCGACATCACGACCCGCGGCAGGACCCAGGACAAGGAGGCACGGTGCCCGAACAAGCGCAGGTCGGGGCTCGAACGGTCACGAGAACCGAATCCCCTGCCCCCGCCGTGCGGCGCCGGCCGAAGAACCGCAAGGCGCAGATCGCCGCGGTCGCGGCCGAGGCCTTCAGCGAACGCGGCTACCACGGTGTGAGCATCGACGAGATCGCCACGGCCGTCGGCATCTCGGGCCCGGCTCTCTACCGGCACTTCCCGAACAAGTACGCACTGTTCCACCACGCCGTGGTCACCCTGGCCGATGCTCTCGGAAGCGCTTTGGCCGAGTTCGACGAGCACGGTGTGCAGGGCGAGGGCAGCGGCGGGAGGGCGCCGCTCGATCCTGCCGGGGAACTCGACCGCAAACTGCTCGCCCTCGTTCGCACCACGATCGACAACCGCCGTACGGGCGGGTTGTACCGCTGGGAACGTCGCTATCTCACCGACGAGGACCGCGGCGAGATCCGCACGAAGATGAAGGCACTGAACCGTCATCTCGCCCGCACTCTCGCCCGGTTGCGCCCCGACCTCGCCGACGCCGACTACGTGCTCCTGAGCAGTGCGATGCTCAGCGTCATCGGATCGATCACGACCCACCGGGCGCCACTGTCCAACCGGCGCCTGCAGCAGTTGCTGCTCGAGGCGTGCCGGGCGGTCGCGGCGACCGAACTCGTACCCGACGTCGGCGAGCCCGCACAGCTCCCCGAACGACGGGGCTTACCGGTGGCGAACAAACGCGAGGTCCTGCTCCACGAAGCCGTCCTCCTGTTCGATGCACGCGGCTATCACGAGGTGAGCATCGAGGAGATCGGCGCGGCAGCAGGTATCAACGCCTCCGGTGTCTATCGGCACTTCCCGAGCAAGGCCGACCTGCTCGCGGCCGCCTTCCACCGGGCCGGCGATCGCGTCGCGATGATCGTCGGGGAGGCACTCGCCGAGTCGACCACCCCGGCGCAGGCTCTCGACGTTCTCACCGACGTCTACGTGCGTCTGTCGTTCGAGCACAGTGAACTGATGTCGGTCTACTTCGCGGAGGTCGGCAATCTTCCCGCGCACCACCGCAGCGATCTGCGGAACATCCAACGACTCAACATCGAGGAGTGGGCCCGCCTCGTCGGCGAATTGCGGCCCGAACTGTCCGCCGTCGAATGTCGTTTCCTCGTCCACGGCGCCCTCAACCTCGTCCTCGACACGGGAAGTCTCCTGCGCTTCCTGCCCACCGAGTCCCGGCAACGCCGGATGCAGCAACTGATGCTCGCGGTGCTGCTCGGGGAGGCCGGAGCGCAGGGGCAGACGCGATGACACGCACCGCCACCGCGGCGGTACTCCGCGAGTACGGCTCCCCCCTGCGCCTCGAGAAGGTGACCGTCCCCGAACTGCGCGACGACGAAGTGCTCGTGCGAATCCACGGGGTGGGTATCTGTCACACCGATCTCACCGCCGCGGCGGGAGGTGTTCCCATTCCCACTCCTGCTGTGCTCGGTCACGAAGGTGCCGGAGTGGTCGACGAAGTCGGTTCGGCCGTGACGGATCTCGCGGTCGGGGATCGGGTCGTTCTGGGGTTCGATTCGTGCCGGACGTGCCGCAACTGCGCACGGGGCCGAAACGCCTACTGCACACATTTCGCCCCGCTCAACTACGGCGGTGTGCGGAGCGACGGGACGACCGTCCTCCGCGATGCCACCGGTGCTCCGGTGCACGGCAACTGGTTCGGGCAGTCGTCGTTCTCGTCGCTGGTCGTGGCCACCGAACGCAATGCCGTGCGGATACCGGCGGACGTTCCGGTGACGATCGCGGGTCCGTTGGGGTGCGGTATCGCGACAGGCGCCGGAACCGTACTGCGGGTACTGCGGCCTGAATCCGGTTCGTCCGTCGTCGTATTCGGGCTCGGCGCCGTGGGGATGGCGGCGATCATGGCGGCGCGTATCGCCGAATGCGCGACCGTCGTCGGCGTCGACCCCAACCCGCGCAGGCACGACCTCGCGCGGAGACTGGGTGCCACCGAAGTGCTCTCGCCTCACGACGAGCAGGACATCGGACGCCGCGTACGCCGGCTCACGGGCGGTGGCGCCGACTACGCCGTCGAGTCCGTGGGCACCGAAGCCGTCATCCGGCAAGCTCTGTCGGCTCTCGCCAGCCCCGGAGTGTGTGCCACGCTCGGCTTGAGGGCCGGCCGCAATCCCGTCTCCGTCGACCAGACCCATCTGCTGTCCGGTCGCACCCTGACCGGGGTCATCGAGGGCGACGCCGATCCCCAGCGGTTCCTTCCCGAACTGGCTGCACTGTGGCGCGACGGACGTTTTCCCGTCGACGAACTCGTGCAGACCTTCGACTTCACGAAACTCGACGACGCCCTGTCGGCCGTCACCTCCGGCGAGGTCGTCAAGGCAGTACTCACCTTCGACATCTAGGGGAACACATGGACATCGTCCAGCGACTCTCGGACCTGCGTGCTCGTACCGATCGGATCGATCCTCGTGAGCTCGATTCCCTCTGGGACCGGCTCACTCCTGCCCGCATCGAGGACCTCGTCGGATACCGGTGGCGCGGATTCAGTTTCGACACCGGCCACCGGACCCACGACCTGCTCGGCAAGTCCCGCTGGTACGGGAAGACTTTCGTCTCCGCGTCCGAGGTGCAGCCGCTCGTGTGCTACGACGAGGACGGACAACTGTTCTCCGACAAGAAGACCGGCAGGGGCGAGGCGAGTCTGTGGGAGGTCGTCTTCCGCGGCGAGGTGACGGCGACGATGGTCTACGACGGAATGCCCGTCTTCGACCATTTCAAGAAGGTCGACGACAACACCGTGGTCGGGGTGATGAACGGCAAGGGTCCGTTGGTGTTCGACGGAGGTGAGCATTACTGGTTCGGTCTCGAACGAGACACCGCCGTGTGATCGGATCGGCGCAGGACACGGACGTGGCCGGACCTCGGGTCCGGCCACGTCGTCGTGCGTGGGGCGTCAGATGACTCGCCCGTGCGCCTTCATCCGGCGACGCATGTCGCGCAGGTAATAGGTGGCCGAGAGCTGACGGATCGGCTTGGGGACCGCGCGGTAGATCGGCGGCACGACCTTCCAGAACAGGTCGAACCGGCGCTGGTCGCGTGGGGTCCAGGGCAGGGCGAACTCGTCGCGCATGCGCTGCGGGAGCAGGCCGATGGTCATGAAGCGCTGCAAGGGCATGAGCGCCCGGACGGGCAGTGGGGAATCGCCGCCGGTGAGCAGGTTGCGCGTGAAGGAACGCACCTCGGCGTCGACCTCGAAGGTCGAGATCATCTCGTCCCAGTACTCGTCGAACTCCTCACGCGTGCGGGGCCACATGTCCTCCTTGACCTGCAGGGCAGTGCCGTAGACGGCGGACTGGTGGTAGAGCCGTTCGATGTCGGCATCGGTGAGCGGCCCGAACATCCGCTGGTACATCTCGACGCCGTTGCGGTACAGCGTTGCCGCGACCCACAATTGGAGCTCGGGATCGAAGGCGTTGTAGGTCTCGGAACGCACCGGGACGTGCGCTTTGTTGACCATCCGGACGATCTGCTTCTTCTCCTCCGGGGTACCGAGGGTGACGGCGTAGACGTAGGTCATCGTGGTGCGCAGCCGGTCCAGGGGACGCTGGAGCGTGGTGCTGTGATCGGCGACGCCGTGCCCCACGCCGGGGGAGGCGAGTTGCAGGAGCACGGTCGCGCCGGCGCCGAGCAGGAGCATCGACTCACCGACGAAATCGGCCAGGTCGACCGATCCTGCCGCAGAGGACACCGCGACGCCCGGGTCGCGCTCCTCGATCTCGGCACCCGAGTCGGGCGCGGCGGCGCTCGATGCGAGGTCTTCGGCGTGGATCGTCATGGGAGATCTCCTGACGGTGAAAGTACGGATGCAGCACTGTCCTTCGAATTGTGCACACCCGTACTCAGATAGGCAAGTGCCTATCCCTCCGGGAGGTCGGCGCCGGTCTTCTTCCGATGGGCGACCAGGCGTGCGGCAGCGTCCTCGAACTGGACGAGCGTCTGCGAGATCACCTCGCAGTGGTCCTGCGCACCGATCGCCTCGATCAATTTCGTGTGCGACCGAACGGCCAGCGTGCCCCATTCCACGTCGCGGGCGTAGAGACGATACGGAATCGTGCGCGAGGCGGTGTTGAGGAACCACGCCAGTTTCGGACTGTCGGCCACGCGGTTGAGTTCGCGATGGAAGTCGAACTCCGCATCGGCGATCCGTTCGACGTCGGGCGTCACCCCGTCCGGGAGGACGACGAGCATGCGCAGCCGCTCGTTGAGCTCGGTGAGCCGTGCGAGATCGGCCGGCGTGGCCCGATCGACCGCCCGGAGCGCGAGCTCGACGGCGATCTGTCCCTGCAGCCAGAAGATGTCGTCGATGTCGCCGCGCGTGAGGGGCGAGACCCGGTAGCCGCGGTTCGGGGCGGATTCGACCATCCCCTCCCCGCGCAGCGTCAGCAGCGCCTCCCGGACCGGGGTGACGCTGACGCCGAGTTCGACGGCGGTCTCGTCGAGCCGGATGAAGTCGCCCGGACGCAATACGCCGGACATGATCGAGCCGCGGAGGTGACCGGCCACCTCGTCGGAAAGCTGCGGACGGCGCCGTACGGCCCCCTCCGAACGTCGGGATGCCGCAGCGTGATCCGCCGCTGTCCCGGGGCTACGTGTCGGTGCCGCCATCGTGTCTCCTGTAGGAATCCGGACAACTGCGCACGGGGGTTGTCCAATTGTCCCGCGAACGCCTAATGTGATGTCCACTACAGCTATCACATCAAATATATGTGATGTGGTTCACCAGGAAGTGTCGAACATGACCCAGAACCTCACCAGTCCGAAGAACGCGAAGAGCAGCTCGGACAAGGCATCCACGGCAGCAAGCACCGACACCTTCGCCAGCCTCGACCCCCGGAACGGCGAGGTGATCGCCGAGTATCCGGTCGCCGACGAGGCCGCCGTGGGCGCGGCCGTCGAGCGCGCCCGCGTCGCCGCGCGCTGGTGGGAGGCGCAGGGCTTCCGCGGCCGCCGCGACTGGCTCCTCGAGTTCAAGAAGGCCATCGCATCCGACGCGACCTCGCTCGCATCGGTGGTGGCGAAGGAGACCGGTAAGCCCTTCGGCGACGCCTTCCTCGAAGTCATGCTGGCGGTCGAGCACCTCGACTGGGCCGCCAAGAACGCGAAGAAGGTCCTCAAGCCGCGAAAGGTCCCCTCGGGCATCGCGAGCTTCAATCAGGCCGCCACCCTCGAATACAAGCCGCTCGGCGTCATCGGCGTGATCGGCCCGTGGAACTACCCGGTCTACACCCCGATGGGGTCGATCGCCTACTCCCTCGCAGCGGGCAACGCCGTCGTGTTCAAGCCGAGCGAACTCACTCCGGGTGTCGCGAAGTGGCTCGAGGACAAGTGGAATTCGATCGCTCCCACCCAGCCCGTCTTCCAGGTGATCACCGGCCTGGGCGAGACGGGTGCCGCGCTCGTCCGCTCGGGCGTCGACAAGGTCGCGTTCACCGGTTCCGGCCCCACCGCCCGCAAGGTCATGGCGGTGTGCGCCGAGTCGCTCACCCCGCTCGTCGCCGAGTGCGGCGGCAAGGACGCGATGATCGTCGCGGCCGACGCGAACATCGACGAAGCCGTCGAGTTCGCCGCCTTCGGCGCCTTCGGCAACGCCGGCCAGACCTGCGCGGGTGTCGAACGCATCTACGTCGAGGATCCGGTCTACCGCGAGTTCCTCGACAAGCTCACCGCCACCGTCCGGCGCGCGAAGCCGGGCGGCGACGAGGACTCCACCTACGGCCCTATGACGCTTCCGCGCCAGGTCGACATCGTGCGCAGTCACATCGAGGACGCCCTGAAGTCCGGTGGCAAGGCCGTCCTCGGCGGACTCGATTCGGTGCAGGGGCGCATCGTCGAGCCCGTCATCCTCACCGACGTGCCCGAGACCTCGGCCGCGGTGTGCGAGGAGACCTTCGGCCCGACGGTCGTCGTCAACAAGGTTCGCGACCTCGACGAGGCCGTCGAACGCGCGAACGGCACGAACTACGGTCTCGGTGCGTCGATCTTCACGCGCAACAAGAAGAAAGGCCGTCAGCTCGCCGAGCGCCTGCGCAACGGCATGGTGTCGGTCAACTCGGTGCTCGGCTTCGCCGCCATCGCCTCGTTGCCCTTCGGCGGTATCGGCGAGTCCGGCTTCGGCCGCATCCACGGCGCCGACGGCCTGCGCGAGTTCAGCCGTCCCAAGTCGGTCACGGTGGCGAAGTTCAGCTCGCCGCTCAAACTCATGAGCCTCGAGCGTCCGGAGCGCGATCTGAAAATCTCGCGAGCGATGCTCCAGTTCATGCACGGAAGGTGAGCCGATGACGACCACTCCCCCGCGCACTCGCAGCCGAAAGGCCGCCGTCGTCGCGAAGCCCGAGGCACGCATCGAGAAGGCCGGTACGTTCCCACCCCCGAACAGGGACCCGCACCCGAAGCGTGGGCGGATGGGCTGGGTCGAGGTGATCGAGGAGCTCGACCCGGTCACACAGCACCAGGACATCGTGCGGATCACCGCCGGTTACGAGTTCCCGTGGGACTACCAGCGGTCGCTCGAGTTCGCCCTCTTCCGCACGTACTGCGTGCCCAGCATCTCGGAGTTGCTCGCCCGCACCGGCGAGTTCGAGAAGCGGCCGCAGAAGCGGTACGACGACACGGCGCTGCTGATGGCCGAGCTGGTCGAGCACGGCTACGACGCCGAGCGGGGACGCGAGTCGCTGCGCAACATCAACCGGATGCACGGCAAGTACTCGATCGACAACGACGACATGCTGTACGTCCTGTCGACCTTCGTGTACGACCCGCTCGACTGGATCGACCGCTACGGGTGGCGTCGCCTGCACCCGAAGGAGCGGCTGGCGTCGTTCTACTTCTACCGCCAGGTGGGCATCCGGATGGGCATCAAGGACATCCCGGAGTCGTTCCAGGAGTTCCACCGGTTCAAGCTCGAATACGAGCGCGAGAAGTTCACCTACAGCGACGACAACCACGCCATCGGCACCTACACGCTGCGCCTGTTCCAGTCGTGGTACCCGAAGGTGCTGAACAAGGGCATCGAGAAGGTCGTTTTCGCGCTGATCGACGACCGCATGGCGTCGGCGTTCGGTTTCCCGAAGAGCTCACCGCAGGTGACGGAGATCGTCGAGGGCGCGCTGCGGGCACGGTCGGCGTTCGTGCGGCGACTGCCGAAGCGACGCGTGTCGCTGTCGGCGGGCAACGCCACCAACCGGACGTATCCGGGTTACCCCCTCGGTTACCGTCCGAACGATCTGGGCGTCGAACACTGACGCACCGACAGACCTGGGGGACAGGAGGGGCGGCCCCGCATTCCGGTTTCACCACCGGGGTGCAGGGCCGTAACTGTTCCGGGAGGAGCGGGCCGGGGTCAGTTCTCGACGGGCCGCAGGGCCTGCTTCGACGGGAGTGCGAAGCCCGAGACGAAGACGACCACGGCGCAACCGGCGCACACGAGGTAGGCGATCACGAAGCCCGCGGTGCCGATGCCGAGCCCGCCCCCGAGGGTGTGAGCCGCGAGCACCGAGGCGACGACCGCGCTGCAGACGGTGCTGCCCACGGTGCGGAGCAGGACGTTGACGCCGTTCGCCGCGGCGTTCTGCGACAGCGGCACCGCGCCGAGGAGGAGCACCGGCAGCGTGCAGTACACGAGCGACGTGCCGATCGCCGCGACGAAGATGGCGGCGACGACGAGCCACAGCGGCTTGCCGGGCACCGCGTGGACGCTGTAGCCGGCGAGCAGGAAGACCGCTCCGGTCATGATCGTGATCTTGGGTCCGAAACGTTCGGTGATCCGGGAGGCCACGATCGCGAAGATCATCATCGCGAAGCTCGCGGCGAGCTGGCAGGCCGCGGCCTGGAGGATGGTCAGGTCGTATCCGGCTCCGTGCCCGGACGGCGCCTGCAGCAACTGTGTGGTGATGAGGGTGTTGCCGTAGAAGGCGAACCCGACGAGCAGTGCCGACAGGTGCGGCGCGAGGACGGAACGGCGGGCCGAGACACGCAGGTCGACGAGCGGGTTGCGGTTGCGCAGCTGCTGCACTCCCCAGAGCACGAACAGCAGCACCGACGCGGCGAACGAGAGCAGCACCGCGGGGCTCGTCCAGCCCCACGTGCTGCCCTGGGTGATGGGCACGAGCAGGCACACCAGGGCGGCGGACAGGCCGGCGGCGCCCACGGCGTCGAAGCGACCGCCGGTGCGGGTGTCCGATTCCGGGATGACGATCCACGCCGCGAGGGCGACACCGGCGCCGATGGCGGCGGTGGTCCAGAAGAGCAGGTGCCAATCGGCGAACTGGACGATGGCGGCAGCGAACGGGATACCGACCGCGGTGCCGATGCCGAGGGTGGAACTGAGCATCGCGATCGAGCGCTCCACGTGCTCACGGGGCAGGACCTCGCGAAGGATCGCCATGCCGATCGGCAGCACCGCCGCGCCGGCGCCCTGCAGGCCACGGGCGACGATGAGCAGTCCGATGTCCGAGGTCAGCGCGCAGATCAACGAGCCGAGTGTCATAAGCGAGAACGCGATGAGGAGCATCCGCTTCTTGCCGATCATGTCGGCGAGACGGCCGAAGATGGGCGTCATCACCGCACCGACCAGCAGGGTGCTCGTCACCAGCCACGAGACGGCGGTGGTTCCGGCGCCGGTGAAGCCCGGCATGCTCGGCAGGAGCGGCACCATAACGGTCTGCATGATGGCCTGGAAGACGGCGCCGACCGCGAGAACCGGGAAGACGAGATGCCGCAGGTTGCGCGTCTTCTTCTCCGCCGGTCCGCTCACCTTCGTCGTTCCGGACGCTGAGCGCGTCGGCGCGGCGGCGGACCTACCCGCCACGTGCAGGCGCAGGGGGAGCGAGATCGACATCGACACCCCCTCTCGCCAAACAGGTAAATAGCCGTTCACCACATTAGGTGAACGGCTATTTACCCTCAAGAGTAGTGACCAAGGTCATTCGTGCCGCTAAGAACCGTCTCCGTCGAGCAACCGCTGAACCAGCGGCGCGTACATGGCCACAACTTCCTCGACCGTGCCGGTCGCGCGCTCCTGCATCATGCGGCGCCGCATGATCGCCAACCCCATCACCGCCGACATCGCCAGCTCGGCCCGGAGACGGGCATCCGACCCCGGCAGCCGCGCGGCGAGCGCGTCGACCATCTGCGCGGAGTAGTTGTCGCGGAGCATGCGGTTGCTCTCCTCGCTGCCCCCGCTCATGAACAGGATGTTCATCGACAACGGCTTGTAGGGTTCGAGCGGGCGGGCGAGCATCGCGACCATCCGCTCCCCCAGGCTCTCGAGCGGCCCGTCGAACAGCACCTGCGCGCCGTACTGGAAGTCGACGAGCTCCTCGTACAACTGCTCCTTCGAGCCGAAGTACTTGATGATCAGCGGGGCGCTGACCCCCGCTTCCTCCGCGATGTCCTTGAGCGTGATGTCGCGGTAGGGGCGCGTCGCAAACGCCTTCCCCGCAGCCTCGATGATCAGCTTCCGGGTCTCGTCGGAAGTCCGGCGACGCTTCTCGGGCTCACCCCGGTGCGATGCCTCCGTGCTGCGCACGGTCACATCGCCCGCCTCCCCGACAACGCTCGCCCGAGCGTCAGCTCGTCGGCGAACTCGAGATCGCCGCCCATCGGCAGACCCGACGCGAGGCGGGTGACGCTCAGCCCCGGGAAGTCGCGCAGCATACGCACCAGATAGGTGGCCGTCGCCTCGCCCTCCGTATTGGGGTCGGTCGCGATGATCACCTCGGAGACGTCGACGCCGTCCTCCTGGTTGCCGATGCGGGTGAGCAGTTCGCGGATGTGCAGCTGGTCGGGGCCGACGCCATTGAGCGGGTCGAGCGCACCACCGAGGACGTGATAGCGCCCCCGGAACTCCCGGGTGCGTTCGATCGCCTGCACGTCCTTCGGTTCCTCGACCACGCAGATCACCGTGCGGTCGCGGCGAGGATCGGAGCAGATGCGGCAACGCCGCTGGTCGGAGACCGTTCCGCAGACCTCGCAGAACTGCACGCCGTCGCGGATCCGCTGCAGCGCCGCCTGCAGGCGGTCGATCTCGGGCGGCTCGACCGAGAGCAGATGGAACGCGATGCGCTGGGCACTCTTCGGGCCGACGCCCGGAAGCTTGCCCAGCTCGTCGATGAGGTCCTGTACCGGTCCTTCGTACAACGCCGACCTCTAGAAACCGGGCAGGCCGGGGATTCCGCCGCCGAGCCCACCCGCGAGCGGACCGAGCTTCTCGGCCGCGATCTCCTGGGCCTTCGCCGAGGCGTCGGCGATCGCACCGACCACCAGATCCTGCAGGGTCTCGACGTCCTCGGGGTCGACGACCTTCGGATCGATCTTCACGGACACGACCTCGCCCGTGCCCTTCACCGTCGCGGTCACGAGGCCACCGCCGGCCTGGCCGGTGACCTCCGCCTGCGCCATCTCGTTCTGCGCAGCGACGAGTTGCTGCTGCATCTGCTGGGCCTGAGCGAGGAGTTGCTGCATGTCGGGCATTCCACCACCGGGTTGCACGGCACGTCCTTTCTGCACGTTTGTGATGCCAGCCTAGTCGCCGCGCATCGGGGTGGACACAGACGCCGAGGTCGACCGAACCGGGCTCAGTCGACTTCCTTCTTCAGGTTCTCGAGCACCTGCTGCTGGATCTTCTTCAGGCCGAGCGGCGCGAACGTCTTCTCGAAGAAGCCCTTGACGCCACCGGCACCCTTCCACTGAGTGAGCACGACGACCGTCGAACCCGTCCCGTTCGGCACGACGCTGTAGGTCGTCACGAGCGTCGAGTTCGCGTCCGTCTCCGTGACGGTACTGCCCTTCACCGACACCGTGGCCTGCACGTCGCGCTGACGCTTCTCCGTGGCCTGGAGGATCCAGTGCACGACGGTGCCGTCGCCGCGACCACCGGAGATCACGCGGTAGTCGCGGTAGTGCTCGGTGAGGATGCGCGGGCGCACGGTCTCGTAGTCGGCCAGGGCGGTGAGCACCACCTCGGGAGCTGCCGCCAACTGGATCGAACTGCTTGCGCTGACCTGTGCCATGAACGACTCCTTCTGCTTCTTCCGCGCTGATGCGGGCTCGAATGTGCCTGTGACGACAGCATCCATCCTGCCCTGCGCGTTCCGGGACGGATGCGACCGCCGGGTCTATTGTGGACGTGCCACTGATGCGCCGCTCCGGAGGAGTCGAATGCAGATGCCGAGATCGTCAGGTGTGAAGGTCCCGTACGGGGAGGCGGTACACCGCCAGGGTGTAGACCGCCTGCTGCGCTCGTACAGCGCGATACCGGCCGACGCGCCCGTGCGACTCGCGAAGAAGACGTCGAACCTCTTCCGGGCACGCGCCGCGGCGAACGCGCCGGGGCTCGACGTCTCCGGTCTCGGCGGTGTCATCTCCGTCGACCCGCAGGCCCGCACCGCCGACGTCGCCGGCATGTGCACCTACGAGGACCTCGTCGACGCGACCCTGCCCTACGGCCTCGCACCGTTGGTCGTCCCGCAGCTGAAGACGATCACGCTCGGCGGCGCCGTCACCGGGCTCGGCATCGAGTCGACGTCCTTCCGCAACGGCCTCCCCCACGAGTCCGTGCTCGAGATGGACATCCTGACCGGGTCCGGCGAGATCATCACGGCCCGCCCGGAGGGTGAGCACGCCGATCTGTTCCACGGCTTCCCCAACTCGTACGGTTCGCTCGGGTACGCCACGCGCCTGCGCATCGCACTCGAACCGGTGAAACGTTTCGTCGCACTGCGTCACCTGCGTTTCGACACGATCGCCGATCTGCAGTCCGCCCTCGCGCGGATCGTCGACGAACGGACCTGGGACGGCACACCGGTCGACTATCTCGACGGTGTCGTCTTCTCCGCGACCGAGAGCTACCTGACGCTCGGCACACAGACCGACGAGCCGGGTCCCGTCAGCGATTACACCGGGCAGGACATCTACTACCGGTCGATCCAGCACGTCTCCGTCAACCGACCCAAGGAGGATCGGCTCACGATCCGCGACTATCTGTGGCGGTGGGACACCGACTGGTTCTGGTGCTCCCGGGCTTTCGGCGCCCAGAACCCGAAGATCCGCCGGATGTGGCCGAAACAGTTGCTGCGCAGCAGTTTCTACTGGAAGCTCATCGCGCTCGACCACAAGTATTCGGTGGCCGACCGGATCGAGGCACGCAAGGGCAATCCACCCCGCGAGCGCGTCGTGCAGGACATCGAGGTCCCGCTCGAACGCACGCAGGAGTTCGTCGAGTGGTTCCTCGACGAAATTCCCATCGAGCCGATCTGGTTGTGCCCCTTGAAGTTGCGCGACATCGAGTCGTCCCCGGACGCCGGCCGTCCGAGCACCTCGGACGCCCAGCGTCCCTGGCCGCTGTACCCGCTCGAGCCGAAGCGCGCCTATGTGAACGTCGGGTTCTGGTCGTCCGTTCCCATCGTGCCCGGCGCCGAGGAGGGCGCCGCCAACCGGCTGATCGAGAAGAAGGTCGCCGAACTCGACGGGCACAAATCGCTCTACTCGGACTCCTACTACTCGAAGGACGAGTTCGAGAAGCTCTATTACGGCGGCGGTGAATACCCCGCTCTCAAGCAGAAATACGACCCTCGGTCCCGTCTACTGGACCTGTTTTCGAAGGCGGTGCAACGAAAGTGACCATATTCAGGACCGAGAACGATCGGTCCACCGAGGACAAGCTCGCACTCGCCCAGATCGTGGAGATCGTGACCGGCGGCGACATGCCGTTGCGCTTCACGGCCTACGACGGATCGGCGGCCGGTCCCGAGGACTCTCCCTACGGTCTACATCTCGCGTCGCCCAAGGGCGCGACGTACATCGCCACGGCCCCCGGCGATCTGGGTATGGCACGGGCGTACATCTCGGGCGATCTCCAGGCGAAGGGAGTGCATCCCGGCAACCCCTACGAGTTGCTCGCCTCGCTCGGCGACCTGCACTTCGAGCGTCCCCCGGCACGTATCCTCGCGCAGATCGCCCGGTCGCTCGGCACCGAACTGCTCAAGCCGATCGCACCGCCGCCGCAGGAGCACCTGCCGCGCTGGCGCCGCATCGCCGAGGGTCTGCGGCACTCGAAATCGCGCGACGCCGAGGTCATCCATCACCACTACGACGTGTCCAACGAGTTCTACGAGTACGTTCTGGGCCCCTCGATGACGTACACCTGCGCCGTCTTCGAATCCGAGAATCAGAGCCTCGAGGACGCCCAGGAGAACAAGTACCGTCTGGTCTTCGAGAAGCTGCGGTTGAAGCCGGGCGACCGCCTGCTCGACATCGGTTGCGGCTGGGGCGGGATGGTGCGTTACGCCGCTCGGCGCGGTGTGAAGGCCCTCGGCGTGACGCTCTCCAAGGAACAGGCCGAGTGGGCGCAGAAGGCCATCGTCGAGGAGGGCCTGAGCGACCTGGCGGAGGTCCGGCACTCCGACTACCGCGACGTGCCCGAGGAAGGATTCGACGCCATCTCGTCGATCGGCCTGACCGAGCACATCGGTGTCGCCAACTATCCGGCCTACTTCCGGTTCCTCCACGGCAAACTGCGGGTGGGCGGTCTGCTGCTCAACCACTGCATCACCCGGCCGACCAACAACACCCGCGCCAAGGCCGGCGGGTTCATCGACCGGTACGTCTTCCCCGACGGGGAACTCACCGGTTCGGGTCGCATCATCACCGAGGCGCAGAACATCGGCTTCGAGGTGATGCACGAGGAGAACCTGCGCGAGCACTACGCCCTGACGCTGAAGGGCTGGTGCGAGTACCTCGAGAAGCACTGGCAGGCCTGCGTCGCCGAGGTCGGTGAGGGCACGGCCCGCCTGTGGGGCCTGTACATGGCAGGCTCGCGCCTCGGCTTCGAACGCAACGTGGTCCAGCTGCACCAGGTGCTCGCGGTCAAGCTCGGCGACGACAAGAAGCCGCAGACGCCGCTGCGCCCCTGGTGGGTCGCCTAGCCGACCCCATCGGCACGAAAACAGAAGAGCGCGAACGGGAAGGGCTCCCGACGCCGTGGCGTCGGGAGCCCTTCCGTGCAACCGTCGTGTGCGTCAGCTGCGCAGCGACGCCGGCGGGTTGAAGCGCTCGCCGTACTTGGCGGCGAGTTCCTCGGCGCGCTTGACGAAGCCTTCCTTGCCACCCGGGTAGCCGACGATGTACTGAGCGACACCACCGGTCCAGGCCGGGAAGCCGATGCCGAAGATCGAGCCGATGTTGGCGTCGGCGGTGGTCTCGAGAACACCCTCGTCGAAGCACTTCTGGGTCTCGATCGCCTCGGCGAAGAGCATGCGGTCGATCAGATCCTGCAGCGGCACATCGAGGGTCGCCTCGGTCTTGAAGTGATCGCGCACACCCTGCCAGATGCCCTGACGCTTGCCGTTCTCGTCGTACTCGTAGAAGCCGGCCTTCTCGAGACGACCCGGACGACCCTGCTCGACCATCCAGTCGACCACGTCGAGTGCGGGATGACGCGTGGTGCCGAGCTTGGTGTCGCCCTGCTTGGCGGCCTCCTCGGATTCCTTCGCGATCTTCTGCATGAGCTTCATGTTCAGCTCGTCGGTCAGCTGCAGCGGCGGAGCCGGGTAACCCGCCTGCGAACCGGCCTGCTCGATGGTCGCGGGCTCGATGCCCTCGCCGAGCATGGCGATGGCCTCGTTGACGAAGGTGCCGATCACACGCGAGGTGAAGAAGCCGCGACTGTCGTTGACGACGATCGGAGTCTTGCGGATCGCGAGCGTGTAGTCGAACACGCGGGCCAGGGCCTCGTCGGAGGTCTTCTCACCCTTGATGATCTCGACCAGAGGCATCTTGTCGACCGGCGAGAAGAAGTGGATACCGATGAAGTCCTCGGGACGCTTGACGCCGGTCGCGAGACCGGTGATGGGCAGCGTCGAGGTGTTCGAGCCGAGCAGCGCGTCGGGATCGACGATGTCTTCGATCTCCTGGAACACCTTGTGCTTGAGCTCGGTGTTCTCGAACACTGCCTCGATGACGAAGTCGACGCCCGCGAAGTCGGCGGGGTCGGCCGTCGGCGTGATGCGGTCGAGCAGAGCCTTCGACTTCTCCTCGGTGGTCTTGCCACGCGAGAGAGCCTTCGTCTCGATCTTCTCCGAGTAGTTCTTGCCACGCTCGGCGGCCTCGAGGGTGACGTCCTTGAGGACGACCTCGTAGCCGGCCTTGGCGGAGACGTAGGCGATGCCGGCGCCCATCATGCCCGCACCGAGAACGCCGATCTTCTTGATCTCGCGCTTCGGCACGTCCTTCGGACGCGAAGCGCCCGAGTTGATGGACTGCATGTCGAAGAAGAACGCCTGGATCATGTTCTTCGCGACCTGGCCGGTGGCGAGTTCGACGAAGTACCGCGACTCGATGGTCGACGCATTGTCGAAGTCCACCTGCGAGCCCTCGACGGCGGCGGCCATGATGGCGCGCGGAGCCGGCATCGGGGCGCCCTTGATCTGCTTGCGCAGGTTCGCGGGGAAGGCCGGAAGGTTCGCGGCGAAGGCCGGGCTGGAAGGGGTGCCGCCGGGGATCTTGTAGCCCTTGACATCCCACGGCTGGATGCCGCCCTCGGGGTTGGCCTTGATCCATTCCTTGGCGGCCGGAACGAGTTCCTCGACGCTACCCACGACGTCGTGGACCAGGCCGATCTCCTTGGCCTTGACCGCGTTGTACTTGTTGCCCTGCAGCAGAACCGAGAGCAGCGCCGTCTGGATGCCGAGCAGGCGCACGGTGCGGGTGATGCCACCGCCACCGGGGAGCAGGCCGAGGCTGACCTCGGGCAGACCGATCTGCACGCCCTTGACATCGGCAGCGATGCGGCGATGCGTCGCGAGGGCGATTTCGAGGCCGCCACCGAGAGCCGCGCCGTTGATGGCGGCGACGACGGGCTTACCGAGGGTCTCGAGACGACGCAGGTCGGCCTTGATGCCCTGAACCTCGTCGAACGCGACCTGCGCGTCGTCGGGGCCGATCGCGATGATGTTGCGCAGGTCGCCGCCGGCGAAGAAGGTCTTCTTCGCGGAGGTGATCACCACACCGGTGATGGAGTCCTGCTCCTCGTACAGACGGTCGACGGTGGCCTTCATCGACGCCTTGTACAGCTCGTTCATCGTGTTGGCGCCCTGGTTCGGATCGTCGAGTGTCAGCACAACGATGCCGTCGGCGTCCTTATCCCAGGAAATCATGTTGTCGCTCACTGTTTTTCGAATTCCTTCCGGTGTCAGACGCGCTCGATGATGGTGGCCACACCCATGCCGCCACCGATGCACAGGGTGACGAGGGCGCGCTTGGCTCCGCGGCGCTCGAGCTCGTCGATCATGGTGCCGGTGATCATGGCGCCGGTGGCGCCGAGCGGGTGGCCCATCGCGATGGCGCCGCCGTTGACGTTGAGCTTCTCGTCCGGGATGTTCAGGTCCTTCTGGAACTTCAGGACGACGGAGGCGAACGCCTCGTTGATCTCGAACAGGTCGATGTCGTCGACCGTCAGGCCCGCCGAAGCGAGAACCTTGTGCGCGGCCGGCGTGGGGCCGGTGAGCATGATCGTCGAGTCGGCACCGGAGGTGGCCGTGGCGACGACGCGGGCACGCGGGGTCAGACCGAGGTCCTTGCCGGCCTGCTCGGAACCGACGAGCACGAGTGCCGCGCCGTCGACGATGCCCGAGCTGTTGCCGCCGTGGTGGACGTGATCGATCTTCTCGACGAAGTGGTACTTCTGCTGCGCCACGGCGTCGAAGCCGCCCATCTCACCGATGGTCGCGAACGACGGCTGCAGCTTGGCCAGACCCTCGAGGGTCGTGTCCGGACGCATGTGCTCGTCCTGATCGAGGATGGTCAGGCCGTTCTGGTCCTTGACCGGCACGACCGACTTGGAGAAGTAGCCGCCCGACCAGGCTGCCGCCGCGAGCTGCTGCGAACGCAGTGCGTAGGCGTCGACGTCCTCGCGGGTGAAGCCCTCGATGGTCGCGATGAGATCGGCGGAAATGCCCTGGGGAACCAGGTAGCTGTCGTAGTTGGTGGCGGGATCGAGCATCCACGCGCCACCGTCGGAGCCCATGGAGACACGCGACATGGACTCGACGCCGCCGGCGAGAACGAGCTCGTCCCAGCCGGAGCGGACCTTCTGTGCAGCCATGTTGACGGCCTCGAGGCCCGACGCGCAGAACCGGTTGATCTGCACGCCGCCCGTGGTGGCCGGCAGGTTCGCGATGGTGACAGCGGTGCGGGCGATGTCGGCACCCTGATCGCCGACGGGGCTGACGACACCGAGGATCAGGTCGGAGATACGGTTCTCGTCGAGATCGGGGAATCGAACACGCAGCTCGTCGATCAGGCCCGTAACCAGGGAGATCGGCTTGACGGAGTGCAACGAGCCCGTCTTCTTGCCTCGGCCGCGTGGTGTTCGGATGGCTTCATAGATGAATGCCTCGGTGGTCACAGTGCGCAGGTTCCTTCCCGTGCTTGCGGAGCGACGGCACCCACGGCCCTGCAGAGGGCCGCCGTGCCCAACCTCTCCTACGGTAGAAGCGGGCACCCCTCGGCCGTAAGGACCGAAGCGATCGGTGTCCGTGACCGAACCGAACGTCCGCAAACCCCTTACGGGACCACCGCCGCCCGAAGGCGCGGCGCCGCATACAGGACTTCTCGCAGCGCATCGAGGGGGACGAGGGTGCCGACGAGCCCGCGAGCACGAGGCGCCCGCCCACATCGAGGCGCGACACCAGCGACGCGATCGCATCCGCCGAACCCGAGAAGTCGAGAGCGATACCGGCAGGACCACCGTCGTCGAGAACCGCGCCGAACCGGTCGGCGCGTGCCGCGTGCTGCGGGTCGGTGTCCATGATCATGACGTCGGCGCCGGCTTCGGCACACATGGCGACCGCCGTGACGCCGAGCATCCCGGCACCGCACACCACGACCCTGCGGCCGTCGAGATCGCCGGCCGTCTCAACCACCGCGACAGCCGTCGCGGTCGCACACGAGGCCGGAGCTGCGACGACGTCGGGCACCGCGGCCGGGACGGGCACGGTCGTCACGCCCGCGGGTAGCACGATGTACTCGGAGTAGGTACCCACGTCGCCCTGGCCGACGAATCGGGGCGTCCGGTTCCGGGATGTCAGAGGCCGAGCAGGTCGGCGGTCTCCTCGCCGAGATAGAGGCCGAGGGTCATACCGCGGCCACCCGGGCCGGCGACGACCCATACGTCTTCGTCGGCCTTCGCGCGGTGCACGAGCGCGTGGGGTCGATGCACTGGCTGTACACACCGGCCCAGAGCGCCGGACGACGCGCGGCAGTCGGCGGCCGAGGAACTCCTCCGTCACTGCGACGAGGTGGTCGTAGGGTTCTTCGTCGACGTCGAAGTCGAACGGTTCGTCGTAGGCGTGGGTGTCGCCGATGGTGAGGCCGCCGTGCAGACGCTGGACGCACAGTAACTGCATGCGATGCTGCGCGGCGACGGGTCGTTGCTCCTCGGAGGCGGTGAGCTCGTCGAGGGCGGTACCGGCGAATCCCGGGTAGTAGCGCAGGCTGTCGCCGTCGGCGATCGACGTGGTGAGGTCTTCGCCGAGCGGTGCGGTCTGCATCATCTGCAGCCGGACCCTGCGCAATGGCAGGTCGCGGGCGAGGCCACCGAGTGTCGCGCCGGGGCAGACGAGAACGAGGTCGGTCTCGTGCACGGTGCCGTGGTCGTCGCGCACTGCACGGTCCCGCGGGCCCTGCGGGAGACGTCCCGGGCCTCTGTGGACAGCAGGAACCGGTAGCGGCCCGAGATGGCGAGATGTTGCCGGATCGCCGGGAGCGCGATGCGGGATTCGACGGCAGCGTCCGTGCTGCAGTGCAGTGCCGCGAGGAAGTTACCGCGTAGCGCGGGGTTACGGCGGCGCGTCTCGTCCGCATCGAGCAGGGCGAATCCCCGTCGCTGCGCGTCGTCGCGTGCGACCGCTTCCTCCGCGACGGCGATCTCGGCGGCGGTGCGCGGCAGCGTCAGCGAACCGTTCGCGCGGAAACCGACGTCGGGAACGCGGGCGCCGAGGTCCTCCCACAGCTCGCGGGACCGCAGGGTTAGGGCCGGTTCGTCGAACTCCCGGTGAAACAGTTGGTGTAGACCGGAATTCGGTTACGCTGGATGTGTGGCCACCGTCGTTCGCGAAGCGCGCACCCTCAAGCACCAGATCGTGCGCCGCCAGGTCGAGTGCCTCCTCGACCAGCTCAGCGTGGGAGATCAGGTCCCCTCCGAACGCGATCTCGCCACCCGGTTCGACGTCGCCCGCGAAACCGTCCGCCAGGCACTGCGAGAACTGCTCGTCGACGGCCGCATCGAACGTCGGGGCCGCAGCACCGTCGTCGCCGGCCCGAAGATCGTCCAGCCCCTCGTCATCGGTTCCTATACCGAAGCCGCCCTGCTCGAAGGGCGCAGCGCTGGGCGTGTGCTCGTCGCGTGGACCGACCTCGTCGCCGACGACGAACTGGCCTGCCGCCTCGGTCTCGAACCCGGCGATCCCGTCCTCGAACTCGAACGTGTCCTGCTCACCGACGGAGTGCATGTCGGACTCGAACGCACGCGCCTTCCCGCACACCGCTTTCCGGATCTGCGCCGGACGCTCGATCCGTCGTCGTCGCTGTACGCCGCGATCCGTTCCTACGGGATCACGTTCGCGCGGGCGGTCGAGCGGATCGAGACCACGCTGCCGGATGCGCGCGAGGCGGCGCTGCTCGACGCCGACACCCGCACACCGATGCTGCTGCTCGAGCGGATCTCCTACGACGAGAACGACGTCCCGATCGAGCATCGCCGGTCGCTCTACCGCGGCGACCGGATGTCGTTCGTCACGACCGTCACTCCCTGAGCAGCAGGTCAGTCGACGCCCAGGCCTGCTTCCCTCGCACGGACGATCGCGCTCGCCCGGTCGGCTGCACCGATCTTGCCGAGGATGTTGGACACGTGGTTGCGCACCGTCTTCTGGCTGAGCACGAGTCGGCGGGAGATCGCGGCGTTGTCGAGTCCGCGGGCCACGAGGTCGAGGATCTCCCGCTCCCGTCCGGTCAGATACGGGAAGACCGCCGACGTGTTGCGGGAGTTCGCGACCGCCGCAAGGGCTTTCGCCGCGACCGCCGCACCGACGATCATCTCACCGTCGGCCACGGCCCGGATCGCCCGTTCGACCCCCGACGGATCGGCCCCTTTGACGAGATAACCCGAGGCACCGGCACGGATGGAGGCGATGAGGATGTCCTCGTCCTCGTGCATCGTGACCATCAGGATGCGGGTGCCCGGCGACTTCCGGAGGATGCTGCGGGCCGCGTCGATCCCCGATCCGTCGCCGAGTTCGATGTCCATGAGCACGACGTCGACATCGCCGATCACGACCTCGAGGGCCTCCCCCACCGAACTCGCCTGGCACACGACATCGATCCCGTCGAGAGTGCCCAGCAGTGCCGCCATACCGAGGCGGAAGACGGGATGGTCGTCGACGACCGCAACGCGTATCGCTCCGTTGTCGCTCATGATTCGGACCAGGGTAGCCGCGCCCGCACCACGACACCGCGCGGGTCGCCGGGTTCGATGCCCACCGTTCCGCCGACCTCCCGGGCCCGTTCCCGCATGCTCTGCGTCCCCACACCGATTCGTGCGTCGGTCGCGAGTCCTCGCCCGTCGTCGACGATGTCGAGGGCCAGCACGTCGCCCTCCGCCGCGACCCGCACCGTGCATTCGTCGGCACCGGAATGCCGTCGCGCGTTGATGACCGCCTCGGAGGCGATGCCGTAGGCGGCCCACGCGATCGGCCCGGACATCCCGGCGGGGAGGTCGGACCGCAGGTCGACGCGGAATCCCGCGCGGGCGTGGGTGATCACGAGTTCATCGAGTGCGGCGGTGAGGCCGAGTTCGTCGAGAACCGGGGGCAGCAGACTGCGCGAGAGCTCGCGGACACCGTCGACTTGCCGATCGAGTTCGCGGAGCAGTTCGTCGACGAGTCCGGCCGCGGCGTCCGGGTCGGTGGTGACGAGATTGCGTGCGCCCTGCAGGCCGAGCCGCACCCCGGCGAGCGACGGGCCGAGACCGTCGTGCAGTTCGCGGCGGATGGTGCGGCGTTCCTCGAGTCTCACCTCGGTGAGGCGGCGACGCGCGTCTTCGAGGTCCTCCGCCGACCGCAGGACGACGAGCCCGGCGTCGACGACGGTCGCGAGTTCGGTGAGCGCCCGCCGGCTGCGTGCCCCGAGCGATTCGCCCGGAGGTGCGGTGACGGCGAGGGTGGCGTCGCCGTTACCGACCGGAACCTCCTCGACGGGTCCGGTCGCGGTCCCCCAGCGTGCGATCACGTCGCCACCGCGGCGCACCTCGACCGATTCGAGACGCAGTGCGGTGCCGATTCCGGCGGCGAGTTCGCCCAACAGCAGGTCGGGCGAATCGGCACCGGCGAAGTGCCGCCCGAGGATCCGGACGGCGCGTGCCGGGTCGACGCCGTCGCCGTAGACGAGGCGGTGCACCTTCCGGCCGAGCCACATCCGCACCGGCTGCACGGCCAGGGCGACGGCGGTGGCGGCGACCGCCTGGGCGAAGACCGATTCGTTCGGGAGCACCAGCGACACCGCGACCGTCACCGCGAGATAGGAGGTGACGAGCACGGCGGTGAGACTGCCGGCGAGCGCGGCGCGACCCACCGCGAGGTCGATGCCCCAGAGTCGTTGGCGCAGCACGACGGCGAGGATCGCGACGGGATAGAAGGCCTGCGTCGCGAGGTGGAGCAGCGGTGTGAGCATCCACGGCACGTCCGGGACCGCCAACGGGATGTACGAGGCTGTCATCAGGGCACTGCCGAGCGCGAGCCATCCCGTCCCGGATCGTTCGCCCGCCGAGGCGTGACGGCGACGCCACTCGACGTGCCCGGAGGTCAGGAAACCCACGGCCACAACGGGTCCGACGAACCAGATGTCGGCGATGTCGGTGAAGGTGCGCGCCCAGAAGAACCAGGCGATCGTCAGGACACCGACGCCGATCCCGGCCCGCACCACGGGATCGGCCGGACGGTCGCGGACGAGCCACGGCACCACCAGGAACAACGCGAGTGTCCCGGGGATCCAGGTGGTGTTCTGCAGCGGACCGAGGAATCCGACGGGCAGTTCGGGGCGGACGAGGGCGAGCTGGGTCCAGCTGTAGGACATCGCTGCCACACCGACGCCGATCGACGCGACGGCCAGCAGGATCGGCACGGCGTGGACCCGGCGGGCGAGGATCACCCCGGCGACCGTCCCGTAGACGGCGGCTCCGACGACGTCGACGAGGAAGAACAGCTGGTCGGAATCGAGCGCGGGCCGTGCCGCGACGAACACGACGACGGCCGCCACGGCGAGCAGCCAGGAGACGACGGCCACGACGGCGGCGGGTACCGGAGCCCCGGTACCCGCCGATCCGGTCGTCGTGACGGTGTCCTTCATGGTGCGGTGAGTATGCACCGCCGTGTCCTTGACGCGGCAGGTATACGCCGCTGGGCCGCTCGCAGTGGCACTAACGTGCACGCCGGTCCGCGAGGGCGAAGCCGACTCCGGCCACCAGCACCCACACCGGGCCGGTGAAGCCGGCCATGTACTGCAGTGGGGAGATGCCGAGGAGCAGTGTCAGACCACCGAGGACGATGCTCGCCCAACCGATCCACCGGGGCGCCGCGCGGTGATGCAGGACCGCGACCGCGACCGCGACGCCGCTGACACCGGCACCGACCCACAGCCATGGGATGGTGCCCATCCAATGCGAGGCGAAGACCGCCACCTCGGGCACCATCTGATCGGTGTTGCCGAGGCCGAACAGCAACTCGGTGTCGAGTCCGGTGCCCATGAGGGTCGCGACCGAGGTGAGCACGAGACCGAATGCCGCGACCGTCGGCACGAGGCTGAATTCCGGAGTGCCTGCGCGCAGTCGGCGCTGCAGTCCGGCGGCGAAGACGAGCAGCAGCGTCGTCGACACCATCAGCGTCAGGTGCATGACGAGCATGGGCGTGCGCTGCCCGGCGAACTCGGTCATGATCGCCACCGCGTTGCCGGCGGTGCGCTCGTTGTATGCCGCGCTCATCGCCATGCTCGCCTGGATGCCCACGACGCCGGCGAGGCCGGCGACCGCACCCGTCCACGCCCAGAGCGAACCGGGGCCACGACGATCGGGAGCGATCGGCGCGAGGGGTTCGGTCTCGGTGCCGAGAGTGTTCATGAAGGTCCCTTCGGATCGATGCGACGCCCTGCGCGTCGTAAAGGAACGATCCGGTGCCCGATGTCCCGGGTGGAAGGGACGACTGTCCCGACCTTCCGGGATCGCCGCCGGCGTCCCTCGTCGGGCAGACGTCGTGCACCTACCACAACCGAGGGGAGGTTGTGTGCGATTCTCCCGACGGAAACGCACACAACCTCCCCCACGACCGAGGATGCCGACGCGGATATTTCCGCGGGCTGCCGGATCCGCGTCGCCCCGAATTCACTCAGGGATTTCGGGTGCGGCGCTCGTCCGCCGAATGAAGAGCGGCGACGGACGCGAAGGCCGCAGCCAGTACCAGTAACAACAACACAACATTGAGTGCCATGGAATGTCCTTTCACGGGGCCGGGTGAATTTCTCCCGACTTCGAAACAGGCGCTCCCCTCTTCTATCCTATTTACGAGAAATATGCGAGTCGACGCATTTTCCACCGGCGAATTCGATACGTTCGCAATTCGCACGCCGCGGAATTCCGGATCGGATATTCCGTGGGGAAATGCGGCGGATCAGCCCAGTGACCTGCGCCTCATGCGCGCCTGCCGGCGGTAAGCAGTGCCCCGTCGGTTCCTAGGGTGGTACGACGTGGCGGAAGCGAGCGGAGATCATCGGGTCGTCGACCTTCCGCTGCCCACCCCCGCCCCGTTGCGGACGGCGATGCTGTCGGTTCCCCGGCAAGGACGCCGGTGGCCCGGCGCCGCGCGCGCAGCCGCCACGGTCGCGGTGCCCGGTCTCGTGGGCGTCGCTCTCGGATTCGGCGCCGTCTCCGCCATCGCCACACTCGGCGCTTTCGCCGTCGTCTACGGCGAGCAACGCCCCTATCGCGTCCGTGCCCGAGCGGTCGCCGTCATCGGGACGGTGCTCGTGACACTGGCGACGATCGGCGCCCTAGCAGGTTCGGTCGTCCACCACGAACTGGCCGCGGGCGGGTCGGCGTGGTGGTACCTGGTGGTCGTCGCGGCGATGACCGCGACCGTCGCGGTGTGCGCCTTCGTCGTCGACGCCCTGCGGATGGGTGCGCCCGGCGCCTTCCTGATGTTGCTGTCCCTCGAGATCGCATCCGCTCTCCCCGCGCTGGGAGTGTCCGTCCCGACGGTCTCGGTGTGGACCGCGATCGGCGCCGGAACGGCCGTCGTGGCCTCCATGTCCGGTGCCCCGTTCCGGCCGCGAACCCCGGAACGCACCGCCGTGGCCGCGGCGGTCGCTGCCGTCGACGCGGTCTTCGAGGAGAACTCACCCGGCAATCGCCGCGCCGCGGTCCACGATCTGCACGCGGCCTGGCAGTGCCTGCACGACGCCGGACTCATCGATTCGGGGCATCCGCTGGAGCAGACGCTGCGCGCGGCGCACCTCCGATGCGCGGAGACACTGGACGAGCGTCCGCGGGACGAGGCAGTTCCCGAGGACGATCTGCGACTGCGGACCCCGCTGCGACGCCCCTCCGTGCGGTACCGCCTCGCGCGCGCCGCGCACCTGCGCAGCCGGTCGGCGACGATCGCGGTGCGCCTGCTCGTCGCGGGACCCCTCGCCGGGACGATCGCCATCGCGCTGGGCGTCGGACGTCCCGACTGGGCGGTCATCACGGCCGCGATGATCCTGCATCAGGGACCGGATCGGATCCTCGGCTCCTACCGGGCGGCGCACCGCTTCCTCGGCACCGTGCTCGGACTCGTCCTGGTGGCCTGCCTGACGCCTTTCCATCCCGGTGGTGTCGCCCTCGTCGTGGTGCTGGCCGCGGTGATGGCCGGCACGGAAATGTTCCTGGTGCGGAACTACGGCCTGGCGATGGTCTTCATCACCCCACTCGTCGTCGTCCTCGGCGGGTTGGGTGCCCCCGGCGATCTGGTGACGGTCGCGCGCGACCGCTTCCTCGAGACCGTTGTCGGCGTCCTCGTCGCGCTCGCGGTGCTGTGGGGCGTACTTCCCCGGGCCCACCGTCGCGTCCTCGACTTCGCCGACGGCCGCGTCCGCGACGCCGTCACGAGAATCGCCGCGTCGACGGACGTCCGCGAACTGCCCGAACTGCGCCGCGACCTCGAGTTCGACCTCCACGCATCCACCACCGCGGCCGTCATCGCCGCGCACACCGAGCCGGCGTGGACCCGGGAACGCTGGATCGAGCACCGCCGTCTCCACGAACTCGGCTACCGGATCCTGACCCTCCCGGAACGACCGGGCCCCTGAAGCAGGGACCCGGTCGCTTCCGTCGGAATACGCGCCGTCGTCAGAACACCAGGACTGCGAAGACGGTCGAGAGGATCAGCCCCGCCATCACCGGCAGGAAGCACTTGCGGGCGAGATCGAGCACGGGCACCCGGGCGAAACCGGCCACCGCGACCAGCGAGGACCAGGCGATGATGACGCCGCCACCGGCCCAGATGTTGCCCATCTGACCGATCGCCGCGAGCGTCGAGGGGTCGACGTCGACGGCCGGTCCGAGAGCACCCGACAGCGCACCGGTGAGGGGCAGTCCGCTGAATCCGGACCCGTCGAGCCCGGCGACGAGGCCGATGAGCAGGATGCCGAAGGACGTGATGAAGGCGTTCTGCGGAAGGTGCGACTGCACCGTGGTCACGAGGTCGAACAGGATAGCCGGGCCTGCGGCGTCGGCGGAGATGCCGAGGATCGGTCCCGCGAACTCCGGATTGCCGATGAAGAAGAAGCCGGCGATCGGGAGGACGCAGCCCATGGCCTTGAAGGCGAAGACCAGGCCGTCGACGAGATGGTCCGAGGTGGTCTCGAGGAAACCTCCGCGGTCGGTCGACGCTGCGGCGGCGAACAGGATCAGCGCTGCGATCCCACCCACGATCGCGGCGGCGTCACCACCCTGCAGTGGCGGCACGACCTCGGTGAACTTGCCCAGCATCAAGTAGACGATGAACGCGAGGTAGGCGAGCGGCACGAGCATCGCGAACGCCTTCGCGGTACCGCGGCGTTCCTTCTCCGCCGCGGAGTCGGGGTCGGCGATCGGGTCGGACGGCGCCACGAGCACCGCCGTGGCCGTCGCCGCCTGCTCTCCGCCGCCGCTGGGGCCACCGGCGGGTTCCGGCCGACGCGGAGGACGGGAGCCACCCCCGTCGCCCGAGGAGTCGCCACGGGTCTCGCCGATGCCGCGGTCAGCTGTGTCACCGATGCCGCGGTCGGCTGTGTCACCGATGCCGCGGTCGGCTGTGTCACCGATGCCGCGGTCGGCTGCGGCCTCCCACTCGACGAGGAGGTCGGGGGACGGTGCACGCCAATGCCGCTTCTGCACGAGGTAGGTGATCAGCAGAGCCGTGCCGCCGACGATCAGGGACAGGACCATGGCTTTGTCCGCCACGGCGTCGGCCTCGACGCCGGCCGCCGATGCGGAGATACCGGGCGCCACCTTGATGATGTAGTCCGAGGACAGCGCCATGCCCTGGCCGCAGATCGCGATGACCATGCCCACCGACAGCGGGGACATGCCCGCGCGGATCGCGACGGGGATGAGCACCGCGCCGACGAGGGGCACGGCCGGGGTGGGCCAGAAGAACAGGGAGATCACGTAGGTGACCGCGGCGAGGACGAGGAAGCTGCTGGTGCCCGCACGCATGACCCGCCGGAACGGCGCGACCATCATCCGGTCGGCGCCGAGCTGGCGCAGCGCGCCGAGCATGGCCGTGACCATCGCGATGATGAGGAAGATGTTGAACAGTTCCTTCGCCGCGACGAGGCTCGCATTGAAGATGGCCGACAGTCCCGTGACGATGCTGCCGGAGAACGTCAGTGCGGTCAGGAAGGTTGCGACGACTGCAGGAACGACGATGTTCTTCCGCAGGGCCATGGTGGCCAGGATGACGAGGATGCCGGCCAGGTAGACCCAGTGCGCGGCGGTGAGTTGTACGTCCAAGGCGATTCCTTCGACAGGGGGTGGAACGAGTCGGGCTGTGTTCGTGGACGGTGAATGGGAACTCGATGTATTGGGGGAACTTTCCGCTACGGCCCGTGCTCGGTCAACGAGAACGGTGCACAGTGCCCGCCACGCTAGTTGTGCACTGTGTTCCACTTTTGCGATTTCGTGACGACGAAGCGCTCCGGTGTGAAATATTGCTACGAACATGTGTCGCGCGCCCCGCGCCGCCCTCACGACGTCGTCGAATATGCACCCTGCACCGGCTTACGCGGATCCGATGTGCACCTTCACTCCGCGATGGCGATGCATCCGACGGTAGCGCAGTGCGAAAGTGGTTCGACGGTACGAACCGTGCCGCGCAGTTCCCCGAGGTTCCGGAGAGTTCGATGACCACTCGCACCGATACACCGGCAGCGCCGGCAGCCGAGACGGATACGGGCACTCCCCTGGCCCTGTCCGCCCTGCTCGCCGGAACCCTCGTCGGGACATTGAGCAACAACATCATCAATGTCCCACTGCCACAGATACTTTCCGACTTCGACGCGAGCCTCGAAGACGGCGCACTCCTGGCCGTCGGCTTCCTTCTCACTTTTGCTGCGACAATGCCCCTTGCAGGGTACATCGGTGACCGATACGGTCGGCGTCGCGTCTACTGCGGTGCCCTGCTCGGCACCGCGATCTGTGCGGCCGGAGCGGCGACGGCGCCGACCCTCGAGATCCTCGTGGTCTGGCGCGCCCTCGGCGGAGTCGCGGCGGCTGCATTTGCGCCTGCTGTCATGGGGTTGATCGCGTGGCTGTTCGGCGCGCATCGACGCGCACGCGCGGTGGGCGCGTGGGCCACCGTGAACGGACTCGGTCAGGCCATCGGCCCCACCCTCGGCGGTTTCGTTGCGGGACATTGGGGTTGGCGATGGGTATTCGTCCCGATGATCCCGATTGCACTGATCGGTCTTGCCGGGACGTTGCGCTGGATCCCGATCTTCCCCGGCCGCCGGATGACCCTCGACGTGCCCGGTGCGATCGCACTGACCCTCGGTTCCGCCGGAGTCGTGCTGGGACTGAGCATGTTCGGACAAGCAGGTGTTCCCACGTCCGTCGCGGGGATCGCCCTGGCGGTCTCGGTCGTCGTACTGGTCGGTTTCGTCGTGCACTGCCTACGCGCGGACGTGCCGTTCGTCGACGTCCGACTGTTGGTCGAGAGCAGATTCGCGCGGAGCGCGGCCGCCGCCTTCGCGCAGATGTTCTGCCTGGGCGCCGCTCTGCTGGCGGTGCCGCTGCGGTTGCACGCGACGGGCGCGTCGACGGCCACGGCCGGGGCGATCCTGTTCGCACTGCCCGCAGTCATGGCGGTCCTCGCACCGGTGGTCGGCCGCACTGTCGATCGCGTCGGCGGACGGCACATGTTGCGGGCGGGACTGGTGGTGCTGCTCGTCGGTCAGATCGCGCTTGCCGTCGTCCTCTCGGCGGACGAACCGCGGCTGTGGCTCGTCGCGACCGTCCTGGCGATCACCGGTGCCGGCATCGCCGCCGTGCAGACCCCCGCGGCGGCCGGCTCGACGCGGTCCCCGGCGGGCGAGCGCGGGACGGGCCTGGGGGTGTTCAACCTGATCCGCTTCGGCGGCTCCGCCGTCGGGGCCGCGTGGGTGACCGTCGCGCTCGGTTCGTGGACGGTCGGACCGCTCTTCGCGGTGTGCGCCGTGGTCGTATGTGCGGGGTTCGCCGCGTCGTTCCTGGGGGCCGACCCCGAGGATCACGCACCGACCGGCTCCGAGTCGACCGCTCTCAGCGGTAGTTGATCTCGTTCTCGACCGAGGTGCGCAACCGGTCGAGAAGCTCGAGGCGGACGGCGAGCCAGGCCGTGAACTGGTTCTCCGGCAGCCGGACGTCCATCCCCATCGCACGGGAGATCCGGTCCAGCTTCGACAGCATCGTGTTGCGGTGGACCGACAGCTCCCGCGCCGCCGCGTTGACGTTCCCGCCGGCCGCGAGATAGGCCAGCAGGGTGTCGTACAGGTCGGTGCCGGGCTTGAGCGTCCCGAATACGTCGCCGACGAATCTGCGGCTGCGATCGGTCTCGGCGACCAGCTCGAGCACACCGTAACCCCGCAGGTCGCGGTAGGCCACCGAACCCGACATCCCGAGCCGCTGCCCGATGCCGAGCGCCACGCGGGCCTGCCGGTAGCTCTCCCGGATCTGGTCCGCGCCGACGGCCGGAGCGCCGTGGGCGACGGGCACCGGACGCACGCGCCGGCGGGACAGGTCCTGCGACACCGCGTCGGCGTATTCGGCGATCTCGAGTTCGACGTCGCTCGGGTCGCGGTAGCGGAGCGACCGCACCACCACCAGGACGTCGCCGATCACCGTGACATACGAGCGCACCGACGGGTGGGGCAGGACGCTCGCGGCGTACCGGGCCAACCGCAACAGTCCACCGGATTCGTCGCCACCCGGACCGGCCGGGTTCTCCCCGTAACCGGGCGCGACGAAGACCGCGAACGACGAGGTGAGATCGATGTCGTGGTACTCGGCGCGCGCCTGCATGTCGTGCTGGCTGGTGAAACTGCCATGCACCAGCGCCTGCACGAAATCGCCGCGGGCCCGTTCCTCGGCCTCGTCGACACTGCGTTGCCGCAGCATCTCCGATCCGATGATCGCCGTCGCCTGTTCGGTGACGACCGCGTGCTGGGCCAGCTCGTGCGGTCCGGGAGACGCGCCCGAGGCGAGCACGACCACCCAGCCCTCGAACCGTTTGCCGAGCCGGATGGTGCTGGCCGTGCACGTCCAGGGTGTGCCTCCGACGACCTCCTCCAGCACGCGAGTGTCGTGGGGGGCGTGACGTTCCGCGGCCGTCACCGTCGACAGCTGCTTGTGCAGTATCTCCGAGATCTCTTCCGCCCGAACGGCATCCACGCCGTGTAAGGCGACGGCCTGACCACGTGCATCGAGTGCGATCGCCGGATGCTGTGCGAGCGCCGAGACCTCCTTGACGAGCAGGGTCAGTCCCGCGCCGCGGTGCAGCAGACCGGCGAGCGTCGAGTGCACGTGCGCGGAATAGCGCATGACGTGCACTTCCTGCATCAGCGACCGCTCGGCGAGCAACCGGTTGAGTGCCGCGAATCCGACGGGCAGGTCGAGTTCGATCACCACCAGTCCTGCCGGCCAGCACATTCCGGCGGGCACCGCGCCGTCGACGACCAGGGCCGCCGCGTCGCGGGCCGCGAGCGCGGACAGGGCGTGCGCGCTGTCGGCCAGTGCCTCCGGCCGCATGTAGACGGCGACGCCGGTGAGATCATCGAATCGGCCGACGACCTCGCCGAACGGCAGCACCCAGGTGAGCGCCCGGTCGAGATCGGCCTCCCGATCCACGACCCGGGCGCCCTCCATGAGCGGTTCGTCGAGCAGCCCTCGGACTGTCAGACGCGGGCTCGATTCCATGGGGACCTGCTTCCATCGGGAGCATCGGCGGGCTGTGAGGGGGTGGGCCCGTCGACACCGTGGCGGTGTGCACTTTCTACACCAGATACCAGAGTCATGCGTCCCAGACGCATGTGCACTGTGTACACCGAATCCCGAAAACGACGGTGATCCTGACCGTCCCCATCGGCGCACGGCCCTGTTAGAAATGAGCCACGCCGGACACACCGCTCCACCGCTCCGGCACCCGCCGACACTTCAGCGACGCGACATCGGCGGGACGCACACGGATCCCGACGCGGACCAGGAATCGTCCGACTCTCCGACCCGACTCCGAAAGTGGAGACCAATGCATCGAATCCACCGCATCACCCTCGACGACGCACTCCCCCTGCTGGCCGCCGGCCGCGCGAAGGCCGAGGAGATCGGCGTGAAGCAGACCCTCTGCGTCTGCGACGAGAGCGCGAACGTCATTGCTCTGCACCGGCTTCCCGGCGCCCGCCTCACCGGCGTCGAGATCGCCATGGCGAAGGCGTTCACCGCCGCCGGCCACGAGCGCGCCACCCACCTGTTCAACGAGGGTCCCAACGGACCCGCACTCCCCGGCAACGAAGCGTTCGGCATCAGCCACATGCTCCCCGGGAAGTTCGCGATCTTCGTCGGCGGCTTCCCCCTCGTCTACGACGGACAGATCGTCGGCGCCGTCGGCATCAGCGGCGGCAACGGCGAGCAGGACAAGGCGGTCGGCGCCGCCATGATCGCCGAATTCGAAGCCCTGACCTCCGCGATCAACGCCTGATCGCATCCCCCGCACGACCTCCTCATCGAAAGGCATCATCATGACCGAACTGCTCGGACGCGACGAATTCCGCGCCGCACTCGAAGACGCCATCAAGGGACGCGAAGCGAAGAACGCATCGTTCAGCAAGGCGTGGGCCGAAGGCAAGCTCGAGAAGCACCACTTCGCCCGGTGGGCCGAGAACCACTACCACTACGTCGGCCCCTTCGCCGACTACCTGGCGAACATCTACTCCAACACCCCCGATCACTTCACCGACGCCAAGGACTTCACCCTCCAGAACATGTACGAGGAGGAGCTGGCCGACATCCGGCACACCGACCTGCTCATCAAGTTCGCCGAGGCGTGCGGCACCACCAAGGAGCGCGTCGAGGATCCGAACAACATGAACGCGGTCACCCGCGGACTGCAGGCCTGGTGCTACGCGGTGTCGCAGCGCGAACACTTCGTCGTCGCCACCGCGGCCCTGGTCGTGGGCCTCGAATCCCAGGTGCCGAGCATCTACAAGAAGCAGATCGTCCCGCTCCGCGAGGTGTACGGCTTCACCGAGGACGAGATCGAGTTCTTCGACCTGCACATCACCTCGGACGTCGTGCACGGTGAGCGCGGCTACCAGATCGTCCTGGACTGCGCGGACACCCCGCAGCTGCAGCAGCGCTGCCTGCAGCTCGTCCGCTGGGGAGCGGAGATGCGTTTCTCGTACACGAAGGGCCTGTACGACACGTACGTCGCCCCCGATCTGGAGCTGGCGTCCGCCTGATCCGATGCGCGGGAGCGGAAGTCGCTCGCGGCTTCCGCTCCCGTTCTCGCACACGAGCGAAGGAGAAGCATGTCCACCGAAATCATGGGCAGCGGGACCGCCGGCACCGACACCGCCGCGGAGTCCCCGACCTGGGTCGCCGTCGCCACGGTGAAAGAGGTGACCCGCCGCCGCAAACTCCGCGTGGAGGTCGACGGCCTCGCGATCGCACTGTTCCATGCGAACGACCGCATCTACGCCTTCGCCGACCTGTGCATCCACCAGGACCGTTCGCTCGTGAAGGGCACGCTCCTGCACGGCCGGGTCATCTGCCCCGGCCACCAGTGGCGCTTCGATCTCGAGACCGGATACGAAGAGGACCAGGACCTCTGCCAGCCGGTCTATCCCGTCCTCGTGCGCGACGAGACCGTCCTCGTCGACCTCACCCCGCGTCCGGCACCGGCCGCATCCGGAAAGGAGTGCACGGCATGACCGTTCGCACCGTAGTCACAGTGGGCGCCGGCCAGGTCGCCGCCGTCGCCGCACGCACCCTGCGCCGCCGCGGCTTCGACGGACGCATCGTGCTGCTCGGCGACGAGCAGCACGCCCCCTACCAGCGTCCGCCCCTGTCGAAGGAATTCCTCGCGGGTCGTGAAGGAATCGACTCCCTCGCACTGCTGACCCGGAAATGGCTCGACGCCAACGACATCGACATCCGCACGGGCGTGTCGGTCCAGCGCATCGACACCGCGACCCGCACCGTCGAGTTCGACGGCGGCGAGATCGCCGCCGACGCGATCGTCCTCGCCACGGGCGGACGCCCCCGCACCCTCACCACCACCGGTTCCCGGCCCGATCTCGTCCACTACCTGCGCACCCTCGACGACGCGACCGCCCTCGCAGCCCGCCTGACCCCGGGTTCGAGTCTCGCGATCGTCGGCGGCGGCTTCATCGGACTCGAGATCGCAGCGACCGCAAGATCTCTCGGCGTGACGGTGACGGTCCTCGAACAGGCCGAACACCTCCTCGGAGGCATCCTCGGCGAGCAGGTCGGCCGGCACTGCGCCGAACTGCACCACCGCAACGGTGTCGACCTGCGCGCCGGCACGGGCGTCGCCTCGGTGACCACCTCCGATGATGGCGTGCGGATCGAGACCACCACCGGGATCGTCGAGGCCGACGCCGTGGTCGTCGGCATCGGCATCGTCCCCAACACCGACATCGCGGCGGCGAGCGGACTCGCCGTCGACGGCGGGATCGTGGTCGACGCCACCGGGCGCACCTCGGTCGAGAACATCTACGCGGCAGGCGATGTCGCGAAGCGGTTCTTTCCGCGCGAAGGCCGGCACGTGCGCGTCGAACACTTCGACAACGCGAACCGCCAGGCCGCGGTGGTCGCCGACACGATCGTCGGGCGGCAGTCGCTCTCCGACGACCCGCACTGGTTCTGGTCCGATCAGTACGACACCAACATCCAATTCGCCGGATCAGCTTCCGGAACAACCGAACTCGTCGTCCGCGGTGACACCGACAGCGGAGAGTTCTCGGTCTTCTACCTCGCCGGCGACGTTCTGACCGCTGCCTTCGCGATGGACCGCGGCGAGGACATCATGGCGGCCCGCGAACTCATCGGCCGCAGGGTCGACGCAGCGCTGCTCGCCGACGAGGACACCGATCTGTGGGAGATGTACGAGGAGGTCGAGCCTGCATGACGATCACCGGACTGAACCACATCGACGGCAACTGGGTACCGGCCGCCTCCGGCGCGGTCTTCGAACGCCGCAACCCCGCCGACGAGACCGATCTGATCGGTACCTTCCCGGACTCCGACGCCATCGACGTCCGCAACGCCGTCGATGCTCTCGACAAGGCCGCGCCCGAATGGGCCGCCGCCCCGCCCGAACGCCGCGCCGCGATCCTCGAAGCAGCCGCCGACCACCTCGCCGCACACTCGGCCGAACTCGTCGACGAACTGATCCGCGAAGAGGGCAAGACCCGCGCCGAGGCGTCGATGGAGGTGACTCGCACCCCCATGAACCTGCGCTTCTACGCAGGTGAGGCACTGCGCGCCACCGGTGCGACCTTCCCGGCACCGGGCTCCACGACCATCTACACCGTGCGCGAACCGATCGGGATCGTCGGTGCGATCACGCCGTGGAACTTCCCCCTCAACATCCCCTCCCGCAAGCTCGGGCCCGCGCTCGCCGCCGGCAACACGGTGCTGTTCAAGCCGTCCGAGATCACCCCACTGATGGGACAGCGACTCGTCGAGGCCCTACTCGCCGGCGGTCTGCCGGCGGGCGCGATCGCGCTGATCCAGGGCGACGGCAAGGCCGGTGCGGCCGTGTCCGGCGACGAACGGATCGCAGCGGTGACCTTCACCGGCTCCACCGAGGTCGGACGCGCCATCCACCGCAGCGTCAGCCCCGACCGGCGCGTGCAGCTGGAGATGGGCGGCAAGAATCCCGTCGTCGTGCTGGCCGACGCCGACCTCGACGCCGCAGCCGCACTGATCGTCAAGGGCGCCTTCGGATTGTCGGGCCAGGCGTGCACCGGCACCAGCCGGGTCGTCGCCGTCGACGCGATCCACGACGAACTGCTCGAGAAGGTCGCCGAACGCACCCTCGCACTGCGGGTGGGACCAGGTTCGGATGCCGCCGTCGATGTCGGCCCGCTCGCGGGTCGCGGTCAGCTCGACAAGTTCCTCGAGTACGTCACCATCGGCACGGACGAAGGCGCACGGCTCGTGTGCGGCGGCGTGCGATGCGAGGACGACGCGCTGCGAGACGGATTCTTCGTGCGGCCCACAGTGTTCGCAGACACCGCGCCGGGGATGCGCCTGCTCACCGACGAGATCTTCGGCCCGGTCCTGGCCTTCCAGCGCGCCGGCTCCTTCGACGAGGCCCTGGCTCTGGCGAATGACACCGCCTTCGGGCTCAGCGCCTCGGTCGTCACCCGGAGTCTGTCCGCTGCACAGCGTTTCATCGCCGGGTCGCGGACCGGGCTCGTGAAGGTCAACCAGCCCACGACGGGAATGGCCATGAACGCGCCGTTCGGCGGCTACAAGCAGTCGAGCACGCAGACCTTCAAGGAACAGGCCGGCCCCACGCTCATGCAGTTCTACCAGTCCGAGAAGACCGTCTACCTGTCCCCCGACGCCTGACCGGCGACACCGACCCTCGACAAGCCTGGAGGAAAGACCATGGAGTTCAAGCGAGTGGCCCGATCCGGGCAGGTGCCCGAAGGCATCGTCCGCCGGTTCTACGCCGAGGACTACGAGTTCGCCATCTCCCGACTGGACGGCAAGGCGTACGCGACGTCCAACTACTGCTCACACCTCGACTGCCTGCTGTCGTCCGGCAAGCTCGTCCAGGACGGCATCGGATGCTCCTGCCACGGAAGCGCATTCGACCTCGAGACCGGTGAGCCGATCTGCCCGCCGGCCACCGAGCCCATCAAGACCTATCCGTGCGAGGAGCGCGACGGCGAGATCTTCGTCGGGATCGACCCCGCCGAGCCGCCGGAAGGACCCCGTCGACGTCGGATGCGGTCGGCATGAGTCGGCGCGCGACACGACCGGCGACGGTCGCGACCGGAGGCATGGTCGCGTCGAGTCATCCGCTCGCGAGCCTCGCCGGGGTCCGCGTCCTCGAGGACGGGGGCAACGCCGTCGACGCGGCCCTGGCGATGGCAGCGGTCACGTGGCTGACCCTGCCCGGGCAGTGCGGCATCGGCGGCGACGCGTTCGCCGTGGTCCGCGAGCCCGACGGGTCGGTGTGGACCGTCAACGGCAGCGGTTACGGACCCGACGGCGGTACACCGGATTTCTACCGGGCACGGGGACTCGACGCGATCCCACTCGACGGGGCGCTCGCCGTCGCCGTTCCCGGCGCACCCGCCGCGCTGGCGGCACTGCACCGGCGGGGAGCGAGCAGGTCGCTGCCCGAGCTGTGGGCGCCGGCAGCCCGGATCGCCGAGAGCGGCCTGCCGTGCTCGGCGAAGACCCGAACCGACGTGCAGACCGCTCTGCATGCGATCCGCGGCGACGCCGGACTCGCCTCGGTGTACGCACCGGGCGACCGGGTCCCGCGCCTCGGCGACGTGCTTCCCCAGCCCGATCTGGCCCGCACGATCCGTGCCCTGGCCGAGGATCCGGCATCGTTCTACACCGGCACGCTCGCCGAACGCTGCGTGGCTGCGCTGCAGGGGGGCGGAGCACCGTTCAGCGGCGACGAATGGCAGGCCGGGGCGTCAGTGGACGCGGAGGCGGCGCTCACCGGCAGCTATGCCGGTCACGTCGTGCACCAGACCCCGCTCCCCACACCGGGATGGATGGTGCTGCACCAGGCCGCCCTGTGCGACGACGCGCTCGGCACCCACCCTGTGCTCGGCGCGGCATCGATCGACCGGATGGCCCGCGCGGCCACCGTCGCCTTCGAAGACAGGCTCCGCTGGTGCTCGTCGGACAACGACGGGGTCGCACGGGTGCTCGATCCCGCGAACATCGCAGCCGGTCGCGCACGGATCGACGGGCGTGCACCGGCCGAGGCGTTCGCCGTCTCCGCCGGGGACACGACGTCGTTCGTCGCCGTGGACTCCGAGGGGCGGGCGGTGTCGTTCATCCACTCGCTGGCGTTCACCTTCGGAGCGAAGCTCACGGTGCCCAGGACGGGCATCGTGCTCAACAACCGGCTCGGTCGCGGTGCCTACCTGATCGACGGGCATCCGAACGAGGTGGCGCCGCGCCGCAAGCCCCTGCACACGCTCAACGCGTGGATCGTCACCGACTCGGCGGGCGAGCTGCGGCATGTGGGCAACACGCCCGGCGGCGACGGCCAGGTGCAGTGGAACATGCAGTTGCTGTCGCACCTGCTCGACCACGGTCTCGACCCCCAGGAGGCGGTCTCGGCGCCGCGCTTCACCGTCTTCCCGGGATCGGACGCCAACGTGCTCGGCGAACCGACCGCATTGCGGATCGAAGGCGACGTCGCCGACGGCGTGTGCGACGAACTGCGCGAACTCGGTCACCTGGTGGAAGTGCTCGAACCACTCGACGCCGAGGGCAGCGCGCAGGTGATCTCGATCGACGACCGCGGGGTGCTCTCCGGCGGCAGCGATCCACGACAGGAGGGGGTGGCTCTGGGTGTCCTCTGACATTGCTTCGCAATGGGTGTCCACTGATGTGACCGCTGTCGCACCGCGTCCGCAGGGGCGATACGTCCCGGCCGTGTTGGCCGGCGACACCGTCCGCACGGCGGGCATGACCCCACGGCGAGACGGCGAGCTGATCCTCACCGGACGGGTCGGCGCGGAGGTCACCGTCGAACAGGCCCGGGCCGCCGCGGTCGTCGCGGTGGGCAACGCGTTGGCAGCGATCCGCGCGACGCTGCCGGAGGGCACGTCGTTCCGGCCGGTCGAGATGGTCGTCTACGTCGCGAGCGCGCCCGGTTTCGTCGATCTGTCGGTGGTCGCGGACGGCGCGTCGGACCTGATCGAACGCGAACTCGGTGTGGATGCGCTACCGGTGCGCACCGCCGTCGGCGTCCACACCCTGCCCGGCGGGGCACCGCTCGAGATCGCGCTGACCGCCGTGTGCGGATAGACGGAGGTTCACAATCCTGGTGGTCGACCATCAGGGTTGTGAACCTCGTTTCTCGGTTGTGAACCTCGGGGACTAGTGCTCAGCGCTTGGCGCCGATGTCCTCGAGTTCGGCTGCAAGATCGACACTCTCGGACGGTCGCTGCCACCGATACACTCCGCCACCCTGGGCGTAGGAGAGGTGACCGCCGAGAGCGCCACCGACTCCGACCGCGCCGAGACCGATCAAAGTCCACATCGTCCCCGCCCGGTCGTGGCGGGCACGTCGCGCGCGATAGGACGTCGCCATGCAGATCACCCCGATCGCGTTGGACACGGCGTGCACCGCACCGACCCTGCGCTGAGGGGCATCCTCCAGGGTGGAGAAGTCGGTGTAGCCGGTGACGATCGTCGGGACCGCCGCGCCCAGTCCCAACGCGACGAGTCGCCGGGACGCGGTGCGCTGCCCGGGCAGCGCGTCCAACGCCGCCGCGGACACCCACGACCCGATCGGGACGGTGACGAGGAGCGGATGGACGGGGTGTCCGAGCCAGGAACCTCGGAGCAGGTCGTCGACGACGGAGCCGTCGAGGACTCGCCGTATGCGCTGCGCGATGCGCTCGGCGGGCCGATCCACAGCGTCGAACGATTCGACGGCGCGCAGGAGTTCGTGCAGGTTCATGATGAGGCGATACCCGTCGGCAACAGATACGAATCGCCGGGTGAGCGCGATGCGACGGCACCCTTCGATCGCTGGCCATGACGACGTCGGCATTCGTATCTCTGTCGTATCCCGAGGGCATCATGTGGCCGTGACCGAGAAGACCATCGGCTTCCCGAGGACTATCCGCAATTCCTGGACGAACTCGAAGCACAGGTTCGTCGAGCGCGTCTACGGGCTACACGCGCCGCGAATACCGAACTGCTGATCCTGTACTGGACGCTCGGGCACTCCCTTCTCGAGCGTCAACGTGTACACGGCTGGGGATCGAAGGTCGTCGACCAACTGGCCAGGGACCTGCGCTCCGAGTTTCCACACATGCGCGGTCTCTCGCGCAGCAGAACACGGGTGGTCGCGTCACGTTCTGACTCATCAGATCGTCGGGCAGTTACATCGCCGTGTAGGTGCCGCGCCGTCGAATTTTCCGGACCATCTTCCTCCACAGGACTCCGGCCTCGCACAGCAACTCGAAGCGAGCCCGAGTACGCCGGCAAACTCGGTTTCTACGTCTCCTGGGTGGACGAGAACCTGCGAGTCGCGGACCGGCACGCACCGACCATCGGGATCCTGCTGTGCGCGGGGCGCAACGACCACGTCGTGCGCTATTCGCTCGCGGGCACGACCGCTCCCTTGGCGGTTGCGAACTACACCTACGACACCCTGCCCGAACCCATCCGCGAACTTGTGCCTACCGACCGCGAACTCGCCGACGCGGTCGATGCGACCTGGGACGAGCTCACGACGGACCGCACCGACGGAGACAACCTGCAGACCTGACACCGTTCGTCGGCCACTCCAGGCCCGGTACGACTACTTCTCGTCGAGCGGTTTCGCTCCCAGCACGTCCTTGAGCAGCTCGATCGCGACTTCTTCAGGATCGCGGCGCGTCGACGGGTCGCCGGGCGTGGCGGCCTCGGCGAACATCTCCTCGACGTCCGCCTCCGTCATCTGCGACGGGTCGGGCGGCGGCGCGTCGTAGCCGGGGCCCGGGTCGTCGGGAAGATCGGGGGCTTCGGGCGGCGGGATGTCGTCGACGCTCTCCACGGACGGACGCGTGAACGTCGGGGCAGCCGACGGTGCGGCCGCCGGTTGCTGCGGCGCGGCGGGGGCTTCGGCGGGTGCGGGCGGCGCGGCATTCTTCGCCTGGCTCGGTCGGGAGAAACGCGGTTGACCCGCCGGACGCGAATTCTTTTCGGGTGCCGGGGTTCTGGCAGGCGCCTCCGCAGCAGCGGATCCGTGGACGCAGGTGACCTCGAACTCTCCACCGAAGACCGCCTTCAGCGCATCGGCGATGACCGTGGCGTTGCGCGCGTCGGCGAGTCGCTTCGCGAGCGGAGCGGAGTCGTGCACGAGAACGACGCGGGTGCCGTCGACCGATCGGACCGTGGCGCCCGAGAGCATCACCTCGACGGTGCGGCTGCGTTCGCGGACCTTCGCGCGCACCTCCGACCACACGCCCCGCATCTGGGCTGCGTCGGGACCGCCTGCCGCGCGGGCGGGTTCGGGCTCGGGTTCGGGAGCAACCGGCTCCTCGGGGGCGGGCGGCGGAACCTCCTGCGCGGCAACCTCGTCGGGCACACTCTGCGGCTGTGGAGCCTCCGGGACGACGGGAGGTTGCGCGGCGGCGGGAGGCGGTGTCGGGGCAGGTGCCGGCTGGGCCGGTTCGGGCTGCACCGGTGCCTGCTGGGCAGGGGGTTGCTGGGCAGCTTCCGGCTGCGGCTGAGCGGCCTCGCGGGGCTGAGCCGTCTCGCGGGGCTGAGCAGTCTCGTTGGACGGTGCGGCAGGCGCCGCCTCCGCTGCCCGGCGCTGGGAGGGACGCTGGAAACGTGCCGCGGGTTCGTCGGGCGAGATGGGCGGTGCGGCAGGCGCGGCGGGTGCTGCCACCGGCTTCGGCGCGACACCTCCCGCCGGGGCTGCGACGATGCCCTGCTCGAGTCGTTCGAGGCGTTGCAGGACAGCGGTTTCCGCGTCGGACGCCGCGGGGAGCAGCATGCGCGCGCACATCACCTCGAGCAGCAGACGCGGCGACGTCGCACCGCGCATCTCGCCGAGCCCGGCGTGCACGATCTCGGCGTAGCGGGTGAGGGTGGCCGGGCCCAGGCGGGTCGCTTCGTCGCGCATCCGCTCGAGGACGTCGCCGGGTGCGTCGACGAGTCCGCGCTCGGCGGCGTCGGGGACGGACTTCATGAGGATGAGATCGCGGAGCCGTTCGAGAAGGTCGACGGCGAAGCGACGCGGGTCGTGCCCGGCGTCCATGACCTTCTCGACGGTGCCGAACAGCGCCGCGCCGTCGCCGGCCGCGAGCGAATCGACGGCCTCGTCGATGAGAGCGACGTCGGTGACGCCGAGCAGCGACAGGGCGCGCTCGTAGGTGACGCCCTCGGGGCCGGCACCGGCGAGGAGCTGGTCCATCACCGACAGCGAGTCGCGGGGGGATCCACCGCCGGCACGGATGACCAGCGGATAGACCGCGTCCTCGACCGGCACGTTCTCCTGGCCACAGATCTGCTCGAGCAGACCCCGCATCGCCGTGGGAGCGAGGAGCCGGAAGGGATAGTGATGCGTGCGCGACCGGATGGTGGGCAGCACCTTCTCGGGCTCGGTGGTCGCGAAGACGAAGATGAGGTGCTCCGGCGGCTCCTCCACGATCTTGAGCAGGGCGTTGAAGCCCTGCGTGGTGACCATGTGCGCCTCGTCGATGATGAAGATGCGGTAGCGCGATTCGGCTGGAGCGTAGAACGCACGGTCGCGGAGTTCGCGGGTGTCGTCGACACCGCCGTGGCTCGCGGCGTCGAGTTCGGTGACGTCGAGGTTGCCTCCACCGCCCGGGCCGAGCGACACGCACGACCGGCACGTTCCGCACGGAGTGGACGTGGGGCCGGTCTCGCAGTTGAGCGAGCGGGCGAGGATGCGCGCCGAGGACGTCTTGCCGCATCCACGAGGACCCGAGAACAGGTAGGCGTGGTTGATGCGGCCCGTGTCGAGCGCCGTGCTGAGGGGCACGGTGACGTGCTCCTGCCCCACCACCTCCGCGAAGGTCGCAGGTCGATACTTCCGGTACAGAGCCACGCGCCGAGCGTACCGGCGGCTCCCGACATGCACGGAGGTCGGTCCGTTGACACCTGTGGCCGAGACCACTGTTGCGGTCACGATATATCGAGATCTATCGTGACCGTATCGACATAGAAGGAGACGCACAGATGCGAACCCACGAACATCCCCGCGGCCGTCGCCGCGCCATGCACGATCGAAATCTTCCCGGCGGCCCGTTCCGCGCCGACGGCCCCCGCCGTCGCGGACACCACCCGCACGACGAACCCGGCTTCCGCCCGCACCGCGGTGGCGGCGGACGGGGACACGGCGGCCCGCGAGGAGGACGACGCGGCCGAGCACAGCGAGGCGACGTCCGCGCGGCCGTGCTGCGCCTGCTCGGCACCGAACCGATGCACGGCTACCAGCTCATGGAAGCGATCGCCGAACGGACAGGCGGCGCCTGGCGCCCCAGCCCCGGCGCGATCTACCCGACGATCTCCCAGCTCGAGGACGAAGGACTCGTCACCGTCGAGAAGGAGGGCGGACGCAAGCTCGTCTCACTGACGGATGCGGGCCGCACGTACATCGACGATCCGGAAAACGAGCTCCTCGACCCCTTCGCCGCTCACGATCCCGATTCCGACGCCCCCGACCTGCGACTCGCACTGCGCGAACTGCAGGTCGCGACGCGGTCGGTCGCGATGAGCGGTTCCGACGCCGAGGTCGCCGCGGCACACGCGGTCCTCACCGGAGCCAAGAAGTCGCTGTACCGGATCCTCGCCGGCGACATCGACACGTCCGATCAGGAGTGAAGGCTCAGCCGCGGGCGAAGAGGCGGATGCGCTGCTCGCGGCTGCGCTCGAGATGAGCACGCATGTGTTCGCGGGCCGCGGACTCGTTCCGCGCCCGCAAGGCGTCGAGGATCTGCGCGTGCTCCCGGTTGAGCAGATCGGGCTCGCCGTAGTTGGACGGCGGCCCGGAGTCGTAGATCCGCAGCTGGGTGGTCAGACGCACGAGCAATGTCGTGATCGTCGTGTTGTGCGCGGCCTGCCACAGCGCCTCGTGGAACCGGAAGTTCCCGATGCGCACCGCGCCGTCGTTGGTGGCTGAGCAGCACGAATCGTGCAGTCGCTCGAGCCGGGCCATGTCGAGATCGGTGTGCCGGATCGCCGCGGCGCCGGCCGCCTCGGATTCGAGCGCGACGCGCGCCGCATAGATCTCGATGACGTCCTCGGGGGTGCCCGAACGCACCCGGAAGCCGCGACTGGCCCGTTCGAGCAGACCGTCGTGCGCGAGCCAGTTGAGCGCCTCGCGGATGGGGGTGCGGGACGCCCCGTAGGTCTCGCTGAGCTGGGTCTCGTGCAGAGCGGCGCCGCGTGGGAACTTCCCCGCGAGGATGTCCGAGCGCAGGCGCAGGTACTGCTTGGAGGTCTGGTCGTCGCGCCCGGTGGGCGATTCGACGAGAAGAGAGCTCTCCAGCTCGGCCGTCGCGTCCTGCTCGGTCATCTACACCCTCCGTAGGCATGCCGTTTACGTGCGCCGATTATGCCACCGTGGACTTACGAATACTTGCGTATACGTTATTCGTCGTTTAGCGTCGCTCCTCGAACACGACGAGAGGACCCAACGCGTGACCGAGGCGGCTTTCCGGGACGAACAGGTGCTGATCAGCGCCGAAGAGCTCGCGAGCGACCCCGGCGCCCACACGGTCCTGCACGCCACGGTCACCTTTCCGAAGCCCCGTTTCGACGGCGACTACCGTCCGGAATCCGGCTACGCGACCTGGCGCGCCGCGCACATCCCGGGCTCCGTGCACGCCGACCTGCTCGGCGGATTCAGCGCCCCCGGCACCGACCTGCACTTCTCCCGCCCCGCCCCGGACGACCTCGCGGCCGCCCTGACCGAACTCGGCGTGACCCCCGACACCGACCTCGTGATCTACGACGACGGCGGCATGACCTGGGCGTCCCGGCTGTGGTGGATGCTGCGCAACATCGGTGTCTCCGCCCGCGTCCTCGACGGCGGCTTCGCCCGCTGGACCGCGCTCGACCTGCCCGTGGAAACCGGCGACGCCGCCGAGCGCACTGCCACCACATCCCGGACCGGGCTGCCCGACCACGGCCTGTGGCGCGATCGCGACGACGTGCTCGCCGTGGTGTCCGGTGACGCACCGGGCACCCTCGTCTGTGCGCTCGACGCCGAGCAGTTCGCAGGCACCGCCACCACTCGTTACGCGCGCCGCGGGCACATCGGCGGGAGCCGGAACCTGCCGGCCAAGAGCCTGCTCGCCGACGGCGTCCTGCGGAGCACCGATCGGATCGCCGAACTGGCCGAGCAGGCCCTCGCCGATACCTCCCGGCCCCTGATCCTCTACTGCGGTGGCGGCGTCTCGGCCTGCCTGGTGGCGCTCGCGCTGGTCCGGACGGGCCACGACGACATCGCCGTCTACGACGGATCCCTCGAGGAGTGGACCGCCGACCCCGCACTCCCCGTGCGGACACTCGGAGAAGGGAAGGGCGACGCATGATGCGATGTCCGCGATCCTGACCCGCTTCGTCCCCTCCCCTCCTCCCGACAGGATCTCCCGTGACCACCACCCCCACCGTCGATGATCTCGCCGTCACCCTCGACGCCCTGCGCGCGCAGACGCCGCTGGTGCACTCGCTGACCAACATCGTCTCGGCCAACTTCCTCACCAACGTGCTGCTCGCCGCAGGCGCCAGTAACGCGCACATCGACAACGCCCACGAGGCAGGCGATTTCGCGCGCATCGCCGGTGGAGTGCTCGTCAACCTCGGCACGCCCTTCGACGAGACCTCGGTGGCCTTCACCCGCGCGGCCGAGGCCGCGCACGACGCCGGCACCCCGTGGGTCCTCGATCCCGTGGGCGTGGGCGGACTGGCGTGGCGCACCTCTCTCGCCGCCGACCTGCTGAAGTTCCGTCCCACCGCGATCCGCGGCAACGCCTCCGAGATCATCGCGCTGGCCGGTCTGGGCGGTGACACGCGCGGCGTCGACAGCGCCGACGAGGCCGCTGCTGCCGTACCTGCCGCGCTCGCGCTGCTCGACCGCGCGGACGCCGTGTCGGCCTCCGGTCCCGTCGACTACCTCGTCGGCCGCGACCGCGACGGCGGGATCGTCGGATTGCGCATCGCCGGTGGCAGCGCCATGTTGCCGCGCGTGACCTCCACCGGATGCTCCCTCGGTGGACTCGTCGCGGCCTATCTCGCGGTCGCGGAGACCCCTCTCGTCGGCCTCGCGGCCGCCCACACGCACGTCGCCGTGGCGTCCGAGATCGCCGAGGAGAACTCCACCGGCCCCGGCTCCTTCGCCGTCGCCTACCTCGACGCCCTGTTCGCCGTGGACGCCGGCACGCTGCGCGCCCGCGCCCGCGTCGAACCGTTCGAACTCCCCTCGAAGGACACGAAGTAATGCCCATCAAGACCTTCTGGTATCTCACCCAGGCCGACGGCGACTACCCCTGGAGCCCCGGCGGGTTGTACCCGGTGGACGGGCAGCGGCAGATCGAACTCGCGAAGACCATCGACGACGGCGGCTTCGAAGGTGCGCTCGTCGCGACCTGGCCGAACGACCCCTTCATCTCGGCGACCTGGGCTGCGGCGCACACCAGCCGGATGAAGTTCCTCGTCGCGATCTACGCGAACATGACGCCCGCGCGACTGCTCGCCGAGAAGGCCCTGACCTTCGACGCGTTCAGCGGCGGTCGCCTGATGATCAACTCGGTCAACGGCCGGGAGAACATCCTCACCAAGTACGACATGAACGTCGAGCACGACCGTCGGTACGAGCTCGGTGAGAAGTACTGGGCGGAGTTCCGGCGCATCTATGCCGAGGGCACCGCGTCGAACTTCCCGAACACCCCGCTGCGCATCGATGCTCCTACGGACCACTCGGTCCCGCTGTGGGGAACGGGCGACTCCCCCGCCGGTCTGCAGAACGCCGGCAAGGTGCTCGACGCCTACCTGATCATGCTGCGCGAGACCTCGTTCGTCACGGAGAAGCTCACCGCTGCACGCGAATCCGCTGCAACGGAGGGTCGCGAGTACACCGATTTCGGCGCTCTGTCCGGCGTCATCGTGCGTCCGAATCGGGACGAGGCACTCGAACGGTTCCGGTCGCTGTTCGAGAAGGCCGGCATCGAGCAGATCCAGGACGTGCTCGACCGAGCGGTGCGCCGCCGCACGCACGGCAAGCAGGATCTGAAGACCTTCACCGCGCGCGACGCGCAGCGGCAGGGCTGGGTCGACACCATCAACGCCGGCAAGCTGCCCGAACCCGAGGACCTGTATCTCGGCGACGGCCTCTACGCGGGCATCACCGCGTGGTCACCGCTGGACATCTTCGCCACGGGATCGTCGGCCGTCTACTACGTCGGCGACCCGGACGAGATCACCGGCCACGTGCGCACCCTGCGCGACGCGACCGGACCGACCTCCCTCATCCTCGCCGGATGGCCGCTCATCGACGAGGCGAAAAACGTTGCCGAACATCTGATTCCACGTTTCGAGAAGCTCTGACGGTAACGCGGGCGGGATCGGTCAGGGGGTGTCGACGAGACGGAACCCCGAGCCGATCCCGTCGCGCGCGTCGATCTCGGCGAGGATCCGGTCGGCCCGCTGGTAGGCGGCGAACCTCGTGTCGGGAACCTGCCGGTCGTCGGAGACCGCGGTCTGCGGGAACCGGTAACCCACCGACAGTCCCATCCATTCGCCCGTCTCGGTACGCACGAGCGGCCCGCCGGAATCGCCCGGTCGCATGAGCAGCGGCGAGGACATCAGGTTCCCGTCCACCCGCACATCGCCGGTCGCGCAGGCCACCGACGTGCTCCGCCCTGCCGCGCAATGTGTTCCGGCCGGCAGCTCGCCTTCGCCGAACGCCGCGACCGATTCGAGCACGACTCGCTCTCCCCGGTCGTTGGGCACCGACGTGTTCGATCCCCGCACGCGGGTCTCGTCGAGCAGGACCACCGCGTAGTCGGCGATCTCGTCGGTGGGAAATCCCAGCTGATCGACCGAACCCGTACTCGCGACGTCCGTTTCGGTTCCGATCGGCCCGCGGTGCTGCTCCTCGACCTTCCAGACGGGCGACGATCCCGTCTGATAGCAGTGCCCCGCCGTGATCGCGACGAGCCGACCCGCGTCGTCGTGCCCGACCGCCGCCACGGAACACCAACCCGGTGTCGGCTCCGCGGAGAACACGATCCCGTCGCCGGGCCGGAGGACGACCCGGTCGTCTCCCCCGCCGGCCGAGGCCACGCCCACGGTTCCCCCGGCGAAGGCGACGGCGGCGCCGCACACCGCTGCGACGCGTCTCATGACTTCTTCGCTACCTTCATCGACTTCTTGAACTCGCGCACCTCGCGCAGCGACTGCTCGTCGACGACGTCGGCGATCGACCGGCGCGCATCCTCGTGCCCATAGTCGCCGGCGGCCTCGCGCCATCCCTCGGGCCGCACACCCATCTGCTTGCCGAGCAGCGCCAGGAAGATACGTGCCTTCTGGTCGCCGTAGCCCGGCAGCTTCTTCAGCCGCCGCAGCACTTCCTTGCCGTCCGGGTCGCCGGACGTCCACAGCGCGGAGGCGTCGCCGTCGTAGTCCTCGACGATCGCCGCGCACAGCGCCTGGATCCGCTGTCCCATCGACTTGGGGAACCGGTGGACGGCCGGTTGCTGCGCGCACACCGCGACGAACTCGTCGGGGTCGGCCGACGCGATGCGGTACACGTCGAGACCGCCGAGACGGTCGGCGAGCTTCTTCGGTCCCGCGAACGCGACCTCCATCGCCACCTGCTGGTCGAGCAGCATGCCGATGAGAAGCGCCAGCGGGTTCTCGGCCAGCAGTGCGTCGGCGTCGGGATCTCCGACCAGGTTCAGCGTCGAGGACATGCAGACGATCATGCCCTGCGCGTCAGGGGCGGCGCCACACGACCACCGCGATCACGATGCCCAGGGTGAGCGCGATCGACGTGGTCAGAGCATGCAGCCAGTGCGGGAACAGCGTCGGTTGCGAGGTGTCCGGAACGGCGGCCAGGGCGGCGAACAACGCCACGACGGCGATGACCGACGCCGCCGCGGACCAGCCCTTGGCCAAGCGGGTATGCCTCGCACCGCGCAACTCGGCACTGCGCAGCAGGGCGTGCTCGACGATGTCCACGGCCTCGGACAGTTCCGCGTCGAGTTCGGCCAACTCGTCGGCGACCCGGCCGGCCATGAGTGCTCGCAGCTGGGTGGGTTGCGTCCACGAGTGGAAACGGTCGTCGTGGATCGATTCCTTGCGCAGCAGGGCCCGTTCCATCCGGCGCGCCTGCATGATCGCGATGTCGTCGAGGACCGCGGCCAGCCGATCGCCGCCGAGCCCGTCGGGGTGGCGCAGATGCTCCATGGTCGTCCAGTAGTCGGCGGAGGCCCGGGCCCGCACCGCCACCCACGGGATGAGCCCGTAGATCATCTCGCGGGTGCCGTGCCCGACATAGTCGCTGCCGAGGGCGGTGGCCTCGAGGTCGAACAGCACCGCACCGGAGTCCTCCCGCACGGCGATGGTGGCTCCCGGCTGCACGGGCCGGTCCACCAGCGGAACCCGGTCCCACTTCCACAACACACCCCAGGACCGTGCCGCCGCGCGGGCCTCCGGTCCGATGCGCGGGCCGTCGACGAGCGAGCGGACGCGTTCGCCGCCGCTCGAGACCACTTCCACGACCATGCCCTCGGCGACCTCGCGATCGCCGACTCCCCGGTGGCGGTGGACGACGAGTTCGTGCAGGGGCTGATAGGTCGTCGGCGCACACAACCGCCTGTTCAGTCCGGGAAACACGTCGTTCAGGCAGGCGTCGGCGGTCAGTTCGAAGGGCGCGAGGAACTCGCCGAGCACCGGGCGCAGACCGGCGCCGTCGCGGTCCTGCAGCGGGTCGCTGCGCCAGTCGACGAGCGGCGACCCGTGGTCCGACAGCGATTCCAGCGCCAGGACGAGACCGTGGCCGGGGACGTCCCACAGCGACACGCACGTCGCGGGGTGTCCCACATACGGTCGGGTCGTGTCCGGCGCCTCACGCAGCGACCCCGTCGACGCACCGAACGAGATCTCCGGTCGTGTCGGGTCGACGACGTGCCGGAACGCGAGCAGGCACGGCGGACGCACACCGTGGTCCGTCTCGGGCTGCTCGGCGATGCGTGCCGGCAGGAAGGGCTCCACCTTCTCGACGGGTGGGACCCGCGGGGGCGTCTCGGGCGCCGCCTCGATGTCGAGCGCCAGTAGGAACACCTTCAGTACACCGAGACACCCCGTGACAGATCCGACGGCCGATACGCCGACTCCGGAATTCACGAGAGCGCGGTTCTCCATCACACTCACCACTTCCGAACCCGCCGCACGGCATGCGGCGACCCTGACCAGCGAGTATGTCAGGTCGGTAGGGGAAAGCAAGTCGTGGTGACGGCGGGCACCGAGAATGCCCCGACCAGGGCCGATCCGAGTTGTCCACCGCCCGTCCACGTGTTGTGCACAACTTTATCCACAGGCTGGGAACAAACTCACACCCGGAGTGCAGATTCTTGTCGACGGAGGTACGCAACAAAGAATCGAGGCTCGCAACGCCGGCAGTGACTGCCGATGTTGCGAGCCTCGTCCTCGCGTTGCGTACCTACCCACGCACTACTTGTCGGCGAGCGCCTTCTCCGCTGCGGCCAGCAGCACGCAGGTCGCGACACCGTCCATGGCCTTCTCGAGCTCACCGAGCGAAGGGAAGCTCGGTGCGAGGCGGATGTTCTTGTCCTCGGGGTCCTTCTTGTACGGGAACGCCGAACCGGCACCCGTCAGCGCGATACCCGCCTCCTTCGCCAGGGCGATGACGCGGGCCGCCGTGCCCTCGACGACATCGAGGCTGATGAAGTAGCCGCCCTCGGGCTCGGTCCACGACGCGACCTTCGACGTGCCGAGACGCTCCTCGAGGATGCGGCGCACGAGCGCGAACTTCGGCGCGAGGATCTCGCGGTGCGTGGCCATGTGGGCACGCACACCGTCGGCGTCGCGGAAGAAGCGCAGGTGACGCAGCTGGTTGACCTTGTCGGGACCGATGGTCTTGATGCCCAGATGCTTCTGGTACCAGGTGAGGTTCTCGGTGGAGCTGCCGAAGAAGCTCACGCCCGAACCGGCGAAGGTGATCTTCGAGGTGGACGCCAGCGCGAACACGCGGTTCGGGTGACCGGCCTGCGCGGCCAGACCGAGGATGTCGATCGCGGGCGCGAGGTGCTCGGTGAGCGGGTGCACCGCGTAGGCATTGTCCCAGAAGATGCGGAAGTCGGGAGCGGCCGTCGGCATCGACACCAACTCGCGGGCGACCTCCTCGGAGTACACCGCGCCGGTGGGGTTCGAGTAGGTCGGCACAGCCCACATGCCCTTGATCTGCGGGTCGTTCGCGACGAGATCGGCGATGAACCGCACGTCGGGGCCGTCCTCGCGCAGCGGCACGGGGATCATCTCGATGCCGAGCGACTCGGTGATCGCGAAGTGCCGGTCGTAGCCGGGCGCCGGGCACAGGAACTTGACGACCGACTCCTGCGACCACGGGCGCGGCGAGTCGACGGTGCCGTGCAGCAACGACCAGACGACGAGATCGTGCATGATCTCGAGGCTCGCGTTATTTCCTGCGACGAGGTTCTCGACCGGGATGTTCAGCAGCTCGGCGAAGATCGCGCGCAGCTCGGGCAGGCCGGTGAGGCCGCCGTAGTTGCGGGTGTCGGTGCCGCTGCCGTCGCGGAAGTCGTCGGCACCCGGCAGCGACAGCAACTCCGCGGAGAGGTCGAGCTGCTCGGACGAGGGCTTGCCGCGGGTCAGGTCCAGCGTCAGCTTCTCCGACTTCAACCGTTCGTAGTTGGCGGACTGGCGCTCGTGCTCTGCAACGAGTTCCTCATGGCTCATCAACCCGTACTGGGTCTGCGTAGGCATGCGGAGGGACCTTTCACCGTGCACGGTGACACGGGCATCGGCGGAAATTAAGAGGACCCCGCGCACCCGGCAGAGCCCGTTGACCCTTGCTGCCTTCCGGCCCTGGGGGAGTTCACAGGATGCGCGCCGCGCGGGATCCATCGGCAAGTGTAGAGGAACGAGCGCCTCGGCGGCGAACCCGCCCCCGCAGCACCCCTGGAATCAGGGTGCGACGTGCCCGTTTGGCAAGTTGGGGTCTCCATTCGGTATGCTTCCCCACGGAGGATTCGCCTAGTGGCCTATGGCGCTCGCCTGGAACGCGGGTTGGGTTAACGCCCTCAGGGGTTCAAATCCCCTATCCTCCGCCACGGAACCCCGTGGGGCGCACAGCGTCCCACGGGGTTTCTGCTTTTCCGGTCCCCCTGTTCGCGTACCGGGCCGATCTCGGGCACGATGCGTCTCGTGACCGCGGACGACAATTTCCCGCTCGGCGGCGACGCCGACCACGAGCAGGCTTCGGTCTGGGTGGAGATGCTGGACCGGGAGATCGACGAGGTGTCCGCAGCCATCGAGAAGACCGAACAGAAGGCCCTCGCCGAACACCGGGTGGGGGCCGTGGACCGGGCGCGCCGGTTCGACGCCGAGGTCGAGCGGCTGGGCGCCCAGCTCCGCGAGCTGCACCGCATGCGCCGCAATCTCACCCACCGCTTCAGCTGACCGAGAGATCACGGCGGTGTGTGCTACTCGCAGGCGACGCCGTCCCCGTCACCGTCCATCTTCGGCCGGTAGCCGGGCTCTCCCACATACAGCGGTGCGGCTCCCGCGGCCCGGGCCGCCGCGCAGTTCTTGTAATACACCTCCGCCGGAGCAGGGGCCGGCTCGGCGGGGGCGGGCGCAGGTGCAGGTGCAGGAGCCGGCGAGGGTGCCGGCGCAGGTGCGGGCGCCTGGCGCGTCGTCGTGGTGGGCGCGGGTGCAGCTGCGGGAGCCCCACCTCCGCATTCGGTGAGGACCCGCGCCATCGCGTCGTGCTCGGCCTGCGTCACCCACAGGCCGTAGATCGCCTTGACCTCGATCTGCCGCGCGACATACGTGCAGCGGTACGCGCGGTTCGGCGGCAGCCAGGTGGCGGCGTCGCCGTCGCTCTTCTGCTGGTTGGTCGGCCCGTCCACGGCCTGGAGGTTGCGCGGGTCGTTGGCGAAATCGGCCCGGGTGCCCGCGTCGAGTTGCTGCGCGCCCTTCTGCCACGCGTCCGACAACGCGACGACGTGGTCGATCTGCACCGCGGTCGAGGTGTCCTGCCCGCGGGTGAACGCGATCGTCGTACCGGTGTACAAGTCGTTCAGGGTTCCCGACGCGACGACGCAGTCGCGGGTACCGGGCCGGTAGACGATATCGACGAGGTCGCGTCGCAGGATGTCGTTGCGGGTGTCGCAGCCGTTGCCCCCGAACTCCACCGACACGTCGTCGCTCCACGCCTGGCCGAACAGGTCGCGGCTGTACCCGGTCTTGGGCGCGCGCCCCTTGATCGGCAGGGTCGCCAGCCGGGCCAGGGCCTCCGACGAATCCGCCGACGCTGCCGGGTTCGGTGCGGTCGTCGAGGTGGAGCGCGTGGTGGTGGGGGACGGTGTCGTCGTGGGGGTTTCGGAGCTCGGCACCGGGGACTGTTCGGAAGTCGCCGCCGGAGCGACGGAAGTGTCCTCGGTGGTCGAATCACAACCGGTGAGGGTCAGACCCGCGACCGTCGCGACGACGAGCAGGGACAGCCGGGACGACAAGCGGGGCAAGGACATCGAGGGAACTCCTGAGAACGACGGCGCCGGACGGCTCCCCTTGTCCATCGCGCCCACAACGCCCGGTCGTTACACCGCGTAAGTATCCGCGAGCCGACGTCGTCGGCATCCGGCGGGAACGGTTCCTACTATCGTCTGGTGGTCGGTTACGGCAGGCAGTTGCAGGGACTCGCGATCGCGTTGTCCTCTCTCGCAGGGTTCATCGATGCCCTCGGTTTCATCACCCTGGGCGGCGTCTTCGTGTCGTTCATGAGCGGCAACTCCACGCGCTTCGCGGTCGGGACGGCCGACGGTGCGTGGCAGACGGTCACCCTCATCGGCGGTGTGCTCGCGCTGTTCGTGCTCGGAGTGATTCTCGGCAGCGTGGTAGCGGAACTGACCGACCGAGACCGGCGGACCCGCAAGACCGCCGTCCTCGCGACGGTGACCGTGTTGCTGACGATCGCCGCCGCGGCCGTCTTCGTGGACTGGACGCCGGTCGCCGTGATCGCGATGACCTTGGCCATGGGAACGGAGAACTCGGTGTTCCGGCGGCACGGGGAGACGACCGTCGCCCTGACCTACATGACGGGTGCGCTGGTCAAGATCGGGCAGCGGATCGCGGCGGCGTTCTTCGGTGGTCCGCGCTGGAGCTGGCTGCCCTATCTGGGCCTGTGGGGCGGCCTGGTGACGGGCGCCGTTCTCGGCGCGCTCGCCCACCGGGTGCTGGGGCTGCACGCCCTGTGGATCGCAGCGGCGTTCGCAGCCGCGCTGACGGTGTCGGTCCGTTTCCTGTCAGATCGCGAGCTCACCGACGGGGTGTGATTCCCACCTCCCCGTACGTTCGTATGGTGGAGAGCTCGGCTACGGTGCTCCTCATGCGCACGCGCCCCTACGTCACCACCAGCCCCACCAGGCTTGCTGCGGCCCTGCTCGACGTGGCCGCACGCAACGGTCTCGACGCGGCGAGTGTGCGGGAGGTGGCCAACGAGGCAGGGGTCTCGATCGGGGCGGTGCAGCACCATTTCCCAACCAAGGACGAGATGCTCGCGTACTCGTTCCGCACGCTCTCGGACCGGGTGCTGAACCGGCTGACGAACGTCGATCCCGACATCGATCCGGCGCGCACCCTGTTCTCCGCGCTCAGCCAGCTGCTCCCCCTCGACGAGGAACGTGGCAGCGAGGTGCACGTGATGTCGGCGTTCGCCGTGCGGGCGGTCACCTCCCCCACGCTGAGCGCCATCCGCACCGCCACCCTGTTCACGATCCGCACGGGCATAGCGCGCGTATTGATCCGCGCCGGTACACCCGACCCGGAGACCCGGGCCGCTCTGCTGCTCTCGGCCGCGAACGGGCTCGCACTCGACGCGGCGGCGAGCCCCGAGCTCTACCCGCGCGAGTATCTGACCCACGCTCTGCACGCCCAGGTCCAGCTCGTCCTCGACGGCGCCGACGCGCACTGACCCGCGCCCCGGAATCCGGGACGCGGGTCGGTGATTGCAGTCGGACCGTCCTGTCAGTGGGCCGACCAGCCGCCGTCCATCGTGTACGACGCGCCGGTGACCATCCCGGCTTCGTCGGAGGCCAGCCACGACACCAGCGAGGCCACCTCCTCCGGCTCGACCAGCCGGGTCACCGCCTGATCGGTGAGCAACACATCCGAGAGCACGCGATCCTCCGGGATGTCGTGCGCGCGGGCCTGTTCCGAGATCTGCTTCTCCACCAGCGGGGTGCGGACGTAACCCGGATTGACGCAGTTGCTCGTCACGCCACGGGGACCGCCTTCGAGCGCGACGACCTTGGAGAACCCCTCGAGGCCGTGCTTGGCGGTGACGTACCCGGCCTTGAACGCCGACGCCCGCAGCCCATGGACCGACGAGATGTTCACGATCCGGCCGAAGCCCCGCTCGTACATGCTGGGCAGCGCGGCCTTCACGAGCAGGAAGGGCGCCTCGACCATGAGCGTCTGGATGCGGCGGAAGTCGGCGAGGGCGAAGTCCTCCACCGGCCGCACCACCTGGATGCCGGCGTTGTTGACGAGGATGTCGACGTCGAGGCGGAGACCGTCGAGGCCGTCGGTGTCGAGCAGGTCGACACCCCACGCCTCTCCCCCGATCTCGTGGGCGAGCGTCTTCGCGGCGACCTCGTCGACGTCGGCGACGGTCACGCGGACTCCCTGCCGGGCGAGGGCGCGGGCGCAGGCCGCCCCGATCCCGCCGACACCACCGGTCACGAGTGCGGTGCGGGCCCTCATGCCGAGATCCTGGCGTTCTCGGCGGCCTTCTTCTGGGCGACCGTTTCCGCGTCCGCGGCGTCGATGTCGCGCAGCGAGATGCCCTTCGTCTCCCGGGCCACGATCACCGCGACGATCGTGATCAGCGACGAGCCGAGCAGATAGAAGGAGATCGGGACCGACGACTCGAAGCGGCTGAGCAGACTCGCGGCGATGATCGGGGCGAGCGACCCTGCGACGATCGAGGTGACCTGGTAGCCGAGGGAGACGCCCGAGTAGCGCATGCGGGTCGGGAACATCTCCGCCATGATCGCCGGCTGCCCCGCATACATGAACGAGTGGAAGACGAGTCCGATGACGATCGCCGAGATGATCCACGCACTGTTGCCGGTGTCCATCATCGGGAAGGCGAGGAAGCCCCAGGCACCGGCGGTGACGGCACCGATCATGTAGACGGGACGGCGTCCCAGCGTGTCCGACAGTCGTCCGACCATCGGGATGATCACGAAGTGCACGGCGTGCGCGGCGAGCATCCACCACAGGATGTGGCTGGTGTCGGCACCGACGACGATCTTCAGATAGGTGATCGAGAAGGTGACGACGAGGTAGTACATGACGTTCTCGGCGAACCGCAGGCCCATGGCCGTGAACACGCCGCGCGGGTAGCGCTCGAGCACCTCGAAGACGTTGAAAGACGTCTCCTTCAGCTTGTCGGCCTCCTGCTGCGCCTCGAGGAAGATCGGGGCGTCGGTGACCTTGGTGCGGATGTAGTAGCCGATCAGCACGATGACGGCCGAGAGCCAGAACGCGACTCGCCAGCCCCACGACAGGAATGCCGATTCGGGCAACGTGGTGGTGAGGACGAGCAGGACGATCGTCGCGAGGAGATTGCCCATCGGCACACCGGCCTGCGGCCACGACGACCAGAATCCGCGCGAGCGATTGGGGCTGTGTTCGGCGACCAGCAGTACCGCGCCGCCCCACTCGCCGCCGACCGCGAAGCCCTGGATGAACCGGAGCGTCACGAGCAGTGCCGGCGCCCAGTACCCGATGGTACCGAAGGTCGGCAGGCAGCCCATCAGGAAGGTCGCGACGCCGACCATGATGATGCTGGTCTGCAGCAGCTGCTTGCGTCCGAACCGGTCACCGAAGTGGCCGAAGACGATCCCACCGAGCGGCCGGGCGACGAAGCCCACGGCGTAGGTGACGAACGCCGCGATGATCGCGTCGAGTTCGTTGCCGCCGTCGGGGAAGAAGACTTTGGCGAAGACGAGGGTCGCGGCGGTGCCGTAGAGGAAGAACTCGTACCACTCGACGACGGTGCCCGCCATGGACGCACCGACGACCCTGCGCAATGCCGACGGTGAACTCTCCGGTCCATCCGTTCGTGCCTGTTCGACGCTCATGCCTGCACCCTCCCGGGACGCTGTGTGACGGGGAACACTTCCAAACACATATGCCGAGTATCGGTACGCACATTTGCATCCACAATGACGCGATTCGCAGATGCGATCTGCAAAACTGCACACATGAGCGTGCCCTCGGCCGATGACCTCCTCGTCCTGCTCGCCGTCGGGCGCAGTGGCAGGTTCACCAGCGCCGCCGACGACCTGGGCGTCAACCACACCACGATCTCCCGGCGGATCGCTGCGCTCGAGCGCAGCCTCGGCGGTCGCGTGCTCACGCGGTCGGCGGCGGGATGGGAACTGACCGACCGCGGTCGCGAGGCGCTCGAGGCCGCCGAACGCATCGAGGCCGCGGTCGGAAGTCTGCGGAACCCCCGGGGTGAGCGCCGCCTCGAGGGCGTCGTGCGTATCTCCGCCACCGACGGCTTCAGCGCCTACATCGCCGCCCCGGCCGGCGCGCTCGTGCGGCAACGCCATCCGGGTATCTCCGTCGAGATCGTCGCGACCACCCGTCGCGCCTCACAGCAGCGGTCCGGCATGGACATCGAGGTGGTCGTGGGACGCCCGCAGGTGCATCGGGCCGAAGCGCACCGTCTCGCCGACTACAACCTGGGCCTGTATGCCTCGCGCGATTATCTCGCCACGCACGGTTCCCCGTCGTCGGTCCGCGACCTGCGTGAGCACACCCTCGTGTACTTCATCGATTCGATGCTGCAGGTCGACGATCTCGACGTCGCGCGGCGCATCGCCCCCGACATGCAGGATTCGATCAGCTCGACGAACGTGTTCGTGCACGTCGAAGCGACCCGCGCCGCCGGAGGACTCGGTCTGCTGCCGTGCTTCATGGCTGATCGGCACCCCGATCTCGTCCGGGTCCTGCCCGGCGAGGTCGAGGCGCGTCTGGCCTACTGGCTCGTCGCACGCTCGGAGACGCTGCGGCAGCCGGAGGTCGCGGCCGCGGTCGCGGCGATCCGGGAGGTCGTGCACGCCCAGCGAGCGGTACTCCTGGGGGTCGCTCGATAGAGTGCACGGGTGTCACTTTCGGACGAGGACGAAGCAGGAGCGGGTCGCTTCGCACCGAGTCCCTCCGGCGACCTGCACTTGGGCAATCTGCGCACCGCCGTCCTGGCGTGGTTGTTCGCGCGGTCGACCAACCGTCGGTTCCTGGTCCGCGTCGAGGATCTCGACCGGGTGCGTCCCGGCGCGGAGCAACGCCAGCTCGCGGATCTCGCGGCGATCGGTCTCGACTGGGACGGCCGGGTGGTCCACCAGTCCCGCCGCCGGCGCCTGTACGACGAGGCGATCGCGCGGCTCGAGCAGGCCGGTCTGACCTACGAGTGCTACTGCACCCGACGCGAGATCCTCGAGGCCACCTCCGCACCCCACGCCCCTGCGGGCGCCTATCCGGGCACCTGCCGCGACCTCACCGACGAGCAGCGGGCCGAGCGCCGGGCCTCCGGCCGCGCCCCCGCGATCCGGTTGCGGGCGACCGAGGAGTGGTTCACCGTCCACGACCTGCTGCACGGAGATTTCACGGGCATCGTCGACGATCTCGTGTTGCGCCGCAACGACGGAACCCCCGCGTACAACCTCGCAGTGGTGGTGGACGACGCCGACCAGGGCATCGATCAGGTGGTACGCGGAGACGACCTGCTCACTTCCGCGCCCCGGCAGGCCTGTCTCGCACACCTTCTCGGACTGTCGGAACCCGTCTACGCGCACGTGCCGCTCGCGCTCGACAAGGAGGGTAAGCGACTGGCCAAACGGGACGGCGCGGTGACACTGGCCGATCAGCTCGCGCTCGGTCACACGGCCGCCGACGTGCTGGGCACGATCGCCGTGTCGCTGCGACTCGCCGACCCCGGCGAGCCCGTGTCGCCGGAATTGTTGCTGGACCGCTGGAATCCCGTGAGACTCCCCCGCGATCCGTGGGTGTTCACCCCGTCGGAGGAAGGCATCCGATAGGACACGATGCGGACATAGCGGATGCGGACCCGAGGTGATGTCCGTACTCTCTCGGAAGTGTCCGATCCCGGAGACGAGAGGCAGCCATGACCACCGGTGGTTACGACCCGAATCAGGATCCGAAGAACCCGGGTGGTTATCCGCCACCCGGAAACTATCCCCCGCCCTCGGGGGGTGGCACTCCCCCGCCGGGTGGGAACTATCCGCCGCCCGGCAACTACCCCCCGCCCTCGGGTGGCAACTACCCGCCGCCGGGTGGGTCCTACCCGCCGCCGGGGAACTATCCGCCTCCCCCGTCGGGTGGTGACTACCCGCCCCCTCCGGGTGCGTACGGCGCCGGGAGCTTCGGTGGTCCGCCTCCGAATCAGCTGAGTGTCGGCGACGCGATCTCCTACGGCTGGTCGAAGTTCAGCGGTAACGCCGGCGTGTGGATCGTCTTCATGCTTGCTGCGTTCGTCATCCAGGGCCTGATCAGCGGCATCTTCAACGGGTTCGACTTCACCGGTGAGGCGACGGACTTCACCTTCCTGAGCGCCATCGGCAGCATCGTCTCGGCGATCGTCGGATACCTGATCCAGGCCGCCTTCGTGCGCGGTGCGCTGGCCGAAACCGACGGGCAGCGCCCCGCTTTCGGGACGTTCCTCCAGATCGGCCCGATCGGTGCGGTCATCCTCGCAGGTCTGCTCGTGGGCATCGGCACGTCGATCGGTCTCGTGCTGTGCATCCTCCCGGGCCTGGTGTTCGCGTTCTTCGCGTGGTGGACGATGCAGTTCGTCATCGATCGCAATCAGGATGCCGTCACCGCGATCAAGTCGAGCTTCAATGCCGTCAAATCGAATGCGGGAACGCTGGTGTTGCTCGCCCTCGCACTGCTCGGCATCAATCTCCTCGGTGCCCTGTTGTGCCTGATCGGCCTGCTGGTCACCGTGCCGGTGTCGATCATCGCCGTCACGTACGCCTACCGGGTCACCACGGGTGGTCCCGTAGCGGCCTGACACAAGCCCGGCGGGACCCTCCCGTCGCATCCGTAGGCATATCTACCGACGCGCCACGGCACGCTGTACCGTGGCGCGTTGCCATGCCGATCGCGACAAGGGAGACATAAGTGACCACTGGTGGCTATCCACCCCCTCAGCAGGATCCTCGGGCGACGGGCGGTCATCCCGGCGCCCCCTCGTACGGCGCCACCCCGCCCGATTACACCCAGCAGTTCCCGCAGTACGGCGCGCCCCAGAACGGTGGCCCCCAGTACGGCGCTCCTCAGTACGGAACCCCGCAGAACGGAACGCCCCAATTCGGTGCGCCCCAGTTCGGCGCTCCTCAGTACGGTGCTCCTCAGTACGGTGCACCCCAGTACGGGGCGCCGCAGGACGGTGGGTTCGGCGGCCCGGGATTCCCCGGCCCGGATCCGAATTTCGGTGCCGGCACCCCGGGGGAACTGCTCCCGCGTCTCGGCGCCCGCATCATCGACGGCCTCATCGTTGGTATCCCCATGGGGATCCTGAGCGCGATCATGATCCTCGCGAGCGGTGGAAGCGGTTTCGTGGACTTCTTCATGACGGTCGTCAGCGGTGTCGTCGCCTTCGGCTACTGGACGTACATGGAGTCCGCTCGAGGCGCGACGATCGGCAAGAAGCTCCTCGGCTTGTCGGTCGCCGGCCCTGCCGGTGGTAACCCCACCCTCGAGCAGGCCGCCAAGCGCAACGCCTTCGTCGCGCTGCAGATCCTCACCGGCGTCCCGCTGCTGGGCTTCCTCGCCGGTCTGCTGTCGCTCGCCGCATACATCGGTATCGCGGTCACCATCGAGCAGGACGGCAACAAGCAGGGTTTCCACGACAAGTTCGCCGGCGGCACCCGGGTACGTAAGTCCTGATCTCCCGTGCGCTCCGGGTCCCGTCCTCGTCAGGACGGGACCCGTTCGTCGCATATGGGGTTTTCGCGCACGTACAGACGGTCCGCAACTTCGTGATCACCCCGCGGAGATGCTTGGATGTCCGGGTGACCGAGCACGGATCGAACACCTCCCCCGCCCTCTTCGACCACGCCGCCTTCGCGCGCGTGGGACGCAGCCCGTACACGGGGATCGTCGTGCTGTTCACCGCGGTGCTGATGATCTCCAACATCTCCGCGACGAAGGGCATCGCGTTCTTCACCGGCTCCGAACTCACCGTCGGGCCGCTGCAGATCCTGCCGATCATCACCGACGGCGGGTTCTTCCTGTTCCCCCTCGCCTACATCCTCGGCGACGTGCTCAGCGAGGTGTACGGCTTCGCGGCCACCCGCCGCGCCGTCTTCTACGGCTTCGGGGCGGTCGCGCTGTCCGCGCTGTGCTTCTGGATCACGCAGCAGCTGCCCCCGGCCGACTTCTACGCCGGTCAGGAGTCCTTCGAGAACGTCCTCGGTGTGGTGCCCCGGATGTTGATCGCCGGGCTCGCCGGGTACGCGGTCGGGCAGTTGCTCAACTCGTACGTGCTCGTCCGCATCAAGGAACGCACCCGGGAGAAGCACCTGTGGGCGCGGCTGATCGGGTCGACCGTCGTCGGCGAGTTCGCCGACACCCTCATCTTCTGCTCGATCGCCGCAGGGGCCATCGGCATCACGACCTGGGCCGACTTCGTCAACTTCGTGATCGTCGGGTTCCTGTGGAAGACGCTGGTCGAGATCGTCGTGCTCCCGGTGACCTACCGCGTGATCGCGTACGTCAAGGAGCGCGAACCCTCCTACGCCTGACGACTCACGCCCTGACGACTCAGGCCCGACGCCGGCTCGCGTAGAACCGGCCGAGCGTCTCGGCCTTGAACTCGGCAAGCGTGCCGTTCTCCATGCTCGCCCGGATGTCGTCGACGAGGCGCACCGTGAACCGTTCGTTGTGGATCGTGCACAACGTCGAGGCGAGCATCTCCTTCGCCTTGAACAGGTGGTGGATGTACGCGCGCGTGTAGTTCCGGCAGGTGTAGCAGTCGCAGTTCTCGTCGATCGGCGTGAAGTCGCGCCGGTGACGGCTGGTGTTGATGTTGAACCGGCCGTCGGGGTGGTAGATCGCGGCGTTGCGCGCGACCCGCGACGGATTGACGCAGTCGAAGGTGTCGACGCCCTGCTCGACCGCGACGAAGATGTCGTCGGGTTCGCTGATGCCCAACAGGTGTCGCGGCTTGTGCTCGGGCAGCTCCTCGGTGCACCACCGCACGATCGTGCCGAGATTGTGCTTCTCGAGCGCACCGCCGATGCCGTAGCCGTCGAATCCGCGGCCGGTCTCGCCGACGATGGACTCGAGGCCCCGGCATGCCTGTCGTCGCAGGTCCTCGTACTGCGCGCCCTGCACGACGCCGAACAACGCCTGGTAGGGGCGGCGAGCGCGTTCGGCGGTGAGCTTCTCGTGCTCGGCGATGCACCGCACCGCCCACGCCTGGGTCCGTTCGAGGGAGCGTTCCTGGTAGCCGCGGGTGTTCATGAGGGTCGTGAGCTCATCGAAGGCGAACATGATGTCGGCGCCGAGCTCGTGCTGGATACGCATCGACACCTCGGGGGTGAACCGGTGCCGCGACCCGTCGAGGTGCGATTTGAAGGTCACCCCGTCGTCGTCGACGTGGGCGAGCCGCTCCTTGCCCTTGGCGATGACGTCGTCGTTCTGGACACCGACGGACTCCATCGCGATGACCTTCTTGAACCCGGCTCCGAGCGACATGACCTGGAAGCCGCCGCTGTCGGTGAAGGTCGGACCGGGCCAGTTCATGAACTTCCCGAGCCCGCCGGCCTCGTCGACGATGTCGGAGCCGGGCTGCAGGTAGAGGTGGTAGGCGTTGGCGAGCAACGCCTGCGAGCCGAGCTCGGCCATCGTCTCGGGCAGCACCGCCTTGACGGTCGCCTTCGTGCCCACCGGGACGAAGGCCGGGGTGCGGATGTTTCCGTGCGGGGTGTGGATCGTGCCCGTGCGGCCGAGTCCGTTGTCGAGACGCGCTCCGACCGTGAAGAAGGGATCGGGCGGGGTCGGAATGCTGGAATCGGTCACTTCCGTATCCAATCACGTCGGGAAGGTGCGGCCTTCTCGCGGCGGCGGACGGAGATCGCGAACACGGCGACACCGGCGAGCGCCAGCAGCACACCGACCGCGGCGGGAGCGGTGTAGCCGAACCCGGCCGCGATCACGACCCCGCCGATCCACGCACCGAACGCGTTGGCCAGGTTGAACGCGGCGTGGTGCAGCGACGCCGCGAGCGTCTGGGCGTCCTCGGCGACGTCCATCAACCGCACCTGCAGGGCCGGGCCCACCGCGGCGCATCCGACACCCAGGCCGAAGACCATCACGAAGGCGGTCCACGGGTTGTGGGCTGCGGCGACGAACAGCGCGAGCAGCACCGCGAGCGAGGTGATCGACGCGTAGACGCCGGGGATCACACCGCGGTCGGCGACGCGACCACCGATGGCATTGCCGACGACCATGCCCACGCCGAAGAGCATCAGCGCGACCGGCACCAGCGATCTCGACACTCCGGCGACGTCGGTCAGCGTGGTGCTGATGTAGGTGTACACCGCGAACACACCACCGAAGCCGATGACGGCCACGGCGAGCGTGAGCCAGACGGTGCTGCTCTTCAACGCCCCGAGTTCGACCCGCACGCTGGTCGTCGGTATCGACAGTGTCGGCACCCAGGCGGCGAGAGCGACGATGGTGGCCACTCCGATCACCGCGACCAGCACGAACGCCGCGCGCCAGCCCAGCGCCATGCCGAGCCACGAGGCAGCGGGCACCCCGACGACGTTCGCCACCGACAGCCCCATCATCACCAGCGACACCGCCCGCGCGCGGCGACCGGGTCCGGCGAGGTGCGCCGCGACCAGTGCGGCGACCCCGAAGTACGCGCCGTGCGGCAGGCCGGCGACGAAGCGGGAGACGACGAGCAGACCGTAGTTCGGGGCCAGCACCGTGGCGGCGTTCCCGAGGGTGAACGCGACCATCAGCGCGACCAGCAGTGTCTTGCGCGGCACGCGGGCGGCGATCGTCGCGATGAGCGGGGCACCGACGACGACACCGGCCGCGTAGGCGGAGACGACGTGGCCCGCGGTGGGTTCGGAGACCCCGATGCTCGTCGCGATCTCGGGGAGCAACCCCATGGCGACGAACTCGGTGGTTCCGATCCCGAACCCACCGAGGGCGAGCGCCCACATCACGAGCGTGCGCGCGGGATGTCCGGAGTCGGTGTGGGCAGGATCGTCGAGTGGGCGGCCGGAAGCCGTGGTGGTCATCGGTGAGGAAACCTTCGATCTGTCGAGGGTCCCGGAGCCGGAGGTCGTGCGGGCCGGGACGCGGGCGCGCTGGGGGAGCGACGCGGGGGCAGCCTCCATTCTGGGGCAGTCCGGCCTCACACTTCTCCCCGCGGCGACGTGAGTTCCGCCATCTCCCGATCGTCAGGTGAGGAAGGTCGTATCCGCCCGCTCGGCCCTGCGCGCCTCGATCCTCCTGGCGACGAACTTGCCGATCTCGTCCACCCACAGCACGGACGAGCCGACGGCGACCGCGAGCAGCCACTGCTCGGAGGTGAGCGAGGTGGTGTCCATGAATCCCTGCAGGGCGCCGAGTTGCACGACGCAGATCTGAAGGACGACGACGGCGCCGATCGCGATCCAGATGGTGTGGTTGGTGAACGTCTGCGCCGAGAACACCGATCCGAGATCCGAGCGCACGTTGAACAGGTTGAACACCTGGTAGAAGACGAATGTCGTGAACGCGAGGGTGGTGGCGAACAACGGGTCGGATGCACTGTCGGGGAACAGTTCCGGCCCGAAGTGCAGGACCGCGATCGTGCCCACCGTCATCACGATGCCGAGGCCGAGGATGCGCTGGACCCGGGAGCGTTCGAGCAGCGCCTCGTTCGCGGGCCGCGGTCGTCGCCGCATCGCGTCGGGGGCGGTCGGGTCGACACCGAGCGCGAGCGCCGGCGGTCCGTCCATGATGATGTTCACCCACAGGATCTGCAGTGCGCTGAAGGGCGCGCCACCCGCGAGGCCGAGCACACCGGCCGTCAGGAAGATCAGGACGAAGCCCCACGCCGTGGTGAGCTGGAACTTCACGAATTTGATGATGTTGTCGTAGATTCCGCGTCCCTCGGCCACGGCGGCGACGATGGTCGCGAAGTTGTCGTCGGTGAGGATCATGTCCGCGGCGCCCTTGGAGACGTCGGTTCCCGTGATGCCCATGGCCACACCGATGTCGGATTGTTCGAGCGCGGGAGCGTCGTTGACGCCGTCGCCCGTCATCGCGACGATCTGCCCGTCGGCCTGCAGCGCTTCGACGAACCTGATCTTGTGTTGGGGCGCCACGCGGGCGAGGACACCGAATTCCTTTGCCCTCCGGCGCAGTTCGTCGTCGGTGAGTTTGTCGAGATCCGCACCGGAGGCAGCCGACCCGCGGATTCCGAGTTCCTCGGCGATCGCGGAGGCCGTCACCAGATGGTCGCCGGTGATCATGTGCACCGAGATGCCCGCCTCGTGGGCGACGGCGATCGCATCCTCGGCTTCGGTCCGCGGCGGGTCGACGATGCCGACGATCGCGTGGATCGTCAGGTCGGCCACCTTCTCCTGCAGGGCATCGGTGTCGCCGCGGGGAACGGCGTCGAGGTCGCGCCCGGCGATCATGAGAGTTCGCAGACCTTCCGACGCGAGCGCCTCCACGGCCCGGTGGATCCTCGCGCGACCGTCGTCGTCGAGTGGAATCGGACCGTCGGGACCGGCGATCGAGGTGGCACGGTCGAGGAGCACACCCGGTGCACCTTTCACGAAACAGCGGTATCCGCCGTTCGGCAGGGTGTGGAAGGTGGCCATGTACTTGTAGTCCGAGTCGAACGGCACCTCCGCGATGCGGTTCAGCGCGGCCCGCGCACCCTCGACGTCGATGCCGCCCTTCTCGGCGAGCACCACGAGGGCACCCTCGGTGGGATCGCCGACCAGTATTCCGTTGCGCACGGTCGCGTCGTTGCACAGTCCCATCCCGAGCAGTGCGTCCGTGAAGTCCGGTGCGGGCAGGCCGTCGCCGACAAGGATCTTGCCGTCGGTTCCGTACCCGGTGCCGGTGACGCGGAAGGCACGACCCGCGACGAGCAGTCGCTGCACCGTCATCTCGTTGAGGGTGAGGGTGCCGGTCTTGTCGGTGCAGATGTGGGTGGTGCTGCCGAGTGTCTCGACCGCGGCGAGTCGTTTGACGATCGCGCCGCGGGCCGCGAGCCGTGAGGCTCCCATCGCGAGGGTGAAGGCGACGACGGCCGTGAGCCCTTCGGGGATCGTCGCGACCGCCAGCGACACCGCGGTGACGAGGAGATCCGACCAGGTCTGCCCCCGCAGCAGTCCGAGGACGAACACCAGCGCCACCGTCACGATCGCGATGATCGTCAGGGCCTGGGCGAGCTGGCCGATGCGTCGTTGCAGCGGCGTCTGTTCGACACCTGCCGCTCCGAGAAGGGTTGCGATGGCTCCCATCTCGGTGCGCATGCCCGTTCCGGTGACGATCATCGCGGCACGTCCGCGTGTGACCTCGGTGTTCATGAACAGCATGTCGGTGCGGTCGCCGAGCGGTGCGTCGGGATCGTCGACGACGTCGACCTGTTTGTCGACGGGCTGGGATTCGCCGGTGAGGGCGGCCTCGGCGACCTGCAGCCGGACAGCGGTGACGAGTCGGCCGTCGGCGGGGACGGTGTCGCCGGCCTCGAGGAGCACCACGTCTCCGGGGACGAGTTCGGCGCGCGGCACCTCCGTCCCGCGACCGTCGCGCAGCACCCGGCTGGTGGACACCGACATCTTCTTCAACGCAGCGAGGCTGCTCTCGGCCCGGGATTCCTGCACGTAGTTCAGCACGGTGTTGAGCGCGATCACCGCGAAGATGACGACGGGGGTCTCCCACTCACGGGAGACGGTGGCGCTGACCACCGCCGCGACGACCAGAACGAGGGTCATCCTGTCGGCCAGCAGCGACAGCACGCGTCGCCAGGTCGGCACCTTCTTCGCCTCGTCGAGCAGGTTCGGGCCGTACTCGCCGCGGCGTCGTTCGACCTCGTCCGCGCTCAGTCCTCGTTGCGGATCGACCTCGAACGCCTCGGCGACGTCGGTCGCGGCGCGGGTGTGCCAACTCGAGGTGGTCGCGGGAGCCTGTGCGGACATTGGCACTCCTCGTTCGGGCTGCTCTCGGCGGATCGGGCGAACACGGTCCTGACGGCCGGTTTCACCGTAACCGGCGGAGCGTTCCACTGCGCCGGAAGCCGGTTCGTGATGTGCTGGATACGGCAGCGGAACCGGAGGAGTGAACGCGATGCGCGACAACCCGAACACCGACGATCCTGTCGTCCCCCTCGACGAGGACCAGTGCTGGGACCTGCTCGCGACGGGCAAGGTGGGCCGCCTCGTCACCGTCGTCGGCGGACGACCGGAGATCTATCCCGTCAACTACGTCACCGACGATCGCACGGTGTACTTCCGCAGCGGTGAGGGCAGCAAGCTCTCCGAACTGGCGGTGCACCCGCAGGTGGCCTTCGAGGTGGACGAGATCCGCGAGGACTCCGCATGGAGCGTCGTGCTGCACGGACACGCCCGGATCCTGCGGAGCTTCGACGACGCGGCGCGGATCGACGCCCTCGGACTGTCGCCGTGGGTTCCCACCCCGAAGTACGACTACGTCGCGCTGACGGCCACCGACCTCACCGGGATGCAACTCACGCTCGTCAAGCGCTGACCGGTGGTGCCCTCTGCGCAGCAGCACCGCGTGTTGATGCGGTTCATGCTGTTGTCGGTGGCGACCGCGCTCGCGACGATGCTGCTGAAGGCATCGGCGGCGTGGATCACCGGATCCGTGGGTCTGTTGTCGGACGCACTCGAATCCGGGGTCAACCTCGTCGCGGCGCTCGTCGGTCTCGCGGCGCTACGTCTCGCCGCGAAGCCGGCCGATGCGAACCACGATTTCGGGCACGGGAAGGCCGAGTACCTCTCCGCCGCGGTCGAGGGCACCATGGTCTTCGCCGCCGCGACGGTGATCCTGTGGACCTCGGTCGAGCGCCTGATCTCACCGCAGCCGGTGACCGAGGTCGGACTCGGTCTCCTCCTGTCGGCCGGATCGTCGGCGCTCAATCTCGTGGTCGGTCTGCTGCTCATCCGGCAGGGTCGGGCACACCGGTCGATCACGCTGGTCGCCGACGGGAAACACCTGCTGACGGACGTGTGGACGTCGGCGGGCGTGCTCGTCGGCGTCGCGCTGGTCGCGCTGTCCGGGTGGGACGTGCTCGACCCGATCGTGGCGATCCTCGTCGCCCTGAACATCCTGCGGATCGGTTTCGGCCTCGTGCGGCAGGCGGTCATCGGCATGCTCGACGCGGTTCTTCCCCCGGAGGACGTGACGGCGGTGAACGCCGTCCTCGACCGCTATCGGGAACCGGGGGTGGTGACGATCCTGCCGCCGCGCACCCGCGAGTCGGGACGTCAGCGCTTCGTCTACCTCGTCGTGCGGGTGCCGGGCGACTGGACGGTGCGGGCCGGGCACGACCTGCTCGACCGCATCGAGGCCGATCTCGACGAGGCGCTGCCCGGTGTCGTGGTGTTCAGCCATCTCGAGCCCGACCGCGCCCCCACGGGACGCAGATGAGTGATCAGGACGAGGCGACGAGTCCGGCACCGAGGCCGAGCATCAGGACCGCGACGCCACCGTCGAGGATGCGCCACGAGGACGGCTTGGCGAACCAGGCGCGCAGATAGCGGGCCCCGTACCCGAGGGCGGCGAACCACACGACGCTCGCGGTGATCGCCCCGGCACCGAACCACCACCGGCCGGGGTTGCCGTAGTGGTTGGCCACCGAACCGAGCATGAGCACGGTGTCGAGATAGGTGTGCGGGTTGAGCCAGGTCAGCGCCAGACAGGTCAGCAGGGCCGCGCCGATGGTGACGGCACCGCCCGGGGCAGCGGACAGTGCCGACGGCTTCAGCGCGCGACGTGCCGCGAAGAGTCCGTAGCAGATGAGGAAAGCGGCACCCGCCCAACGGATCACGTCGATCGCGCCGGGAGCGCGGTCGAGGATCGTCGCGATCCCGGCGATGCCCGCGGTGATGAGCACGGCGTCGGAGATCACGCAGATCGCGATCACAGGCAGCACGAATCGTCGCGCGATCGCCATGCGCAGGACGAAGGCATTCTGCGCACCGATGGCGGCGATGAGGGACAGACCTGTGACGAATCCGGCGACGACGAGTGACATGGCATCGACGCTAGGAATCCTGTCGAGATAAGAACAGTTGATTTTGCTGTACCTGCATTAGAGTTTCTTAATGTGGATCTCGACTTCGCTCAACTTCGCACTTTTGCAACGGTATTGGACGAGGGCACTTTCGAGGGTGCGGCGGCTGTTCTTCGCGTCACACCGTCCGCGGTGAGCCAACGCATCAAGTCGCTCGAACAACACGTCGGTCAGGTACTGCTGCGACGGACCCGGCCCGTCAGCGCGACCGCGGCCGGCGAAGTGGTGATGCGGCTCGCCCGGCAGGTCGCGCGGCTGGAGCAGGACGCCTCCGAGGAACTCGGTCTCGGCGCCGACACCGGGAGTTACGCCACGATCCCGCTCGTCGTCAACGCCGACTCGATGTCCACCTGGATGCTGCGCGCCCTGGCCCGGATGCCCGTGCGCTACCGAGCCCTGTTCGAACTGCACCGCGAGGACGAGTTCCACTCCACGGATCTGTTGCGCGACGGAACCGCCATGGCAGCGGTCACCTCCGTCCCCGAACCCGTGCAGGGCTGCACGTCCGAGAAGCTCGGCGCCATGCGCTATCACGCGATGGCGAGCGTGGACTTCGCCGAACGCTGGTTCCCCGAGGGCATGACCCCCACCGAACTGCGGGAGGCCCCGATGCTCACCTTCGACCGCAAGGACGACATGCAGGATCGCTTCGTCCGCAAGCGGACCCGGCGGCGGCTGAATCCGCCGCGCAACTACGTTCCGGGCGCCCTCGAATTCGTCGAGGCCGCGCGGCTGGGGTTGGGCTGGGCCATGCTCCCCGACGCGATGGTCGCCGACACGACCGATCTCGTGAGCCTGGCCCCGGACGACCCGATCGCCGTGCCGCTGTACTGGCAGCGGTGGCGGCTGGACTCCCCCGTGCTCGACGCGCTGACCGATGCGGTCCGTCGCACCGCGCGCGAAGTGCTGCACTGACCTCCCGGAATCCGACCTTCCGAAACGGGAGCGGCCTGACGCCCCACCTCGATCAGCGGCATGCGCCAGACCTTGTCGTCTCACCGCGCCTGCATCGCGCCGATCGGGTCGACATACATCACCCGCGACGCCGCACCGAGCGCCGCCGCCGACCGCAGATCGTCATCGGCTTCCGAGAACCGCAGTGGCACATCGTTGTACGACGACTGCTGCCGGTAACCGTCGGACACGTCCTCGCGCTCCCGTCCATGTCGGGTGAACAGCTCACCACCGACGGTCACCACGTCGGGATTGACGACGTCGCGCACCAGCGCGACCGCACGGCCGAGGAGCACCGCCTGGTTCGGCGACGGGTCGGTGCCATCGGCACTCCCCGGTTCGAGTACAGCACAGAACGATTCGATGTCGTCGGCCGAGGACCGTGCGAGGCCGTCCACGAGCCACGCCATCGAGATCGATTCCTCCGCACACAGATACAGCCAGCTCTCGGGTCGTCGCCGGAAGGCGCTCTCGCACCGGCGGTATTCGACCTCCGCGACCGCCTCCACGTACGGAACGACCGTGTACGGCGTGGGCACGATCGCCCGGAACAACACGTCCACGGGCGCTTCGCACCAGCCCAGTCGCGGGTGGTCGAGCGCCCCTCGGTGCTCGTCGTACAGACCACCCACCGCGAGCCCTGCCCACAGCGGCTGCCTGCCTCGCTGGTGGGACTCGTGCACCCGCAGCGCCGCACCGATCGCGGCGAAGACGTCGAACACCGACGCCGGTGTCGCGAAAGTCGTCCGGTGCAGTTCCCGTCCGAGCAGGTCGCCGGAAACCACCCGGGTCTCCCGCTCCCCCAGATGGATACCGGCGAGGAAACCCCGTTCGGTGTCCACCTCCACCGGCACGTGCGGCCGTCCCACCCGTCCCCGCGGAGCGAGATCGGGGCGGTCGCGCAGCAACCCGTGCTCGAGCAACGACGTCACCGCCCGGTTGACCGTCGACGCCGACAGGCCCGTGAAATCGGCGAGCATCGTGCGCGTCGCCGGTCCCCCACGTCGCAGATGCTGCATGATCCGCCCCGCCGGTGTGGTCTCGTCGACCCGGAAGACCCCCGGTCGTCCAGATCGCACGGAGACCCCCGGTCGCGCAGAGCGCAGGAGATCGAGAGGTGACCGTACCGCTGTTGTCCGCACCTCCGTCATGGCCAGAAGTGTCCCGTCCCGCCCGCGAGGACGGAATGTTTTGTATCAGGCCGCGCCGAAGTCTCGCGCGTTCACTCCACGAGTGCCTTGAACTGCGCGTCGTACAGCCTCGCGTACGCACCGGCCGCCTCGAGCAGCCCCTCGTGGGTGCCCTGTTCGACGATCCGTCCGTCCTCCATCACCACGATGCGGTCGGCGTTCCGGATGGTCGACAGGCGGTGAGCGATGACGAAGCTGGTGCGGTCGTCGCGCAATCGCGCGGTGGCCTGCTGGACGAGCAGTTCGGTGCGGGTGTCGACCGAGCTCGTCGCCTCGTCGAGGATGAGGATCGACGGCTTGGACACGAACGCCCGCGCGATCGTGATGAGCTGACGCTCACCGGCGCTGAGGTTGCCGTCGTTCTCCTCGTCGATGCTCGTGTCGTAGCCGTCGGGCAGGGCCCGCACGAAACGGTCGACGTAACTCATCCTGGCCGCGGACATGATCTGGTTCTCGGTGGCGTACGGATTGCCGTAGGCGATGTTCTCGCGGATGGTGCCGCCGAACAGCCAGGTGTCCTGCAGGACGATGCCGATGCGCGAGCGCAGTTCGTCGCGGGACATCGAACGGATGTCCACGCCGTCGACGAGGATCCGGCCCGCGTCGACCTCGTAGAAGCGCAGGATCAGGTTGATGAGGGTGGTCTTGCCGGCGCCCGTGGGTCCGACGATCGCGATCATCTGACCCGGTTCGGCCCGCAACGACAGGTTCTCGATGAGCGGCCGATCGGGGGTGTACGAGAAGGCGACGTTCTCGAACTCGACGAGTCCGTGCCGGCTCCACGGCATCGTCGGCGCCGCGACCTCCGGTTCCTCCTCCGGTTCGTCGAGCACCGCGAACACCCGCTCGGCCGACGCCGACGCCGACTGCAGGAGGTTGACCATCGCGCCGATCTGCGCGAGCGGCTGCACGAGCTGACGCGAGTACTGGATCATCGCCTGGATCTCACCGAGCGTCGCGGTGCCCGACGCGATCCGTAGACCACCGAGCACGGCGATGACGACATAGCCGACGTTGCCGAGGAAGGTCACGAACGGCATCACCAGTCCGGACACGAACTGCGCGCGGTAGGAGGCCTGGTACAGCGACTCGTTGGTGTCGGTGAAGCGTCGCTGCACCTCCGCGGTCCGGCTGTAGGCGGTGATGAGCTCGTGCCCGGTGAAGGCTTCCTCGATCTGCCCGTTGAGCTTGCCGGTCGTCTCCCACTGCGCGAGGAAGTGCTTGCGCGAGCGACGCGCGATCACTGCCGTCGCCACGACCGACGCCGGGACGGTCAGGATCGCGACGAGCGCGAGCATCGGCGAGATGAACAGCATCATCACCACGAGACCGAGCAGCGTCAGCACCGCGAGGACGAGCTGGGAGATGGACTCCTGCATGCCCGCCGCGACGTTGTCGATGTCGTTGGTGACGCGGCTGAGCAGGTCGCCGCGCGAATGCGTGTCGAAGTACCGCAGCGGCAACCGGTGGATCTTGCGTTCGATCCGCGACCGCATGTCGCGCACGACGCGCTGCACGATCTCGTTGAGGCCGTAGGCGGCGACCCAGATCAGACCGGACGAGAGCAGGTACAGCGCCAGGACGATGACGAGGATCCGGCCGAGGGCCGAGAAGTCGATGCCGAGTCCGGGCACCACGTCCATCCCCGAGACCATGTCGGCGAACTGGTCGCGGCCCTCGGCGCGCAGACCGGCGACGGCTTCTTCCTTGGTCTGTCCGGCGGGGAACTGCATGCCCACCACCCCGTCGAAGATGACGTCGGTGCCGCGGCCGAGCACGAAGGGCGCCACCGACATGCTCACGACGCCGAGGAAGGCGGAGAGCAGCACCGAGTAGACGGCGTAGCGGTGCGGGTGGAGCAGGCCGAGCACCCGGCGGACGGTGCGCAGACGCGACGGTGCCGCCGCTTCCGGAGTCGTCATATCGTGGCCATCCTCTGCGACTCGACGATCTCCGAGTACGTCCGGCACCGGCCGAGCAGACCGAGATGCGTCCCGGAATCGACCATGACGCCGTTGTCGAGGACGACGATGCGGTCGGCGTCCTGCACGGTGGAGACCCGCTGCGCGACGATGAGCACGCACGCGTCGCGCGTCTCGGGTTCGAGCGCCGCGCGCAGGCGGGCGTCGGTCGCCGGGTCGAGTGCGGAGAAGGCGTCGTCGAACAGGTAGATGGCGGGCCGGCGGACGAGGGCGCGAGCGATCGCGAGGCGCTGCCGCTGCCCGCCGGAGACCGTGGTGCCGCCCTGGGAGAGGACCGTGTTCAGTCCGTCCTCGGTCTTGTGGACGAAGTCGGCGGCCTGCGCGACCTCGAGGGCGTGCCACAGTTCGTCGTCGGTGGCGTCGGCGCGTCCGTACCGGAGGTTGTCGGCGATGGTGCCGGAGAACAGGTAGGCCTTTTGCGGCACGACGGCGATGCGCGAGCGCAGCACGTCGGTGTCGAGCGCCCGGACGTCGACACCCGCGACGAGCACCTGCCCGGCGGTGACGTCGATGAGCCGCGGCACGAGGCGCATCATGGTGCTCTTGCCCGATCCGGTGCCGCCGATGATCGCGGTGGTGGAACCGGGGTCGGCGCGGAACGACACCCCGCTGAGCACGGGAGCGTCGGCACCGGGATACGAGAAACCGGCATTGCGGAGTTCGAGGGTGACGCGGGTCGGGAGTTCGCGGACCGGTTCGGCGGGCGAAGACACCGTCGGTTCGGTGTCGAGCACGTCGAGGATGCGCTCGGCGCAGACCGCGGCGCGCGGAGCCATGATCGCGACAAACGACGTCATGAGCACGGCCATGAGGATCTGGGCGATGTAGGTGATCATCGCGGTGATGGAGCCGACCTGCATCGCACCGGAGTCGATACGGTGGGCGCCCACCCACAGGACGCCGACGGTGCTCACATTCGAGATCAGCAGCACCGCCGGGTACAGCACGGAGTTCACGCGGCCGACGCGCAAGGCGGTGGCGGTGAGGTCGTCGTTGGCGCCGTCGAAGCGGGCCTTCTCGGTTTCGTCGCGCACGAATGCCCTGATCACGCGGATGCCGGTGATCTGCTCGCGCAACACCCGATTCACAGAGTCGATGCGCTTCTGCATGACCCGGAAGCCGGGCAGCATGAGCGCGATGAGCGCGGCCATGGTGAAGATCAGCACCGGGACGGCGACGACCAGCACGAGCGAGGTGCCGGGGTCCTGGCGGATCGCCATGATGACGCCACCGATCCCCATGATCGGGGAGGTCACGACGATGGTGCAGGTCATCAGCACGAGCATCTGAACCTGCTGCACGTCGTTGGTGTTGCGGGTGATCAGCGACGGGGCACCGAACGTCCCGAACTCGCGCGCCGAGAACCGCCCCACATTCCGGACGAGCGCGAGCCGCACGTCGCGGCCGAAGCCCATCGCGGCGCGCGCCGCGAAGTAGACGGCACCGGTCGCGGCGCCGACCTCGACGGCGCTGATGACGAGCATCAGCAGACCGGTCCGGACGATGTAATCGATGTCCCCGGTCGCCACGCCGTTGTCGATGATGTCGGCGTTGAGACTCGGGAGCAGCAACATGCCCCCGGTCGCGACCAGCTGCAGGAGTACGACCCCCGCGAGGGCACCCCGATAGGGCGCCATGAAGCGGCGCAACAGCCGTAGCAACATGGGCATTACGCTACCTGCGACTCCCTGCAGCAATCTTCACGATCCATCCGGGCGGCCACGCACCGCGTCGGGTACGTGGCCGCCCGGGGGTTCGTCACACGCGTGCGGATTCCGGTGCGGGCTCGGTGGCACCGAGCTCGCGGGTGAGCTTCTCGCCCTCGACGTCGACGTTCGGAAGGATCCGGTCGAGCCACTTCGGCAGCCACCACGCCTTGTCGCCGAGTAGCGCCATCACCGACGGGATGATGACCATGCGGACGATGAAGGCGTCGAAGAAGACCGCCGCGGCGAGTGCGAAACCGATCGACTTGATCAGCGAGTCCGGTTCGGCGATGAACGCCGCGAACACCGAGATCATGATGATCGCCGCTGCGCTCACCACGCGCGCGCCGTGTGCGAAGCCGCTGCGGACGGCCTCGAGTGCGCTCGCGCCGTGGACGTAGTCCTCACGCATACGCGTCACCAGGAACACTTGGTAGTCCATCGCAAGACCGAAGACGACGCCGATGAGGATGATCGGCATGAAGCTCACGATGGGCTGCGGGTTGGCGATCAGGCCGCCCCAGCCCTCCTGGAAGACCGCGACGGTGGCACCGAAGGTCGCCAGGACGCTGAGCAGGAAGCCGAGGGTTGCGGTGAGCGGCACCAGGATCGAGCGGAACACCAGCATCAGCAGGATGAAGGCGAGGCCGACGACGACCGCGAGGTACGGAGCCAGTGCGCTCTGGAGGCTGTCGGAGACGTCGCCCTCGAGCGCGGTCTGGCCGGTCACGCCGTAGGACAGGCCGAACTCCTCGTTCAGCTCGGTCTCGCCGTCGCGGATGCTCTGGACGAGGTCCATCGTCGCGGGATCGGTCGGGCCGCTGCGCGGAGTGACGAGGATCTGGGCGGTGTCTCCCGCCTCGTTCACCGCGACGATCTGGGCGTTGACGACCTCGTCGTTCTCGTACAGCTTGCCGACGACGGCACCGAACGCGACTGGGGCCTCCACGTCGGCGTTCTGGGTGTCGACGACGACGACCAGCGGGCCGTTGCGTCCGGGACCGAATCCCTCGTCGACCAGGTCGTAGGCCTTGCGGGCGCTGGTCGCCGGATCGGCGGTGGCCTCCGACGGCAGGGCGAGGTTCAGTCCGGTGGCGGGCAGCGCGAGCGCACCGAGGAGGACCACACCGGCGATGAGCGGGATGGCCGGGCGTCGCGTGATCAGGCCGACGAACTTGGCGCCCGCCTTGGGGGTGTCGTCGTCGGAACCGCGCTTGTTCAGGAACGGGATGCGGCCGGCGAAGGCCTTCTCCCCGAACAGTCCGAGCACGGCGGGCAGCAGCGACACGGCGATGAGCACGGCCATGAGCACCGTGAACGCGGCAGCGTAACCCATGACCGACAGGAACGGGATGCCGACGACGCTCAGCGCCATGAGGGCGATGATGACCGTCAGGCCGGCGAAGACGACCGCGGAACCGGCGGTGCCCACGGCACGGCCGGCGGCCTCGGTGCGATCAGAGGTGATGGTGAGTTCGTGCCGGAAGCGCGAGACGATGAACAGCGAGTAGTCGATCGCCACGGCCAGACCGATCATGACCGCCAGCGTCGGGGTCATCGAGCTGAGGTCGGCGAAGCCGGAGGCGATGGTGATGCCGAGGCTGCCGATGCCGACGCCGACGAGTGCGGTGACCAGCGGAAGTCCGGCGGCGACGAGCGAGCCGAAGGTCAGGGTGAGCACGATCGCGGCGATGCCGATGCCGATGAGTTCGGCGGTGCCACCGGGCATGCCCATCTCGGCGGCAGCCGTACCGCTGACCTCGACGGTCAGGCCGGCGTCACGGCCGATCTCGGCGGCGTCGAAGATCTGGTCGCGCAGGGCCTGGTCGACGTCGGTGATCTCGCCCTCGAACGGGACGGTGACGAAGCCGACGGTGCGGTCGGCGCTCAGCGGCGACAGGGCCTGGGCGTCGGACAGCGCAGCCTCTTCGGAGGTGCCCTGCTGCGCGGCGACGGCCTTCATCTGCTCGACGAGACCGGCGTCGGCGAGGACCGGGTTGACCAGCGCGCCGGCCTGTTCCTCCGGCGAGGCGGTGGCGGGGTCGACCTTGGCGGGCGGCGAGACGCGGTCGATGCCGCGGACCGCGGCGAGGACCTCGTCGACGGCGGCCAGGTTCTCGGGGTCGTCGAGCGTCTGCCCGTCGGGCGCGGCGAAGACGTAACGCGCGCTGAGCCCGTTCATCGGATCTTCGGTCGACGGGAACCGCTCCGCCATGAGGTCCTGGGTCTTCTGCGCGGGGGTGCCCGGAAGCGTGAACGCGTCCGTGGTGGGCCCGGACAGGGTTGCTGCACCGACCCCGAAGAGCACGAGCAGCGCGATCCAGAAGGACAGCACTGCGCCCTTCCGTCGGTGGGCGAACTTGCCCAGCCGGTACAGGTAGGTCGCCACGGGGCACCCTTTCTATGTCGGAAGATCCTGGTGGGGTCGGATGGTCGGAACGGGCAGAGGTCCGGAATCAGGAGAATCCGCGTCGGAGCTGGTCGAACGCCTCGCGGATGAGCTCTTCGACCGACCGGTCCGTCGTCCCGGTCGCGTGTGTCTCCATTGCCGCGCGCACGGCGCCCATGGCGGCGTAGTTCAGCAGCGAGGGGTACAGGTCGGCATCGGGGTCGGTGCCGGTGCGTTCGGCGATGATCTCGACGAGCAACTGCGACGAACGCCGCTCGACCTCGATCTGCCGGGACAACAGCACGTTGCTCTCCTCGAGCAGGGTGATGCACGCGACGATCTCGCCGAACGGCCAGTCGGGGTTCTGCACGACGTCCAGGGCCACCGCGAGCAGCGAATCCATGATGTCCTCGTCGGCGGGACGATCGCGCAGCAGGTCGATCCACTCCTCGACCCGAGTCTCGAGATACGCGAGGACGGCGTCTTCCTTGCTCGCGAAGTAGTTGTGGAAGGTGCGGGTCGAGACACCCGCGCGCGCTGCGATCGCATCGGCCGTCACGGCGGCCAGACCGTGTTCACGAGCGAGTTCGGCCGCGGCGGTCGCGAGAGCCGCACGAGTGGCCGCCTTCTTGCGGTCGCGCAGGCCGGGAGTGATGGTCACTCCATCCAGGTTACTGATTTTGCAGAGTTCTGTAAGTTTGCAGAGTCATGCAAATTTATGACATCGCCCACAGGCGTTCCCGGCCTATCGCGGGCTTCACACCCGGCGACGCTCCCAGGCGCCCGGATCCTTCGTAAGATCCTCCACGAAACCGGGGAGGTCTCCCGCGACGACATCCGCGAGCGATACCTCTTCGAGCACGGCGCGCAGGTTCACACGCACCGCGATCCACACGTCCTGCAGCCGTTCGGCCGCCCCGCTGTAGACGACGTCCTCGGGCCGCTCGCCACGCACCGACGCCAGCGGGCCCTCGACCGTGCGGATGATGTCGGCAATGGAGATCTCGGCCGCGGGTCGCGCGAGCCAGTAACCGCCCTCCGGTCCCCGCCGGCTGTTCACCAACCCACCGCGACGCAGGTCGGCGAGAACGGCCTCGAGGAACTTGTGCGGGATGGTCTGCGCCGTCGCGAGGGTCTCCGCCTTCGTCAGGCGACCGTCCTCGATCGCCGCGAGTTCGAGCAGGGTCCGCACGGCGTAGTCGACCCTCGCGGTGATGTGCATGCCATGCCTCTCGCGCTGCCTGATGTCGTCGGCCGGCCCGTCTCGACGGGACGGGTCAATTCCTACCAGCAATACCGAACCACCCGGAATCGTGAGGACGCGAGTCGCCACCCGGGTCCCGATTCGAGGGCCCTGGTGATGCAAGCCACACCAGCGGTAATGTGGACGGTTGTTCACAGCTATCGGAGGTCGTTGCGATGTGGGAAACCCTGCAGGAATCGTGGGGGTCGCTGCTCGACCCCCTCCACGATCCGGTGACCCTGGCGATTCCCGCCTTCCTCACCTTCCTGATCCTCGAATGGATCGCGGCCCGCACCCTCGAACACGTCGAGCCGGGCCCCGACGGACGCACCCGCCCCCCGCGCGGCGGCTACGAGAAGCGGGACGCACGCGCGAGCATCTCGATGGGTCTGGTCTCCATCGTCACGAGCGCCGCATGGAAGGTGCTGGCCCTCGTCGGATATTCGGCCCTGTGGGTCTACGTCGCACCGTGGCACCTGCCCGCCGACGCCTGGTACACGTGGGTGATCCTGCTCGTCGGCATCGACGTCCTCTGGTACTGGTACCACCGGATGGCGCACCGCGTCCGCCTGGTCTGGGCGACCCACCAGGCGCACCACTCGAGCGAGTACTTCAACTACGCGACCGCGCTGCGCCAGAAGTGGAACAACAGCGGCGAGATCATCATGTGGCTGCCGCTCCCCCTGATCGGCATCCCACCGTGGATGGTCTTCGTCGGCTTCTCCGTCAGCCTCGTCTACCAGTTCTTCGTGCACACCGAGCGGGTCGGCACGCTCCCCCGCCCGATCGAATTCGTGTTCAACACGCCCTCGCACCATCGGGTGCACCACGGCTCCGATCCCGACTACCTCGACCGCAACTACGCGGGCATCCTCATCATCTGGGACCGGATGTTCGGCACCTTCAAGGCCGAGGACCACCGGCCCACCTACGGGCTCACCAAGCCCGTCGGCACGTACAACATCTGGGACCTGCAGACGCACGAGTACCGGGCGATCGCCCGCGACTGGCGTACGGCCGGGACGTTCCGCGACAAGCTCGGTTACGCCTTCGGCCCGCCCGGCTGGGCGCCGAAACAGACCCACGCGGAGGAGACCGAGAACGTCAGTTCTGCTCGAACGTGACGAGGAAGTCGACGCTGCCCGCGCCGTCGACCGTCACGAATCCGAGGTTCGGCGGCTCCACGCCGTAATCGGTCCAGGTGGTGGGGATGCTCCCCGACGCCACGAGACGCTCACCCGTGCGCAGGACGTCGACGTCGACGGTCACGGGCCGTTCGGCGCCGCGCAGGGTGAGCGTGCCGGTCGCGGTGACGGAACCGATGCTGCCGTCGTCGGGCAGGGACGTCAGATCCACGGGCTCGGTGAGGGCGAACGTCGCCGTCGGGTGCGCCGCGGTGTCCATCACCCGAGTGCGAAACTGGCCGTCGCGCTGGCCACTGTCGGTGGTGATGCCCTCGACCTGCACGACGACCTCGGCGGCCTCGAGGGTGCCGTCGGTGATGGTCGCCGAACCGGAGACCTGATCGGTGCTGCCCACCACGGTGACGTCGGCCCCGCGCAGGATCTCGTGCACCGTGTAGCCGGCGGCGGTGCGGTTGGGTTCGGCACCCTCGACGACGGTCCACTCCCCGTCGAGCTCACCGGTCGCGGCTTCGGCACCTTCGGTCGAGACGGACGCGGCGGGCGCGTCGTCCTCGGCGATGAACGTCCCGTACACCCATGGGGCGACGAAGAAGCCGAGCAGCGCCACGACCACGACGGCGACGAGCGCCCACACCAGTTTCCGCATCCTGCAAATTTAAACGATGTCGGATTCCGTGTGGGGTGCTACGTCACCGCGGGGGCGCAACGTGAGCCACGCGACTCCGGCGGAGGCGATCATGAGGACCACCCCGATCCCGGAGGTGATCGTGACGCCGCTGTCGAACGCCGATCCTGCTGCGGCGAGCAACGCGTCGGCCCGGTCGGCGGGCAGGTTCCCGGCCACGGCGTGGGCGCCGCCGAGCGTCTCCCGAGCAACCTCCGACTGTTCCGTGCTCAGCCCGGCAGGGAGCAGGAGATGCGCAGTGTAGGACGCGGAGAGCACCGACCCGAGGATCGCCGTACCGAGCACGGCACCCATCTCGTAGGCCGTCTCCGACACCGCCGACGCGGCACCGGCCTTCGCGGGCGGGACACTCGACACGATGAGGTCGTTCGACAGCGTCTCCGCCGCACCGATACCCGCGCCGAGGACCGCGAACGCCACGATGATCGGGGTGAGCGCCGACGGTGAGGCGAGCAGGAACACCAGCGCGTAGCCGGTCGCCGAGAGCAGGAGCGCGCAGACGATGATCGACGACGGCTGCACCCACCGCACGAGCGCGACGACCGACATCCCGGCCACGACCATCACCGCCAGTCCCGGGACCAGGCTCAGTCCGGCCTCCATCGGGCTCTGTCCGATCACGAGTTGCAGATGCTGGGACACGAAGAACAGGAAGCCCACGAGGGAGACGACGGACAGCAGGTTCACCGCGACGGCACCGGAGAAGGTGGGCACGCGGAACAGACGGACGTCGAGCATGGGGTTCGGGCGCTGCAACTGCCGGCGCACGAACGCGACGAGCGCGACCACACCGACCACGGCCGGAACGACGGCGACGGCACCGAGGCCACTGTCGGCGATCTTCTTGATCGCGAAGACGATCGGCGCAAGGGTCAGCAGTGACAGCGCGATGCTCACGATGTCGATGCGGCCCGGATTCGGGTCCTTCGACTCGGGGACGAACATCGGCGCGAGCACGAGCAGCGGGATCAGCACCGGCACGGCCAACAGGAAGACCGAGCCCCACCAGGCATGTTCGAGCAGGAATCCGCCCATGATCGGCCCGAGTGCAGCGCCCGCCGCGAAACACGAGGCCCAGATCGCGATGGCGAGACGGCGCTGGGTGGCATCGAGAAAGATGTTGCGCAGCAACGACAGCGTGGACGGCATGAGCATGGCCCCGAAGAAGCCGAGTGCACCGCGGGCGGTCACGAGCAGTTCCGCGGACGGTGCGTAGGCCGCAGCGACCGAGACGGCGGCGAATCCGGTCGCGCCGATGAGCAACAGGCGGCGTCGCCCGATGCGGTCGCCGAGGCTGCCCATCGCCACCAGCAGACCTGCGAGCACCAGCGGGTAGATGTCGATGATCCACAACTGTTGCGCAGCGGTGGGCTGCAGCGCGGAGGAGATCCCGGGCAGCGCGAAGGCCAGGACGGTGTTGTCGACCGACACGAGCAGCACCGGAAGCATCAGTACCGCGAGCGCGACCCAGTCCCGAGGAGCCGCCTTCGTCACGGTGGGTTCCGAAACAGGCACAGATGTCGCCACGGATATCGAACTTTCGCGAGAGAGGAATCGAACCGTCGTTACTGTACCAGCTGGACGGTACAGTAACCACGTCGTACGATCGGGCCGTGCCACCTGCCCCTGCCGCCCGCGCCAAACTTCTCGACGCCTTCGTGACGATCCTGCTCGAGCAGGGCGAGCGCGCCGCGACACTCGAGTCCGTCGCCGCGGCGGCGAACGTGTCCAAAGGTGGTCTGCTCTATCACTTCCCGTCCAAGGACGCCCTCGTCGAGGCTCTCGCCGAACACCTCGAGACACTCGCAGCCGACGACGCCGAACTGATGCGCACGGCTCCCGAAGGACCGGCGACCTACTACATCCGCACCTCGGTCTTCGCCGACACCCCGCTCGACCGGGCCATCGTCGCCCTGACCCGCCTGAGCCAGACCGCGAACCCGCGCGCCCAGCAGGCGCTGCGCCGCATCCATCAGGGCTGGTTCGAGGCACTGTCCGACGAGGTCACCGATCCCGCTGCGGCACGAGCGGTGATGCTCATCGGCGACGGGCTCTACTACGGCGCCGCCATGTCGGGCGAGACAAGCACGACGCCGCCCGAGGACGTCGACGAACTCCTGAAAGTCGTGCGGAAACTGATCGGCCCGAGCGACTGAGTTCGGGGAGGTTGCGTGCGTCCGTTCGCGAAAATACGCACACAACCTCCCCTTCGATCGCCCTCACCCGAGCCGATGCAGTTCGACGTCGCGGAGCACGCCGTCGTCGATGGTCGCGGTCATGTAGGTGCAGTACGGCTGCCGACGCCGGTCGGTGGGTGAACCCGGGTTGAGCAGGCGCAATCCGCTCGGCGCGGTCGTGTCCCAGGGGATGTGCGAGTGGCCGAAGACGAGGACGTCGGTGTCGGGATAGGCCGCGGCCATCCGATTGTCGCGCCCGGTCGACGCCCCGGTCTCGTGCACCACCGCGACGCGCACACCGTCGAGGGTCACCCGCGCGACCTCCGGCAGCCGTTCCCGCAGGAGCGGACCGTCGTTGTTGCCCCAACACGCGACCAGCTGCCGGGACCGCTCTTCCAGCGCGTCGAGCAGTGTCACGTCCATCCAGTCGCCCGCGTGGATCACCACGTCCGCGCGGGCCACCTCGTCCCACACCTGCGACGGCAGGTCGCGGGCGCGCGTCGGTACGTGGGTGTCGGCGAGCAGCAGCAGTCGCATGGCCCCAGTCTGCCGTGGGGTCACAGTCTGCCGTGGGTCACGGTCTGCCGTGGGTTCGCAGTGTGCCGCGGGCGCTCATGGGTAACCACGACGCATGACCACTCCAGCTCACGACAGACTCGCCATCGTCACCGGCGCCGACTCCGGCATGGGCAAGGCGACCGCCGAACTGCTCGCCACCGAGGGGTTCGACGTCGGCATCACCTTCCACACCGACGAGGCCGGGGCCGAGGACACCCGCGCCGGGGTCGAACAGCGCGGACAGCGGTGCTTCGTGGCCCGACAGGACCTGACCAGCCCGGACACCGCCGATGTGATCGACGAACTCACCGGAAAGCTCGGCGGTCTCGGGGTGCTGGTGAACAACGCCGGCACCGGACACCGCGACGAGGTGCTCGACCTGTCCTTCGAACGGTGGCGGGAGATGCTCTCCACCGACCTCGACGGCCCGTTCCTGTGCTCCCAACGCGCCGCGCGACACATGATCGACTCCGGGGGCGGCGGCCGCATCGTCAACATCACGAGCGTCCACGAGCACATCCCCCGCTACGGCGCCTCCGCCTACTGCACGGCGAAGGCCGGCCTCGGCATGCTCACGCAGTGCCTCGCCCTCGAATGGGCCCGCTATGGCATCACGGTCAACTCGGTGGCTCCCGGTGAGATCTCCACGCCCATGACCGGCATGGACGAATCCGAGGCCTTCCACGAGGAGCGACCGGGCAACCCCACCGGACGTCCCGGGCACGTCAACGAAGTTGCCTCCGTCGTCGCCTTCCTCGCGTCCCCACGCTCGTCGTACCTGACGGGGCGCTCGATCCCCGTCGACGGCGGCCTCATGTTGATGGCCGCGCACGGACACGACATGAACGACGGGAGTTGGCGCGAACTCTGACGACGACCGGCCGCCCATCCGCTAGCGTCCACCGGCGGATCGGTGGTCGACTCGGAATGGGGGAACTGGATGCGCACGACACCGCCTGCGGAGCGATTCGGGCCGGGAACGGCGAGGGGTTACCGAGCGACCCATCGTCCCGAGGTGTGGGGAGCGCTGATCGGCGCGGGTGGCGCGTCGGCCTTCATGCTCGTGAACGGTGCCGCTCTGGGATCACCGTGGACCTGGATCGTCGTTGTCGGATGGTTCTGCGCCATCGCTGTTTTCGTCTGGGCCGTGCTCATACGACCGCGGAGTTTCGAGCAGTGGAGCCGCCCTCGAAGCAGGCATCGACGATCTACCTCGTGTCGGTCGCGGCCATGGTCGTGCTGATCGTCGGTGGCGCAAGGCTTCTCGCGTTGTTCGATCGTTCGGAACTGACGGTCGCGTGGGTGGTCTGCGTCGTCGGTGCGCACTTCGTTCCCTTCGCACGGGCCTTCGGCCGCGCGATGTTCCGGGTCATGGGCTGGGGAATGCTGGTGATCGGAATCGTCGGTCTGGCAGGCGGTCTCGCATCGCCTGCGGTGGCAGCCGTCGCCGGTGTCGCGGCGGGGCTGTGGATGTTCGCCGTGGTGGTCGCCGACGCCGTCGGCCGACCTCTCGTCACCGGGCGTCGGCCCGACTCCACAGTTCCTCGAGCGCCTCGTTGACTCGTTCCGGCTGCTGGACGTGCGGGTAGAAACCGGGAACTTCGAGCAGTTCTCCCCCGATCCGGTCGGCGACGACCCGCGCCGTGACCGTCAGCGGATCTCCCGCCAGCCGCTTGTACTCGTCGGGTGCGCCCGCCCAGTCACCGACGACGACGAGCTTCGGCCACGGCGCCGCCGCGAGCGACTCGAGGGGGATGTCGGCGTCCCAGCACGGTCTCTCCCGCATCGACGTCGCCGCTGCGCGTAGTCGCTTCGGGGTGGGTTCCGCCGGCGGCATGCCGACGCTCTCCGTGATGAGACGCAGATAGTCCTCCGCAGTGAGCTCGGGCGGGAGCGTCACCTGGGACGCGCGAGCGCGGGCGAGGTTCTCGGCGACCACCGGTTCGCTCTCCGCAACCTTCAGGCACCCGGGCTGGATCAGGCACAGCGACCGCACCAGGTCCGGCCGTTCCACCGCCGCGAGCATCGCTGCGACCGCACCGTACGAATGTCCGACGAGATGGGCGCCGTCACCGAGCAGTTCGACGATGTCGGCGGCGTCCACCTCGTAGTCGGTGCGATGGGCCCCGTCGAGATCCGGCGAGTCGCCGTGCCCGCGGCGGTCCATCAGGATCAGCCGACGTGACACCCCCAAGGGCCGCTGCCGACCGAATCCGTAGGTCTCGTCGTCTCCCTCGGGCGCTTCGTCGACTCCGCAGTCCACTCGCAATCAAGTTCGCTATCCGCCACAGCAATTGCTGCGGCGGATAGCAAAAGCCGTAGCGGATGCTTCGGACCCCGGCCTTGGCGACCTGCAGACATGAGAAAAGCCCCTCACCTGCACTAACAGGTAAGGGGCTCTCTGGCGGTGGCGGTGGGATTTGAACCCACGGACGGGGGTTACCCGTCACGCGCTTTCGAGGCGCGCTCCTTCGGCCGCTCGGTCACGCCACCGCTGACGACTCTAGCGGATTGCAGGCCTCATCCTGAAATCGCCTGGTCACAGCTCCGAAGCCGGCCCTCGATGTTCCCGGAAGAACGCCTCGAGCACGGCCGCGCACTCGGCTTCGAGCACACCACCGCGCACTTCCGGACGGTGCGTGAGGCGCCGATCGCGCACCACGTCCCACAGCGACCCGACGGCGCCCGTCTTCGGCTCCCATGCCCCGAAGACCACCCGCGATACCCGGGAGAGCACCGACGCTCCCGCGCACATCGTGCAGGGTTCGAGGGTCACGGCGAGGGTTGCGCCCTCGAGACGCCATCCGTCGCCGTAGGCCTGCGCTGCCGCGCGCAGAGCGAGCACCTCGGCGTGCGCTGTGGGGTCGCCGGTGGCCTCGCGGGAGTTCGCCGCTCGCGCGATCTCGGTGCCGTCCGGCCCGAACACCACCGCGCCCACCGGTACGTCACCGGCGGGCGCGGCAGCGGCGGCCTCCAGCGCGACCCGGATCAATGCCTCGTCGTCGCGCAGCCCCATCTAACGGAGCTTGTCCAGGGTGTTACCCAGGACGTCGTCGAAACCGAGTCGCTGGGCGATCTCGTCGAGTTGCTCGTCGGGATACAGGTCGGTCTCCGACAGGATCACCGAGAGCACCGGCTCGGGCAGACCCATGTCGGCCAGGATGCCGAGGTCGCCTTCCTCCCACGGCTCGATGTCGTCGAGCTCGTCGGGATCGATATCGGGGATCTCGATGTTCAGCGCATCGAGGACGTCGGCTGCGATGTCGTAGTCGACGGCCATCGTCGCGTCGGACAGCAGCAACCTCGTTCCCGCAGGTGCGGGACGCACGATGATGAAGAATTCGTCGTCCACATTCAGCAGACCGAAGACTGCGCCGGAACTTCTCAGCTCCCGCAACTCGGTCACTGCGGTATCGAGACTCGTCAGTGCGGCACCGGACAACACCCGGCACTTCCAACGACCTTCCTCCCGCGTCACGGCGACGGCGAAGCCGTCGAGGTCGTCGCTCGAATTCCCGGCGGGGTTCCCGCTCTGGGTCACGGAAGGGCTCTTGTTCCCTACACGCTGTGCAGCCATGGGCGCAACGGTAGTCGGCCACGTCCGGTGAATGAAGCCCAGCACGGGATATGCCAACCTGATGAGGTGTCCTCAGCCGTCTCTTCCCCGCCCGTCTGTGTCCTCGGCCTCGGTCTGATCGGTGGTTCTCTGCTGCGCGCTGCCGCGGCCACCGGAAGGCAGGCGTGGGGTTACAACAGGTCGTCGCAGGCCGTGGAGGCCGCCGTCGCCGACGGCTTCGACGCGTCCACCGACCTCACGGCCACGCTGCGTCGCGCAGCCGACACCAGCGCCCTGGTGGTGATCGCGGTGCCGATGCCGGCAGTGGGCAGCATCCTCGAGGCGGTGGCCGAGCACGCCCCCGAGGTCGCGCTCACCGACGTGGTGAGCATCAAGGCGGAAGTGGCCGCTGCCGTCGCCGCTCACGGCCTGTCGCGGCGTTTCGTGGGTGGACACCCCATGGCAGGTACGGCGGAGTCCGGCTGGACCGCTGGGACCGCCGACCTGTTCCGCGACGCGGTGTGGGTGGTGACCGTCGACGACGGCACCGATCCCGAGGTGTGGCGGCAGGTCGCCGACCTCGCGCTCGACTGCGGCTCCGTCGTCGTGCCCGCCGAATCCCGGGAGCACGACGCGGCGGTCGCGCGAGTCTCCCATCTCCCCCATCTCCTCGCCGAAGCGCTGGCCCTCTCGGGCGCCGGAGGCGGCGATCTCGCACTCGGTCTCGCCGCCGGCTCCTTCCGGGACGGCACGCGGGTCGCCGCGACGGCCCCGGCCCTGGTCGACGCGATGTGCGAAGGCAACGCGGAAGCCCTGCTGGTCGCGCTGGACGAGACACTCGAGGTGCTGAGAACGGCCCGGGAGCAACTGGCCGACCGCAGCACCTCCGAACTCACCCGCGCCGGTCACGCGGCTCGGACCCGCTACGAACAGCGCCGTCGCGACCCCATCGTCGGCACGCAGCCCGGCGACGAGGGCTGGATCGCAGCGTTCCGCGAGGCCGGACGACGCGGTGGAGTGTGGACACGATGAACCTCCGCGACATCGCCTCGGCGCTGACCACCGGCAAGACGACCCCCACCGAACACGTCCGCTCGGTTCTCGCCGAACTCGACGCCCTCGTCGGGACCCCCTGGGGGAACACCGTCGCCGCCCGCAACGACGAGGCGGCGCTCGAAGCCGCAGCCCTCGCCGACGAGCAGATCGCCGCCGGGAGCTGGATCGGCCCGTTGCACGGCGTCGCGGTCGCGGTGAAGGACAACATCGACGTCGCCGGGTTCCCCACCCGCTGCGGCAGCGCGGTCCTCGCCGATGCGCCTCCGGCCCGGCGCGATGCTCGCGTCATCGAGAAGCTCCGCGAAGCCGGAGCCATCGTGGTGGCGAAGACCCATCTCCACGAGTTCGCCTACGGGCCCACCGGGTTGATCAATGTGTCCGGCGCGGCCCCCCACCCCCACAACCCGGACCTGATCAGCGGTGGTTCGTCGTCGGGCTCCGCAGTGCTGGTCGCGAGGGGCGTCGTGCCCGTCGCGCTGGGAACCGACACCGGCTGCAGCGTCCGTACCCCGGCGGCGCTGTGCGGGATCGTCGGATTCAAGCCGGGCTTCGGTGCCCTGCCCGAGCAGGGCGTGTTCCCGCTGTCGACGACCTTCGACCACGTCGGTCTGCTCGCCGCCGACGCTCTGGACGCCTCACTCGCGTGGGGCGCCCTTCCGGGCATCGCGCACCTGCGCACCCCGGTCTCCGAACTGCGCATCGGACGCCTGCGGGGCGGCATCTGGGATCTGTCACCCGTCTTCGACGAGGCCGTCGAGACGGCGTGCCGCACCCTCACGGATCTGGGCGCCCGCGTCGTCGACGTGGAACTGCCCGAGACCGACGAGATGCTCGAGCTGTATCCCGTGGTCACCGGCTCGGAAGCATACGAGACGCATCGCGCGTGGTTCGAAGCCGATCCCGACCGCTACCAGCCTCCGACGGCCGCTCTGCTCGCCGCGCAACGCGACCGGCCGGCCTACGAATACATCCACGCGGCCCGGGCGGTGGCGCGACTACGTCACGACGTCGTGCACCGCCTCCGCACCGTGGACAAGCTCGACGCGCTGATCACCGTCACTACCGGCGTGCGTTCGGCGCCGCTGACGAGCGATCCCGTCGAGCTGCGCGCACCGCTGCTGCAGATGTGTGTCCCGTTCAGCGTCCTCGGTGTCCCCGCCCTGTCGGTGCCGGCTCCTGACGGCGGGTCGTCGCCGGTCGGACTCCAGATCGTCGGCCTCACCGGCGGAACGCACGGGCACGGTAGCCACCCCGCCGAATCGGCCGCGTTCGCCGTGGCGATGGCGGTGGAGGCGTCGGGACAGCCCTAGATGCGGGAGGCGAGTCCTCGGTACTCGAGGACGAAGCCGTCCTCGTCGACGGTCACCGACGACGACGAGCGCGGCGACAGCACATGGATGCCGTCGGACGCACTGCTGTAGACGACCGTCGCCTCCTCGATGCTGAGATCGATGAGGTTGACGTAGACGACGGGCACCTCCACGTCGTCGGCTCCGGCCTGCAGGTCGTGCCGGCGGATGGGCAGGGCGTTGAAGAACGGGCTGAACACCACATCGACGTCCAACGCCCCGCCGAAGGTGGACCGCTGATGGTCGATGCCGTTGTCGGACATCCAGATGCCCTCTTCGGACCGGGTGAGGGACATGTGCCGTTCGCCCGAAGCGAGGGTGGTGCGCACCGACAATCGGCGGGTGACACCGTTCTCATCCGTCACCAGGTCGTACGACGCGCTGAAGGCCGGATGGTCGGTGCACTCCGCACCCACGATGCGACCGGACGCCTTGATGCGGCGGCCGGAGAGCTGTACTCGTACCGACTCCATCCGAGACGCATCGGCCGCACGCCACGTGAGTAGCGCGGGCCACGTCGACGCGGAACCGGTGGCGTCAGAGGCTGGGGTGCTCACGGTCTATACGGTATGCGACGAAGCGCACACGGTGGGCAGCGGTGCCGTGATTCGTCCACAACACGGTTGCGGCGGGGCCCACCTGCTCACGCCGTGTCCGGCAACGCCTCGTGCCGGGACATCTGACGCAGGTGGTGTGAGAACACCGACAGCGCCGCGGCGCCCACAGCGACGTTGAGCAGCGCCCCGAACTCCTGGACGGCGAACTCCAGCACGTCGACGAAGAAGACGGTGATCAACGCGGCCGTCCGGAGTGCACGGATCGCCCACCTTCGCCGCCGCCACAAGCCCACCGATCCCACCACGCACAGCAGGACGGTGACGCCGGAGCCGACGAGCTGGATCACGGTCACCACGTTGCTCGTCCGCGCGGCGAGATCCTCCTCCAAGGTCGCAGCGGCATTGAGGAGAATGCCGACGGAGAAAATGGTGAGCAGGGCTGCCGCGACGCGGACGCTGCGCTCACCTCGCAGTCGCTCCGGCAGCCGGAGCGACACCCACGAGAAGCGCGACGGTACCTCCCGGCACCGGGCGAGCAGGAGATCGATCTGTTCGACGACCTCGGGGTCGACTCCACCCTCACGTGCGCGTTCGAGCTGCACTCGCGCCTGGTCGCGATCGGTCGGGGTCAGGCCGTGGGTGAGCCCGTCCGTCGCCGTGAGCGCGGCGTTGGCGAGATACTCGTCGGGCGACGGCCCGCGACGGAGGTGCACCGCTCGATTGACGACGAGCAGCAGCACGACCACCACGTACATGATCGCCACCGAGGGTCGGTAGAAGTAGTCGTTGGTCTTCGTGACGAACTTGCCGACCTCGTCGAGGAACAGGCCGAACCCGATTCCGCCGAGCAGCACCGCGATGCGGTCGGGCGCCCTTCCGATGAAGGTCAACGAGACCATCAACGCGGCGACCATGAGCAGACCGCCCCACAGCACGTGAGCGATGTGCAGGACCGACCCGCCGACCTGCGGATAGCCCGTCAGATGCAGGTACAGACGGGTGACGAGGATGGTCGCGACCGTGATGATCAGAAGTGCTTCGACCTGCGCGGACGACGCGGTGTCCCGCAACAACCGAGAACGGGAACGGGTCCGCACCGCTGTCATGGCACGCGAGCTTATCCGGCTCGGGTTCTCCTCGGGTTCTTCCTCCGGATTCGGCGGCGCGGCGCCTGCGCGGAGCGACTCCCCAATCTTGTGTGTGGCCTAGAGTCGCTCTATGCGCACAGTGTGGACAGTTCCTCCGAACATTGCCCAAACTCTGTTGGAATCTCCCGAGATCCAGATGTTCCTGACCAGCAACGAGTTGCCGGATACAGCGGACGATCCACGCCAGAGACTTGCGGAGTTCACCCACGCGCTCGGCGCCCTCAGCCGTCACATCGGACGCACCTTCGGTTCCGTGGACGCAGCCAACCGCGAACTGTTCGGCGGCTCCGCCGGCAAGGTCCCCGTGGCACTGCGCCTGACCGTCCTGCGGGCTCTCGTGAACCATGTCGAAGACCGCGCCCCCAGCCCGAAACTGCTTCCGAAGAACATCTGCGACCAGCTCGGCGCCTACGTCTACGCCCTGCTCGACCCTCGCGACCGGAGCATCTTCTACGTCGGCGCCGGACGCGGAAATCGTATCTTCACCCTCGTCTGGACGGCGCTCGGAGAGACCTCGAAGCTGACCGAGGCCGGCGAGAAGACACCGCTGGCCACCCCCGAGACCGAGGCGGCTCTGCGGCGCATCCGAACCGTCTACGAGTCCGGCTACGCGGTGGAGCATTTCGTCGTGGCCGACGCGCTGAACCCGAAGACCGACGCCGACCATACCGCCGCAGTGACGGCCGAAGCGGTCATCGCGGCGCTCGGACTGACCGAACCGCACCGCGGCGAATGCGTACTCACCAACCTGGCGGGCGCAACCGAGGAGTCCGAAGCCGACCGCGCCGCCATCCCGATCGCCGAGCTCGTTCGTCAGTACTCGGCCTCGCCCGCTCCCGAACTGCCGACGCCGTGCGTCGTGCTGCGGGTCAACGAGGCGAAGAAGGCGTCGCCGGCTGCGGTGCGCGAACTCGCGTCCAAGCCGTGGCCGGCAGGATCGGCGGCGCGTGGAATCGACGGACTGCCGATCATCGTCGTCGCCGACAACATCGTCCGCGCGGTCTACCGCGCTACCGGGTGGGAGGCAGCCGCTCGCACGGAGGAGAACGGCGGCACGATCCTCTACCGGTTCGTTGGGGAGGCCGACGAAGAGCTCGAGGGCAAGTTCGTGAACACTCGCGTCACGCCGGACCGGCTGGGTCTCAAGCGTTGGCCGTCGCACGGTTGGGCTCCGCGTCTGACGCGTGCACTGCCGCGGCCGGTCGCGCGTCCGAAGGCACCGCGCCCCTGATTCTCCGGCTGCTTCCCGGTTCGTCTGCGGACCGGGAAGCAGCTCGTGCCGGTTCTCGAAAACCGTTGAGCCGGCACATTTTCTGCATAATAAAACACGAAAGGGGACCCACAGTGTGGGTCCCCTTTCGGAACGGGTGTTCGGCGGTGTCCTACTCTCCCACACCCTGTCGAGTGCAGTACCATCGGCGCAGACAGGCTTAGCTTCCGGGT
>NZ_JAIFKB010000018.1:0-94192 GCF_019641445.1 Rhodococcus sp. DMU2021
GCCCACCTGCACCTCATGGTGAAGGCTCCCGGCAAGCGCGCCATCACCACCCAGCTGTACTTCAAGGGCGGCGAGTGGGTCGAGGACGACGTCGCCACGGCCGTCAAGCCCGAGCTCATCCTGGATCCGCAGCCCAACGCCGACGGCATCGACGAAGTGACCTACAACTTCGTACTCGACCCCGAAGCGTGATCCGCACCGCGGAAACCGCCCGATCCGGCCCCCGCGCGCGAGTCGGTTCTGCGTAACGAATGCCGGTGCCCCACTGGGGTACCGGCATTCGTGCTGAATGCAGGGTCGACGTATTCCCCGTCACACCCCGATCCGATTGTGAGCAATTCCGATGTCCGACCCCGATCTGAAGATCGCCTCCGTCACCACGACGATCATCGATGTACCGCTGATCCGACCCCACAAGTTCGCCACCACCACCGCCGAAGCGCAGCCGATCCTGCTCGTCGCGGTGACCACCGAGGGCGGCGTCACCGGTTACGGTGAAGGCGTCGTGCCGGGCGGGCCGTGGTGGGGCGGCGAATCGGTCGAGACGATGCAGCAGATCGTCGATCGCTACATCGGGCCCTACATCATCGGACGCGGAGTCGACGAGATCAGTGGCGTCATGGTCGATATCGAGCGCATCGTCGCCAACGCGCGATTCGCGAAGGCCGCCGTCGACGTCGCGATGCACGACGCGTGGGGACGCGCGCTGGGTGTGCCGGTCGCGTCGCTGCTCGGCGGTGCCTTCCGGACCGGCGTCGACGTGCGGTGGGCGCTCGGCGCCGCGCCGCTCGAAGAGATCGTCGAGGAGGTCACCCACAAGCGTGAGCAGCGTCTGAACTACTCCTTCAAGCTCAAGATGGGTGCGCTCGACCCGGCAGTCGACACCGATCGTGTCGTCAAGATCGTCGAGGCGTTCGGCGGCGAGGTCGGATTCAGCATCGACGTCAACGCCCGCTGGGACCGTTTCACCGCGCTGCGCCACGTCCCGCAGCTCGTCGACGGTGGAGTCGAACTCATCGAACAGCCCACTCCCGCAGATCAACTCGACGTGCTCGCCGAGATCAACCGACGCGTCTCGGCGCCGGTGATGGCCGACGAGTCCGTGCAGACCCCGCACGACGCGTACGAGGTGGCCAAGCTCGGCGCCGCCGACGTCGTCGCGCTCAAGACCACCAAGTGCGGCGGACTGCAGCGCAGCAAGCAGGTCGTCGCCGTCGCGAAGGCGGCCGGCCTGCGGTGCCACGGTGCGACCTCCATCGAAGGCCCCATCGGGACCGCCGCGTCCGTCCACTTCGCCTGCGCCGAACCGGGGATCGACTACGGCACCGAACTGTTCGGTCCACAGTTGTTCGCCGTCGAACTGCTGCAGGAGCCGCTCGACTACTCCGAGGGCCAGGTGCACCTGCCCGAGGGGCCGGGACTCGGCGTCGAACTCGACATGGACGTCGTGAAGAAGTACGCGCGTTCCTGATTCGCGCTCTCGTCAGAACAGAAGAAGGAGAAACATCATGGCACTGTTCCACGTTCGGATGGACGTCGACATCCCCCGCGATCTGGACCCCGACGTGCGCGCCGAGACCGTCGCGAAGGAGAAGGCCTACAGCCAGGATCTCCAGCGCCAGGGCAAGTGGCGGGAGATCTGGCGGATCGTCGGCCAGTACAGCAACATCTCGATCTTCGACGTCGAGTCGGCCGACGAATTGCACGAGATCCTGTGGAACCTGCCGTTGTTCCCCTACATGAACATCGAGGTCATGCCGCTGACGAAGCACGGCTCCGACATCAAGTGACCCTCGGCGCAGGCGAGTGGCTCATACTCGGGTTATGAGCCTGCCACTGCGCGACGTCTACGCCGAGCCGACCCTCGCCGACCTGATGCCTTCGGTGCTCTCGTCCGCGGGGGTCGCCGGTGAGACCAACCGACTCGATCTCACTCCCGTCGATCACACCGTCGTCCTACTCGTCGACGGGATGGGATGGGAGCTGCTGCAGCGCAACGCGAAAGCCGCTCCGTACCTGACGCAGGCGCCGGGCAGCCCGATGCGTGCCGGCTTCCCGACGACCACCGCCGTCAGCCTCGCTTCCCTCGGGACGGGGCTGCCGTCCGGCCTCCACGGCATCACCGGTTACCAGTCGTACGTCGACGAGATCGAGGCCCCGGTCAACTGGCTCCGCTGGACCCTCGCCGGAACCGCGATCGACCAGCGCGACGATCTTGTACCCGAGACCGTGCAGCCCCACCCGACGGTGTTCGAACGCGGCCGCGAGGCGGGCCTGACCGTCACCACCGTCGTGCCGAATGCCTTCGAGGGCAGCGGCCTCACCCGGGCCGTGCTGCGCGGCGGCAACTTCGTCGGGGTCTCCGCCTACGGCGATCTGCTCGCCCAGGTCGTCGCCGCGGTGAGCGCCGGCGACCGCAGCCTCGTCTACTGCTACATCGGCGAGGTCGACACCCTCGGACACGTCTACGGACCGGAGTCCGCGGCGTGGCTCGCGCAACTCACGGTGGTCGATCGTTTCGTCGAGCAACTCGCCGACGCGCTGCCGACCGGCACCCGCCTGCTCGTCACCGCCGATCACGGCATGGTCGACGCCTCGCGGGGTCGCCGCATCGACTTCGACCACACCCCGGGTCTCGGTGAGGACGTCACCGTCATCGCCGGGGAACCGCGGTGCCGCCACATCTACACCTACCACGTCGACCGGGTCCTCGAACGCTGGCGCAACGAACTCGGCGACCACGCGTGGGTCGGCACCCGCGACGACGCGTTCGCGGCGTGCCTGTTCGGATCCGATCCCGATCCGGCGCTGGCCAAACGGATCGGCGACATCGTGGCCGTCGGACGCGGCGAATCGACGGTGATCCGCAGCGACGGCGAGCAGGTCATGTCGAACCTTCCCGGGCAGCACGGGGCGTTGACCGACGAGGAACTGCTCGTGCCGCTGCTGCGGATCGGGTGACGCGTTCGAGGTCCGGGGCCGCCGGGTGTCGGAACTCTCGATGCCTGAGACGTATCGGTCACATAGTGTGTGCACATGCGTACCGATGCGGTGACCTGGCACGACCGCAGCAGTAGGGTCGCGCTGATCCTCCTGTGGGTGGTCCGGATCCTCTTCAAGCCGATTCTGAGTCTCTGGCCGAGCAACGACTTCGGCATCGCCGTGCTCGGCCGGCTGTCGTGGGTGGTCGACAGGATCACGCCCACGCCGCGCGCCGTGCACGTCACGCAGACCGAACTCGGCGGAGTGCCCGGTGAGCGGATCATCTCCCCGAAGCCGGTCGACGATCCGCTCGACGACGCCACCATCCTCTACTTCCACGGCGGCGGCTTCATCTTCTGCGGCCCGTCCACCCACCGTCAGCTGTGCGTGCAGCTCGCGCTCGATTCCGGTGCCCCGGTGTACTCGATGGACTACCGGCAGGTGCCCGCGGTGCCGATCGCAGGTTCGGTGCAGGACGCGATGAACGCGTACACCGCTCTGCTCGAGGTGGCCGACGATCCCACGCGCATCGTCGTCGGCGGCGACTCGGCCGGCGGTTATCTCGCGGCGAAGGTCGCCGAACTCGCCGCGCGTCGCGGCATCCAGCGACCGGCCGCGGTGATCGGGTACTCGCCGCTGCTCAACCTCGACCTAGACAAGCACGACCCGAAGTACATGGCGAGGGACGCCTACCTGCCCATCAAGGCACTCGGGAAGATCAGTCCGCGCTGGTTCGCCGGGGAAGAGGCGATCGAGGGCGAGACGAACCCTGTCGACGCCGATCCGGCGCTGTTCCCTCCCATGTTCATGTGCGCCGCCGAATACGAGCTGACCAGGCCGGACGTGGAGATCATGACCGAACGACTCGCGTCGGCGGGACGCACCGTGGAGACACATCTGTGGCGCGGGCAGATCCACGCGTGGCCGGTCCTGGCCCGCGCGATCCCCGAAGCCATGGAACTGATCGGGCTCAGCACCCGGTTCGCGCGACGCGCGATCGTCGCAGTGGACGACGCCGCCTGAACGCTCACAGGTTGGTGTCGGGCGGCTCCGGGCTCTCGGGCAGTCCGGCACCGTGGCCGTCCCCGTCGCGCGGCGGACAGTTCCCGCCGACGGCGTAGGACGTCATCGACAGCGATCCGTATTCGACACCGTCGACGAGGGTCTCCGGTTGCTCCCCGGACTCGGCGGCCAGACCCGCGACGTACAGCAACGGCAGGAAATGATCGGGGGTCGGCACCGCGTGGCGGTAATCGGGGTGCTCACCCAGCGCCGCGGCGTCACCGGGACGGTCGCGCAGAACGGCGAAGGCATCCTCGTCGAATCGGTGCGCCCAGTCGAATCCCGCGCCCGGGCGTCGCGGATCCAGCGTGCCGAGGTTGTGGACGACGTTGCCGCTCGCGACGATCAACACCCCGCGATCGCGGAGTCCGGCGAGACGGGCTCCGAGTTCGACGTGATAGTCGAGCGGCTTGTAGGCGTTGAGGCTGAGCTGTACCACCGGGACATCCGCCTCCGGGAAGGCGTGGGTGAGCACCGACCAGGTGCCGTGGTCGATACCCCACGAGTCGACGTCGGCACCCACCCACGTCGGGTGGACGAGGTCGGCGATCTCCTCCGCCAGTTCCGGAGCACCGGGCGCCGGATACTCGACGTCGAACAACTCCTGCGGGAACCCGAAGAAGTCGTGGATCGTGCGCGGCGACCGCATCGCGGTCACCGCGGTGGCGTTGATGAACCAGTGGGCGGAGATCGCCAGGATCGCGCGGGGCGTCGGCACGGATCGCCCGAACGCCGCCCAGGCCTGCGTGTACCGATTCGATTCGAGCGCGTTGAGCGGACTGCCGTGGCCGACGAACGCGACCGGCATGCGTGACGACACGCCCTCTCCTTCCGGTTGTCGAGCCTCAGTTGTCGAGTCGTGTCTTCAACCAGGCCGTCAGGTCGTCGAGCACGCGGTCCTTCTCCGGCTCGTTGAACACCTCGTGGTACAGCCCGTCGTACAACTTCAGCGTCAAGTCCTTCGAACCCGCACGGTCGGCGATGAGCTGCGACCCGGCCGGATCGGCGAGCGCATCGGCGGTTCCGTGCATGACGAGCAACGGCAGCCTCAGGTTCGGGAGGCGCCGCTCGAGGCTCTGCTCGTTGAGCACCAGCACCCGCGCGAGTCCGGCGGGCACGAGACCGTGGTGCACGAGCGGATCGGCGTCGTACGCCGCGACCACCGCGGGATCGCGCGAGACCGCTTTGCTGTCGAACTGCTGCACCGGCACACCCGGCAGGAAACGTCCGATCAGCTTGCCGATCTCCACGACCGGCTTCGGTGTGCCCGACGTGACGATCACCGCCGGCCCCGACAACACGAGCGCGTCGAGCCGGTCCTGATGGTCGAGCGCGTAGGCCAGAGCGATCGCACCGCCCATCGAGTGACCGAGCATGAAGACCGGCAGGCCGGGATGCGCATGGGTCGCCAGATCGATCAGGCTGTCCAGGTCATCGGTGAACTCGCGCATCTCCCGGGCGCGCACACGCTTGCCGCCCGACCGTCCGTGACCGCGGTGGTCGGGGGCGTAAACGACGAGGCCGAGATCGGTGAGCCGCGCGACGACGTGGTCGTAGCGACGTGCGTGCTCACCCAGCCCGTGGCTGAGGATCAGCACGCCGGTAGGGGCCTCCGGCAACCACACGTCGTACACGATCGGGATCGCGCCGACGCCGGTGAACGACGATTCGGTGTGCTCCATGAGCGCCTCCTGCGGCCTCGTCGACAGATGTTCCTCGCATCTTCGCACGAGTACCGGCTCGGAGGCTTGTGTCCGGCCGGAGACAGAGGCACGCTCGAAAGAAGGGGGTGCGACCAAGGAGACCTGTGATGGAAACCGAGATCACCGAGATCGCTCCGGATGTCTACCGCGTGTCCACATTTCTCGACGCGGCGAACCTGACGATGAACCAGTTCCTCGTGGACGGTGACGAGCCTCTGCTGTTCCATACCGGATATCGGGCGTTGTTCCCGTCGGTGTCGGAGGCGATAGCACGGTTGATACCGCTGGATCGGTTGCGGTGGATCACCTTCGGGCACGTCGAGGCCGACGAGTGCGGATCGATGAACTCCTGGCTCGAAGTGGCGCCGGCGGCGGAGGTCGCCCACGGTGCGATGGGTTGTTTCGTCCAGGTCGCCGATCTTGCGGATCGTCCACCGCATCCCCTGCAGGACGGGGACGTCCTGGCCACCGGGCGCCGTCGGGTGCGGCACATCGACACCCCGCACGTTCCACACGGATGGGATGCAGGTCTGATGTTCGAGGAAACGACATCCACCCTGTTGTGCGGTGATCTGTTCACGGCGTTCGGTAGATATCCGGCACGGACGACGAGCGAGATCGTCGGCCCCGCTCTGCAGGCGGAGGACCTGGGTCGCGCGACGTGCCTGACCCCCGAACTCGGACCCACCATCCGCGCACTCGCGGACCTGCACCCGAGCACTCTCGCACCCATGCACGCCCCGGCCTACGAGGGTGATTGCGCCGCGACCCTCGAGGAACTTGCTGCGGCATACGAGGAACGGTTCGCCGCCGAGGCGGACGTGCGCCGTGGCCGAGGACCGAAATCCGATTGACGGTGCTCGGGCGCTCGGTACCCTGGAGATCATGATCCAGGCGCTCTACTTCCACTGACGACACCCCCTCCGCGGCTCGGGACGTCCTCCGAGATCGCGGTTCGAGCCGTACCCGAATACGGCCGAGTGTCCGGCCGTTCGTCAGCGAGCGCATCCTCCCACCCGTGATCCGGGGACGAGTGCGCCTCCGCACGGAGGAAACCACATGACCATCAGCATCACCATGCCCCGGCGCTCTCGCGCCCAACTCGGCGCCGTCGACGTCCACCTCGCCCGCGACGGTCATCCCGTCCTGCGCGGCGTCGACCTCGCGGTCACGCCGGGCTCCCGGCTGGGCGTCGTCGGGGAGAACGGGCGCGGCAAGTCCACGCTGCTGCACGTCCTTGCCGGCCGCCTCGAACCGGACTCGGGGACGGTGCGTCGGTTCGGCTCGTTCGGTATCGCCGAGCAGGAGATGACCGTCGCCGAGGGGCGCACCGTCGGCGATCTCGTCGACATCGAGCTGGCGCACGTCCGCGCCGCGCTGCGGGCGCTCGACGAGAGCACCGCAGCACTCGCCGACGAACGTCCGGGCGCCGCCGACGCGTACGCCGACGCCCTCGAGATCGCCGAGCAACTCGACGCGTGGGACGCCGACCGTCGCGTCGACACCGCCCTCGAAGCGCTCGGCGCCGTCACCGACCGCTCGCGACCGCTGGCGGAGATGTCGGTCGGGCAGCGCTACCGCGTGCGCCTGGCCGCACTGCTCGGCGCCGAACACGATTTCCTGTTGCTCGACGAGCCGACCAACCATCTCGACGCATCGGGGCTCGACTATCTCACCGAACGCCTGCAGCAGACCCGCAGCGGCGTGGTCCTCGTCAGCCACGACCGCGCCCTGTTGACCGACGTCGCCACGTCGATCCTCGACCTGAACCCGAGCCGCGACGGTCGTCCACGCCTGTACGGCGGGGGATACGCCGGCTTCCGGACGGGACGCGAGGCCGAATATGCCCATTGGGTGAGCGAATACGCCCGTGAGCAGGCCGAGCGGGCCCGGCTGGAATCGGACCTCGAGTCCGCGCAGGATCGGCTCGTCACCGGCTGGCGGCCGGAGAAGGGCACCGGCAAGCACCAGCGTGCCACCCGCGCGCCGGCGCTCGTGCAGTCGGTGCACCGCCGTCAGGAAGCGCTGGACGACCATGCCGTGGCGGTACCGGTACCGCCGCTGCAGTTCTCCATGCCTGCGCTCGGCGCGGAGGCCGACGGGATCGACCCGGACACACCCTTGGTGCGCGTCGAGGACGTCATGGTGCGCGGCCGACTCGACCGTCCGGTCGATCTGGCCGTCCTCGCCGGTTCGCGGCTCGTCATCACCGGACCCAACGGCGCCGGCAAGTCGACGCTGCTCGCGGTCCTGGCCGGCGAGGTCGAACCGACGGCGGGAACCCGCGAGAGTGATCCCGTCGTACGGATCGGCCGGCTCGCCCAGGAGTCGCCGGCACCGTCGGCGGCGCGGGTACAGCAGGTCTACGACGCGCACGTCGGCGAACTGATCGTCGCCGGCCTCGTCCCCGACCAGGGAGCCGTCGATCTCGACGAACTCGGACTGTTCACCGAACGTGACCTCGGCAAGCGGGTCCGAGACCTGTCGATGGGCCAGCAACGACGCCTCGACCTGGCGATGGTTCTCGCCGCGCGACCGCACGTGCTGCTGCTCGACGAGCCCACCAACCACCTGTCGATCACGTTGGTCGACGAACTGACCGACGCCCTGGGGGCGACCGACGCCGCGGTCGCCGTGGCCACCCACGACCGGCAGATGCGACGCGACATCGCCCACTGGCCGCATCTGGCGCTGGGATCGGCCCCGAAGGAATGCACCCGGAAAGGACCGAAGCCATGAACGCTCGGGTGCGCGCACTGGCACCCCTGCGGCACCGCGACTACCGCCTGCTGATCGGTGCCGTCGCGGCGGAATTGTTCGCGGCCGGGATGTGGACGGTCGTGATGGTCTTCCAGGTGATCGCTATCCGCGACACCCCGACCGCCCTGTCGATGGTCGCGGCGTGCCTGAGCGCCGGCCTGCTCGCGTTCGCGCTCGTGGGCGGGATCGCGGCCGACCGGTTGCCGAAACGGGCCGTGCTGGTCGCGGTGCAGGCGGTGAACCTCGTGACGGTTTCTCTCGTGACGGCCCTGGCGCTCTCCGACGCGATAGCGCTGTGGCACATGGCGGTTGCGTCGGCGGTGCTGGGCGCGGGCACGGCGTTCTTCTTCCCCACCTACACCGCGCTGTTGCCGAATGTGTTGCCCGCGGAGGAACTTCTCGCCGCGAACGGGATGGAGGGCGCGCTGCGACCGACCCTCCAGCAGGGCGCCGGACCGGCCGTGGCCGGAATGGTGGTCGGGGCGTTCATCCCGGCGACGGGCGCGTTCATCGTCGCCGCCTTCCACGCGTGTGCGCTCGTGTTGTTGTTGTGCGTGCGCGTCCCCCGGGAACGGATGGAAGAGACCGAGTCGCAGGAGAAGACGAGTGTGCTCGCCGATCTGAAGGAAGGCATCTCCTTCACGATCACCACACCGTGGCTGTTGTGGACCCTGATCGCCGCGTGCGTCATGACCTTCGTCGTCATGGGGCCGGTCGAGGTGTTGCTGCCGTTCATCACCCGCGAATTGTTCGACAACGGGGAGCAACGGTTCGGCACGATCCTCGCGGCCTTCGGTGTGGGTGGAGCCCTGGGGTCGTTGGCGGTGTCGTCGCGACCTCTGCCGCGTCGCTACCTGACCATCATGCTGATGTGCTGGGGTGTGGGAACTCTGCCGTTGGCCGTCTTCGCCTTCACGACGTCGTTCACGGTCATGATCATCGCGACGTTCGTCATCGGATTCGCCGACGCGGCGGGCATGGTCCTGTGGGGGACCCTGCTACAGAGGCGCGTACCGCTCGGCATGATCGGCCGGGTGGCGAGCCTGGACTTCTTCGTCTCGCTCGCCCTCATGCCGGTGTCGATCGCGGTAACAGGTCCGCTGTCCACGGTGGTGCCGCGGTGGGTGCTGTTCACCGTGGCTGGTGTGGCACCGCTGGTGCTGATGCTGATCGCGCTCGTCGCCGGGCGGATGTTCGCGGACGAGATCGCGAACCCCCTGGACACCGGCAACGAGCGCGTCGACATCGTGGTGGAACCGGCTCAGCGTGCCGAGTCGGTGGAGACGGCGGCAGGCACCGCCTCGGACGAGGCGTCCGCCGAGTGTGCCGGGCGCAGCGCGAACAGTGCCACTGCGGCGAGCACGACCACGCCGGCCACTCCGAAGTAGAGCTGTTCGGGCGTCCATCCCGCATCGAGGAGCACACCGGCCGCGGTCGGTGCGAGGATGGCACCCGCTCGGCCGATACCGATGGCGGAACCGACGCCGGTGGCCCGCACCTGCGGTCCGTAGAGGGACGGCGCGAGGGTGTACAGGCCGGCGATGCACCCGTTGATGAGTCCGCCGATCAGGATGCCGAGTGCGAACGCCAGCGTCAGCGTCGAGATCGACATGATGAAGACGGTCATGGTCGCGGCGGCGGCGATGGTGAAGGTGAGCAGGACCGACCGGGTGGCCCAGCGGCTGGCGAACACTCCGAAGAGCACCGAACCGACGGTGCCGCCGAGGGTGAGCATCATGCCCGCCGTGGCGCTCTGGTCCTTCGTGAGACCGGCGGTCTCCAGCAGCGACGGCGTCCACGAGTTGACGAAGTAGAAACCGAACATGGTGGCGAAGAAGGCCGCCCAGAGCAGCACCGTCGAGCGGGTGTTGCTTCCGGAGAACAGGTCCGAGATCCGTCCTGCCCGCGGTGCCGCCTTGTCGGCGGAACGGGCGAGCGCCGGGACGGGGCTCTGGCCGATGCGTCGCGCGATGGTGTTGATCCGGTCGAGATCGCCTGCGCGTCCCCGGCTGGTGAGGAAGTCCAGGGATTCGGGCAGCAGGACGACGAGGAGGGCGAGTGCCAGGCCGGTGAGGACGGCGCCGGTGACGAAGACTGCACGCCAACCGTATCCGCTCTGCAGACCGACGGCGGCCATGCCGCCGATCGTGGCACCTACACCGTATCCGGCGGTGTAGATGCTGATGGCCAGACCACGCCAGCGGGCCGACGAGTATTCGCTCGCGATGACGGTGGTGCAGGCGAGGACGCCGCCGATACCGAGTCCGGTGATGACCCGCCAGATGCCGAGTTCCCACGCCGATCCGGCGCTCGCGGACAGGCCCATGCCGGCGGTGGCGAGTGCGACCGACATCAGGATCAGGGGCCGTCGGCCGATCCGGTCGGCCATCGGGGCGAGAGCGAGAGCGCCGACGGCCATGCCGATCAGACCCGCGCTGAGCAGCACGCCGAGTTCCGATCCGCCGAGGCCGAAGTCGCTGCCGATGCTCTTGGCGGTGAACGCCAGGGCCATGACGTCGAATCCGTCGAGGATGTTCAGCACGACGCACAGGGCGACGACCATCCATTGGTAGGGATGCATCGGCGAGGCGTCGATGCGTGCGCGAAGATCCATCGTGTTTCCTCGTGGTGTGAAAATGCGCGGTTGTCAGGGAAGGTCGAGCGTGACGACACCCGTCGTCGATCGGGGCGATGCCGAATCGCGCACCACGCGTGACACGCAGGCGCACATCCGACGCGAGGAGCGCTTCTGCTCCTCGCTGAAGAAGACATCGCGGTGGTCGACGCGACCGTCGAGCGAGGCGACGGAGACCTCGCACAGGCCGCATTCGCCCTTGCGGCAGTCGAACATCATGTCGACGCCGGCACGCCGGAGGGCGTCGAGCATCGATTCGTCGGAACCGACGGTGGTGGTGACGTCGAGTTCGGGCACGGTGACCGTGAACTCCTCGGCGTCGAACCATCCACTGTTGCCGAAGGTCTCGTAGCGGAGGTTCGGCATCGGCAGGTCGCGGTCGTGCCACCGGCGCCGCACGGCGTCCATCAGGCGGATCGGACCGCACATGTACAGCTCGGTGGTGTGATCGACGCCGTCGACGAGCGCGGCGACGTCCAATCCTGTTCCCTCGTCGTCGATGTGGACGTCGAGACGGTCGCTGTGGAGGGCTTCGAGTTCGGGCAGGAAGGCCATCGCGGAACGGCTGCGACCGACGTACACGAAGCGGTAGTCGGCACCGAGGCGGCGGAGCACGGCTCCCATCGCGCGGACGGCGGTGATGCCGATGCCGCCGGCGAGCAGGACGTAGCGCGGTGCGCCGACCCGCAGCGGGAAGTTCTGGAGCGGCTCGGTGATCTCGAGTTCGTCGCCGGGACACAGCGAGTGCATGTACTCGGAGCCGCCGCGCGAGGTGGGGGAGCGGTGGACGCCGAGTGTGAGGCGACCGTCCGGACCACCCGCCGCGAGGGAGTACGAACGCGTGTCGCCAGAGGGGAGACGCACGTCGATGTGGGCGCCTGGTTCGACGCGGTGGGCGGTGTCGGCGGCGAGGGTGATCTCGGCGATCGAATCGGCGGCCCGCTCGACACTCACGACTCGGGCCCGCTGCCAACGGATCTGGTTGTTGCTCATGTCAGTGGGCTCCCTCGGGAACGGCGGTGGCCGAGGTGAGGTTCCGCTCCGCTTCGACCATGCGCTGGATCAGGCGTCGCACCCACATGCCGCCGGCGTCGATGTTGAGGTTGTAGAACTCGTGATCCGGGTTCGCCTCGATGGCCTTCTGCTGCGCGGTGAGCATCGCCTCGTCCTCACCGAACACGCCGTGCACGCCGTCGCGCAGCTGCGTGGTGATGAGCTGGCTGTCGAGGCGGTAGTTGCGCATGAACGCCCAGAAGTAGAGGGCGGTGCTCTCGTCGACGGGGGAGATGGTGTTCATGACGAAGCCGTTGACGCCCTGGCTGCGGTCGCCCTCGGGAGCACCGGTGCCGGCCTTGGCCACACCGACGTCGATGCGGATCGTGGACGGTGCCTGGAACTCGATGATCTGCCAGCGGTCGACCTTGCCCTTGAAGCCGGGGAACTTGTCGCGCATGTTCTTGAGCCAGAACGGCGGTGCGTCGATGTCGTGCATCCAGCGGGTGACCGTGACGGTGCGGTCGTCGTGGGTGACGACGAAGTCGGACTCGCTCAGCTCGTCCTGGCCGATGGACGACGAGTGCACGAACTCCTCGTGGGTGAGGTCCATGAGGTTGTCGAGGACGAGCTGGTAGTTGGCCTGCACGTCGATCGTGCGTCCGTCGCCCGCCCAGTCGGGGGAGTCCATCTGGAACATGTCCGGGATGAGATCGGGATCGGCCTGCGTCGGGTCGCCCGGCCAGACCCACACGAAGCGGTGCCGCTCGACGACGGGATAGGACGCCACCATCGCGGACGGGTTGATCGTCTGCTGGGCGGGCATGTGTGTGCAGCGACCTGCGGAGTTGTACTGAAGACCGTGGTAGGGGCACTGGATGCCCTCGCTACCGATGAGCTTGCCCATCGACAGCGGCGCGAGGCGGTGCCAGCAGGCGTCGGCGAGGGCGACGGGACGGCCCTCCTCGGTGCGGTAGAGGGCCATCGGCTTGCCGGCGATGGTGCGGGCGAGGATCTCGCGGCGACCCACCTCGTGATCCCAGGCGACGACGTACCAGGCGTCGAGCGGGTAGGCCATGTTCTTCGCGGTCGCCCCGGTGGGGCCGAGATCGGTCATGTCGGATCCTCCGAACACTGAGGGTGAAATAACTATCTACATAGATAGTCGGTGAGCTGGAGCACACACTATCTATCGATATAGTTATTCGCAAGGGTGGAATACTCGCCCGAGGAAAGGTGGTGGTCCATGAGCCTGCGATACGCGCTGCTCGCGTTGCTCACCGCCGAGCCTCTGACCGGCTACGACGCGGCGAAACGGTTCGGCGGGTCGGTCGGGCACGTCTGGCATGCGCCCGACTCGCAGATCTACCCCGAACTACGCCGGATGGAGCGCGAGGGCCTCGTCGAGGGCGAACAGGTGCGCTGGGGTCCCAACAGCACCAAGACCCGGTACTCGATCACCGGGGAGGGCGTCCGGGCCTTCCGCGAATGGATGTCCACCCCGCTGGACTACGCCCCGGTGCGCGACGCCGCCCACATGCGCGCGGCCTACTTCGAATGGACCGACCCGGACAGCGCTCGCGAGTGCCTGGAACGGCACATCGATCACTACGCCGAACAGATCGCCCAGTGGACCACGGTGCGCGATGCGATCCTCGACCTCAGCAACGCGACCATCGCGCGACGCGTGCAGAAGTATCCGGCCGAGGACCACGAGCGGATCATCGCGTTCAAGGCGTTCGCGTACGACGGTCTCATCGGCCGGGGCGAGGCCGAGATCGCGTGGGCACGTCAGGGCCTCGAACTCCTCGACAAGCTGTCGCCGCGCAACTGAGGCGCCCCGGGACCGCAGCGACGCGCGAACTGGTCAGCGGAGCGCGGAATTGCACGCACCGATGACCGTTTCGCGCTCCGACGTGTGCGATCGGATCACGGCGTGCTGTCCGTCGGCGGCACGATCGAATGGGCGAGCGCCCGCATGAGGAACTCGAGTTCGGGATTGGGCGTCGCGTTGCTCCGCACCACCCCGCACACCGGAACCTGCAGCCGGTGGTGGATCTCGCGCATGAACTTCAGCCCCTTGCGGGGTGTGTCGGCCGCGGTGCCGGCGTAGAGCACGGTCCACGCCCTCGGGTTGGTGAGCACCTCGAGAGTCGCGGTGTGGTCGCTCGCGATCGGAGGTCCGAGGCGCACGCGACGACCGACCTCGACGAAGGCGTCCTCGACCACGCGGTGCAACAGCACCTGGCTGCCGCGCGGCGGTAGCAGCAGCGGGTAGTGGGCGAGGTCGCCGAGATCGACGGTGGAGAACGCCGACAGCGGGTGCTCGCTCGACGTGACGATGACGAGCTCTTCGATGCCGAGACGGATCGCCTCGAGCCCCGGGCGGTCGACGTCGCCGCGGATGAGTGCGAGATCGGCATCCCCGGACGCGACGGCGTTGACGCGGTCGGTGAAGTCCTTGATGACGAACTCCACGTCGATCTTGGGGTGACGTTCGCGGACGCTGGAGATGGCGTCGAGGCTCTGCGCCGCGAAGCTCATGTTCGCCGTGATGCGGATGCTCTCCCGCGGTTCGTGGCCCACTTCCAGGGCCTTCGCCTCGAGGCTGAGCACCTCGGCGGCGATCGGCATCAGGCGTCGGCCGGCCGAGGTGAGCTTGACCGAACGGGTGGTGCGGTCGAACAGGGTGGTGCCCAGTTCGTGCTCGAGCTTCGCGATCTGATGGCTGATCGCCGACTGCGAGATGAAGCAGCGCTGGGCAGCACGGGAGAAGCTGCCCTCCTCGCCGACGGCGAAGAAGTAGCGCAACTGACGGAAATCCATGGCTCCTCCCGGGAACGTGCCATCCGCATTTATGAGCGAAACAGATAACAGTTTTTCGAATATCCCAGGTTAGTGGATAGCGAGGGTACTTCGTACCTACTTTGGTAGTCATACATCAACGGAGATGACAAGTACGTGGAGGTTTACGACAGCATGGACGATGCGGACACAGCGACCCTGGTCGATCGGACGGACGTCGTCATCGTGGGTTCCGGCTTCGGAGCATTGGCCACCGCCAAGAAGCTCGCCAAGGCCGGCACGCCCTTCGTTCTGATCTCGGAGACCACCGAGCATCTTTTCCAGCCTTTGCTCTACCAGGTCGCCACCGGCGTCCTTTCGCCCGGCGAGATCGCCCCGTCCGTGCGCGCGATCCTGGCCGAATACCCCAACGCCGACGTCCGCCTGGGCCGCGTCGTCGATGTGCTCCCCGAGGAGAACACGGTTGTCTACGAGGCCGGCGGTCAGCGCCTGCGTCTCGGCTACAAGTACCTCGTCGCCGCGACCGGCGCCCGCCAGGCGTACTTCGGACGCGACGAGTTCGCCGACCTGACGTACGCGCTGAAGACCGTCGAGGACGCCGAGAAGCTGCGTCGCCAGATCGTGCGCTGCTTCGAGGAAGCACACGTCACCACCGATGCCGAGCGTCGGAAGAACCTGCTCAGCTTCATCGTCGTAGGCGCCGGCCCGACGGGCGTCGAGCTCGCGGGACAGATCAAGGAGCTCGCGCAGCGCTACTTCGCCGAGAACATCGGCAACATCCGCGCCGACGACGTCACCGTCACGCTCGTCGAGGGCGCAGACAAGGTTCTGCCCCCGTTCGGTGGCAAGCTCAGCGAGTACTCCAAGGAGTCGCTCGAGAAGAGCGGTGTCGACGTCGTCCTCGGCACGATGGTCACCGACATCGACGAGCACGGTGCCACGCTCACCACGCCCACGACCGAGGAGACCCGCCGCCTCACCGCGGAGACCATCATCTGGTCGGCAGGCATCCAGGCCAACGACTTCGCCGACGTACTCGCCGAGCGCACCGGCTGCGAGACGGTCCGCGGCGGACGCCTGCTCGTCGATCCCGACTTCACCGTCGGCCGCAGCGACAACATCTTCGCCATCGGCGACATGGTCACCCTCGACAACCTGCCGGCGCAGTCGCCGTTCGCCATGCAGGGTGGCCGGCACGTCGCGAAGATGATCACCGGCAAGGTCGCGATGGGCACCCCGTTCCAGTACAAGGACAAGGGAAGCATGGCGATCATCAACCGGTTCCGCGCCATCACGCGGGTCGGGAAGATCGAGCTCACCGGCTTCATCGCGTGGGTGCTGTGGCTCGCCGTCCACCTCGTCTACCTGGTTGGCTTCCGCAACCGCTACATCGCCGTCATGTCGTGGTGCGGTTCCTTCCTCGGACACCGCCGCCCCCACTTCTACTATGCGCAGGACGCCGTCCCGGTGCCCGCTGCGGAGAAGGAGGAGCCGGCAGCGAAGGACGAGCCGGAGAGCGACAAGGAACCCGTGCGGACGTCCGCATAACTTCAGATCCTCGAAAGGCTCCGACCACCCGGTCGGGGCCTTTCGTCGTTGACGCGCCGAACCGGGATCGACGCCGCGTGTTGCGGTGGCGAGCCCCGGTTCACCACGTGAACCGACGCGCCCGGCGGGTGAAAGTCGGGGTGATTTCCGGGATGTCCTGCAAGCCAGAGACGTTCGGCTGGTGTACATCGGCCGACCTGCGGCTACCGTGTGCAGCGCATCCCGAGGAGTGACCATGAACGATGGCAGCGGCCCCCGCGTCGCGACGACACGTGTCGGCTGCGATGTCGTCACCGTCCGAGACATCGCGTCGAGCATCGACCGGTTCGGCGACCGCTACCTGCAGCGTGTGTTCACCCCGCACGAGCTGGACGTATGCACCGGACCGGGGCGCGCCCAACGCCTCGCGGCGCGCTTCGCCGCGAAAGAAGCCGTCATGAAGGTCCTGCGTCCGCGCGAGCACGCGGTTCCCTGGCAGGCCATCGAAATCCGCCGCGCGGACTGGGGCGGATGCGCTGTCGTACTGGCCGGTAACGCGGCCGCCCTGGCGCGAGATGAACAGGTGACCGACATACAGGTCTCGATCTCCCACGAGTCCGAATACGCCATCGCGACGGTCGTGGCGACCCGCGTCGACGAAGCAGAAACTGGAGAACACCCATGACGGAGCAGGTGATCCGCAAGGTCCTCGGTGAGCACGCGAAGCTGTCGGTCGACAGCACGGCGCTCGACCCCGCCGCCGACCTCTACGAGCTCGGCCTGACATCGCACGCCAGCGTGAACGTGATGCTCGCCCTCGAAGACGCCTTCGACGTGGAATTCCCCGACGAACTGCTGCGCAAGAGCACCTTCGCGAGCGTCGGCGCCATCAGGTCGGCGTTGACGGAACTGGGCGTCGCGTGACGTCGACGTCCGCGCCCCTCACCGTCGCGGAGAAGGCCGGGCTGTCGCTGCTCGCCCGTGCCGAACTCGTCGGACGCGAGAGCGCCGGCCCCGCGGCCGCCGCGGTGGATCGTGAGGGACGGTTCCCGCACGAGGCAGTCGACGCGCTGCGCACCCACAAGCTGCTGAACTGCGCCGTCCCCGTCGATCAGGGTGGGGAGGGAGCATCCCTCGGTGAGCTGTGCGCCGTCGCGCGAATCCTCGGCCGGTACTGCGCCTCCACCGCGATGATCTTCGCGATGCACCAGACGCAGATCCTGTCGCTGGTGCATCACTCCACTCCCGGTCTGGCCACCTTCGTCGCCGAAGCGGTGGCGAACGATTACCTGATCGCTTCGGCGACCACCGAACTCGGCACCGGTGGCGACGTGCGCAGCAGCGTCTGCGCCGTGGCCCGCGACGGCGACACCGTCACGCTGACGAAGAACGCGCCGGTCATCTCGTACGGCGAGTACGCCGACGCGATCCTGGTGACCGCGCGTCGCACCGCCGACAGCCCGCCCAGCGACCAGGTGCTCGTCGTGTGCCGACGCGACGACGTGACCCTCGAACCCACCGGCAGCTGGGACACCCTCGGGCTGCGCGGTACGTGCAGCCCCGGATTCGTCCTCACCGCCACGACGTCCGCCGATCTCGTGGTCGGCACGGCCTACGCCGAGATCTCCTCGCGCACCATGCTTCCCGTCTCACACAGTGTGTGGTCGGCGGTGTGGCTCGGAATCGCCGACGCGGCGCTGGAGAAGGCCCGCTCGTTCGTGCGTTCGGCGGCCCGCCGCAGCCCGGGGGTCACCCCGCCCGGTGCGCTGCGACTCGCCGAAGCGGCCGCCGTGCACCAGCAGTTCTCCGATCTCGTCGCCGCGTCCGCCGCCCGGTTCGACGCCGCCGCGTCGGCGCAGGAGGAATCGATGTCGGGCATGGGTTTCTCGCTCGCCATGAACAACCTCAAGGTCACTGCGTCCACGCTCGTCGTGGATCTGGTGAACCGCGCGATGCTCATCTGCGGGATCGCCGGATACCGCGAGGATTCGCAGTACTCACTCGGCCGCCACCTGCGCGACGCGCACGGTGCCGCCGTGATGGTCAACAACGACCGCATCATGAACAACTCGGCCCAATTGTCGATCGCCTACCGGGGGACGCTGTGACAAGTGCAGCCATTGCCAGCACCGCAACCGACGAGCTGTCCGAGCTCGAGCGTGCCCGCCTCGACTTCCAGCAGCAGTTGCTCGAGGCCGAACTGCTCGTGGAGACCGGTGTTCCCGGCCTCTACGGTCGGTCGGGTGTCTTCGAGGACATCGTCGACGGCATCGACCGCGTGGTGGTCGCGGCAGGTCCGGGCCGGGCCGCGACGCGCCTGCGCTTCCCGCCGGTCTTCCCGCGGACGAGTTTCGAGCGCACCGACTACATCGCCTCCTTCCCGCACCTGACCGGAGCGGTGAACACCTTTACGGGCAGCAACGCCGAGCACGCCGAACTGCTCGCCGCGCGGTCGAAGGGCGAGGCGTGGGATCCGTGGCTCGAACCCGCCGACACCGTGCTCGTCTCCGCCGCATGCCATCCCGCCTACTCGCGGTACACCGGTACGCTGCGTGAGGGCGGTGAACTGCTCGACGTTCTCGGTTACTGCTTCCGGCACGAGCCGGCCGTCGACCCCGCTCGCATGCAGGCCTTCCGGATGCACGAGTTCGTGCGTATCGGTACCGAGAACGACGCTGCGCAGCATCGTGATTCCTGGGTGGAGCGAGGACTCGAGGTGCTCGACTCGCTGGGCCTCGACGCGACCGCTGTACCTGCCAACGACCCGTTCTTCGGGCGGGCCGGGCGCATGCTGGCCGTCAACCAGCGCATCGAGAACCTCAAGACCGAGCTGACGGTCCGGCTCTACGGCGACCTCGACGACGGCACCGCCGTGGTCTCGTGCAATTGCCACCGCGAGCACTTCGGCGAGACCTTCGAGATCCGCACTGCCGACGGCGAAGTCGCGCACAGCGCGTGCGTCGGATTCGGAATGGAGCGGATCGCCCTGGCGCTGTTGCGGACCCACGGACTCGACGTCGACCGCTGGCCCGCACCGGTACGCGACAGGCTGTTCCCGTGAGCGATCGGCTCATCGACGTCCGCGTCGACGGGTACTCGCCGCACTTCGTGCACGCTGCCGACCGGATCTGGACCGAGACCAACTGCTACGTCGACCTGTGGGTAGAGGTGCTGCATTCGCTCGGCCACGATCCGGTCCCCGCTGCCGCGTGCGCGTTCTCGGCCCGGTTCGACGGCGCCCAATGGACCTTCCTCAAGTTCCGCCCCGAGGATCTGTTGGCGCTGTACGGGATCGACGTCGCGGAGATGAACGTCTGGCGCCGCCCCGTGGATCACCTCGAGGACAATGCCGCCGCCGGACTGCTGTCGACGATCGAGGTGGACGCCTTCTGGTTGCCCGACACCGAGGGAACCGGTTACCGGGAGAGTCGTTCGAAGACGACGATCGTGCCCAATCTCATCGATCGCGACAGCGGGACGCTCGAGTATTTCCACAACAGCGGCTATCACGTTCTCACCGGTGAGGACTTCCGCGGAGTCTTCGGCCTCGACGAGCCGGTACCCACCTGGCCTCCCTATCTCGAACAGGTGCGCCTCGACGCGGCACAACCGCAGTGCGACGTCTTCGACACCGTGGTGCTCCGGCACCTGCGCATGCGCGCCGGCTCGAATCCGGTGCGCGCGCTCGGCGAGCGGGTGCTCGCCGACATCGACCCGATTCGCACCGGAGGGATGGACGTCTTCCATCCGTGGACGTTCGGGGTGCTCCGTCAGTGCGGTGCCACCGCCGAACTTGCCGCGGACGTCAGCGTCTACATGGACGGTCGCGGATACCCCGGTGCGGCTGCCGCAGCCGACGGATTCCGCGCGGTCGCCGAGGGCGCGAAGAGCGTGCAGTTCCGGATGGCGCGTGCGGCACGCGGCCGCAATGTCGACCCCGGCGACCAGCTGATAGCGATGGCCGCTGCCTGGGAGGACGCCATGGCGACCGTCGTCCGCGCCGCCGGGGTGCGGTGACAGGATTCGACGCACATGGATCTCCTGCACGATGCGCGATGGCGTTGTCTCCGTGTCGCTCCCGGGGCAGTCGAGCACCCCGGTGACTTTCCGGCGGACGGTCCTTGGCTGCCGGTCCGTATACCCGGGACGGCGGCAGGCGCGATCCGGGAATCCGAGGGAGTCGCGGCGGCCAGGGTGTCGTCTCCCGACAGCGACGACTGGTGGTTCGTCACCGACGTCGAGGTGTCCGGCGACGGACCGTGGCGTCTGACCTTCGACGGGCTCGCGACACTCGCGGACGTGTGGGTCGACGGCACACTCGTCGCGACGTCGGAATCGATGTTCGTGCCGCTGACCGTCGTCCTCGGCTACCTGCCGTCGACGATGCGGATCGCGGTCCGGTGCGCCTCGCTCGACGCTGCTCTCCGCAAGCGTCGGCCACGCGGACGGTGGCGTTCGTCGCTCGTGTCGGCCCAAGGATTGCGGTGGTTCCGCACCACCATGCTCGGGCGAGCCCCGGTGTACGCGGGGGCTCCGGCGCCGGTCGGTCCGTGGCGTCCCGTGCGTCTCGTCGATTCCGGTGAGCCCGTTGTGCTGGAACGTGGGATACGGACAGCTCTGCGGGGATCCGACGGGATCGTCGACGCCGATCTCGTGCTGGCCGGCACCGCCGTCCCCGAGGTGACTGTGGAGATCGGAGGGGCGACGGTGCACGTCCGACCCGAATACGGGCCGGACGGGACAGCACGCGTGCACATGCAGGTGACGCTCCCCGAGGTGGAACGGTGGTGGCCGCACACCTACGGCGCCCCCCACCTGTACGCCGCACATCTGATTCTGGATGGGCAACGAATCACGCTGGGGAACATCGGATTCCGGTCGGTCGAGCGCTCACCGGGCGACGGGTTCGGCTTACGGATCAATGACGTCGACGTCTTCTGCCGCGGCCTGGTGTGGACACCGACCGATCCGATCTCGCTGAACGACCCGAGCGCAACCCGGCGCATCCTCGAACGCTGCGTGTCGGCGGGCGTGGACACGATCCGCATCCCCGGCACGATGGTCTACGAGGACGACGAGTTCTACTCGGCGTGTGCGGAACTGGGCATCATGGTGTGGCAGGACGTCATGCTCGCCACCACCGACCCGCCCGACGATCCGCACTTCCGCTCGCTGCTCGAGGACGAGATCCGTGCGCTGGCGCGCCGATGGGGCGGGAACCCGGCACCTGTGGTGATGTGTGGGGGCAGCGAGACCGAGCAGCAACCTGCCATGCTCGGACTGATGGAGGCATCCATCCCGGCGATCGACGACTGGTTGCCCGCAATCGTCGACCGTGAGCTACCGGGCACGGTGTGGGTGTCGTCGTCACCATCCGCGCCCCCGCGCAGCGACGTACTGCCGATCGCAGTGGGTTCGGGTGTGGCGCACTACTTCGGTGTCGGGGGTTACCGCCGTCCCCTCGGCGACGTGCGTGCCGCCGGCGTGCGCTTCGCCGCCGAATGCCTCGCGTTCTCGATTCCGCCTTCCGACATGGCGATCGAGGCCGAGTTCGGCAGTGTGAATGTCGCGGGTCACCATCCACGATGGAAGGCGGCTGTGCCGCGCGACAACGGGGCGTCGTGGGACTTCGAGGACGTGCGAGACCACTATGTGCGCACGATCTTCGGGGTCGACCCCGCCGAGGTGCGGTGGGTGGATCCCACGCGATATCTCGCGCTCGGACGGGCAGCGATCTGCGAAGCGTTCACCGAGGTACTGCAGTACTGGCGACGATCCGGATCAGGATGTCGCGGTGCCCTGATCCTCTCCGCCCGCGACCTGCAGCGGGGTGCCGGGTGGGGCGTGCTCGACGCCGACGGGAACCCGAAGGCGCCGTGGTGGGTCCTGGCACGGGTGTTCGCCCCCGTCACCGTGCTCCTCACCGACGACGGGCTCGACGGCCTGCGCGTGGACGCGATCAACGACACCGCCGAGATCCTCGACGTCACGCTGCAGTTACAGGCCCATACGCCCTCCGGTGCGGTACCGGTGGACGTGTCGGTGCCGCTGCGTCTCGAACCGCACGAGACCCGGGTGTTCTCGTGGGCCGCGGTGACGGGCGGTTTCACCGATGTCAATTTTGCGTATCGATTCGGGCCGCGCACTTTCGACACGGCGACCGCCCGACTGGTCGACCACACCGGCGCAGTGTTGGCGGAGTCGGTGTATCTCGTGGGTGGTCCGGCACGTCCCGTCGAGCGCGGGATCGGTCTCGCGGCGACCGCTCGACCCGTCCCGGACGGGTGGAGTGTGGAGGTGCGGACCGAGAGTGCGGCACAGTACGTGCATCTCGACATCACCGGCGGTGACCTGCAGGATTCCTGGTTCCACCTGCCGCCCGGAGGTACTCGCACGATCGCCGTGCGGGCCTGCGTTCCGGCCGCGACGTTGAGCGGCTGGGTGGGGGCATCGAACTCGGCCACGAGTGTGCCGATCCGGGTGCTTCCGACCTCCGAGGGCAACGAGGTCGACGGGTAACCCCCTGGGGCTGCAGGCGGGGGCGGTGTGCGGCGCGCCGAAATCGACAGGTGCATATCGGGCATCGACGGGGTATATGTATTTCCCAAGGGGTCGCTCACCCGATTTGCACCTTCTGCACGGTGCCGGTGGCCACCTCTCCCCGCCTTCCGAGAGGAGATCGACATGGCGATCCGCTCCACGTCACAGATGGGTGCTTCGCGCACCGCTTCGTCCACTCGCCGTCCTGTCCGGGTCGAGCAGGACGGACCGTCCTTCACCGAGGTCATCCACTCGCAGCTGTTCTCGAACTACCAGGTGCCTCGCGGCGAGGTGCAGCACAGCGCCTGATCGGGACCACCTCAGGCGCGGCATCGTGCCTGCCGGGGTGCCTCCGCGCGGCGTTTAGGACGCCAGCGCATGCGGCACACTGTCGGCATGAGTGAAGCCACGACGAGTCAGAGCACCCGCATCGTTCTCGCATCGCGCCCGGAGGGGGCGCCCACCGCCGACAACTTCCGTCTCGAGACGGTGGATCTGCCCGAGGTCGGCGACGGCCAGATCCTCCTGCGCGTCGTCTACCTGTCCCTCGACCCGTACATGCGCGGTCGGATGAGCACAGCGAAGTCGTATGCCGCGCACGTCGAACTCGGGGACGTGATGGTCGCCGGAACGGTGGGCCAGGTCGTCGAATCGCGGTACGACGGCCTCGAGCCGGGCGACTACGTGCTGGCCGGAGCCGGCTGGCAGTCGCATGCCGTCCTCGACGGCTCCACCGTTCGTAAGCTCGATCCGCAGGCCGCACCGATCTCCACCGCTGTGGGAGTCCTCGGAATGCCCGGCTTCACAGCCTATTCCGGGCTCCTGAAGATCGGGCAGCCGAAGAAGGGTGAGACCGTCGTCGTCGCTGCCGCCACCGGGCCCGTGGGATCGGCGGTGGGGCAGATCGCGAAGCTGAAGGGCGCCCGCGCGGTCGGTATCGCCGGCGGCCCGGAGAAGTGCCGCGCACTGATCGACGAGTTCGGTTTCGACGCGGCGATCGACCACCGCGACCCGAACTTCGCCTACAAGCTGGCGGAGGCGGTGCCCGACGGTATCGACGTGTACTTCGAGAACGTCGGCGGCCCCGTCCAGGAGGCGGTGTGGCCGCTGCTCAACACCTATGCGCGAATCCCGGTGTGCGGTCTGGTCGCGCAGTACAACGGTGCTGACCTCAACCGCAAGGACCGTCTTCCGGGACTGTTCAACTCGATCCTCACCAAGAGCCTCACGATCCGCGGCTTCATCCAGAGCGAGTTCGTGAAGGAGATGTACGGCGACTTCCTGCGTGAAGCCTCGGCATGGGTCCGCGACGGAAAGCTCCAGTATCGCGAGGACATCGTCGACGGACTCGAGAACGCCCCGGAGGCGTTCATCGGCATGCTCGAAGGAAAGAACTTCGGGAAGATGCTCGTGCGGGTCGCGCCGGAGTAACGGGCACCAGGTCCGCCCTCCGGCGCCGGCCGCGTCAGCGTCGGGGGGTTCCGGTGGACCACAGGGCCCACAGGACGAGCACGGGCTGGAAGAACAAGCGGATCAGGCGCTTACGGTCGGTGTCGAGACCGAAGGCGCTGCGCTTGCCGAGATACTGGGCGATGTTGCCCGGGAAGACGGCGGCGAAGAACAGTGCGGCCAGGCGGCCGACACGGACGCGGTCGCGGTTCGCCACGGCGAGTCCGGCGCCGAGCATGATCTCGACACCGCCGGACACCATGACCACGCCGTCCTTGTCCATCGGCACCCAGTCGGGCACCTGCGCCTGGAAGTCCTTGCGGGCCCAGAAGAGATGGCTCAGTCCGGCGAAGACGAGTGAGGCGGCCAGCAGATAACGCGCGAGGGTCCGGGCTCGTGTCGTGGGCGGAGCAGGGGCTTCGGTCGGGGGAGTTATCTGAACTTCGCTCATGATCACGAGCGTACGGACTGTACGGTGCTCGCGACGGGGATCGCGTCGCGAGCACCGTAGGTCACGTCAGGCGATGCGTTCGAATACAGCGGCGAGCCCCTGGCCGCCGCCGATGCACATCGTCTCGAGTCCGTAGCGACCCTCACGACGATCGAGTTCGCGCAGCAGGGTGGCGAGGATGCGTCCGCCGGTCGCGCCCACCGGATGTCCGAGGGAGATGCCGGAGCCGTTGGGATTCAGGCGCGAGTCGTCGGCCTCGATGCCCCACGAGCGGGTGACGGCCAGGGCCTGTGCGGCGAACGCCTCGTTGAGTTCGATGACGTCCATGTCGGCGAGCGTCAGTCCGAGGCGGCCGAGCGCCTTCTCGCTGGCGGGCACCGGGCCGATGCCCATGGTGCGCGGCGGCACACCGGCCACCGCCCAGCTTGCGAGGCGGGCCAGCGGACGCAGACCCAGCGCGGCGGCCTTCTCTGTGGTGGTGACGATCGCGAGGGCGGCACCGTCGTTCTGGCCGCTGGCGTTGCCGGCGGTGACGGTGGACTCGGGGTCGATCTTGCCGCGGATCGGGCGCAGCTTGGCGAGGGTCTCCATCGAGGTGTCGGCGCGGGGGTGCTCGTCGGTGTCGACGACGAGCGGATCGCCCTTGCGCTGCGGCACGCTCACGGACACGATCTCCTGCGCGAACACACCGTTCTTCTGCGCGGCGACGGCCCGCTGGTGCGACTGCACGGCCAGGGCGTCCTGGTCCTCACGGCTGATGGAGAACTCGGCGCGCAGGTTCTCGGCGGTCTCGATCATGCCGCCGGGCACGGGGAAGTCGCGTCCGCCGGCGGTGACGCGGGCACGGGCCAGGCGATCGGACAGAGCGACGGCTTCGCCCTTGACGCCCCAGCGCATGCCGGTGGCGTAGAACTCGGCCTGGCTCATCGATTCGGCGCCGCCGGCGAGGATCAGGTCGCTCGCGCCGGTCTGCACCTGCATGACGGCCTGCACGATCGCCTGCAGACCCGAGCCGCAGCGACGGTCGACCTGCAGGCCCGGAACGTTCACCCCGAGGCCGGCGTTGAGGGCGGCGACGCGGCCGAGGGCGGGGGCCTCACCGTTGGGGGAGGCCTGGCCGAGGAAGACGTCGTCGATGTCGGAACCGGTGATACCGGTGCGGGCGACGAGTTCGCGGATGACGGTGGCCGCGAGATCCTCGGGGGCGATGTCCTTCAGGACGCCGCCGAACCTACCTACCGGGGTGCGCAGGGGTTCGCAGATCACTACGTCGGTCATGATGTACCTCGATCGGGGTTGTTCACTGGTGGGTCTGGGTGCGGGCGAGATCGGTGGAGATCGCTCCGGCGGTGGCGAGCAACGCCGGGACGAGCTCGTCGTGCACGGTCTCCATCCGGTAGCGGGCCGCGTGGGTCGACAGGTTCACCGACGCCACAACGGTTCCCGACGCATCGCGGATGGGCGCGGCGAGCGAGCGCAGGCCCTCCTCGAGTTCCTGGTCGACGATGCAGTATCCGTTGCGTCGTACCGTGGCGATCTCGGCGCGCAATTCCTCGGCGGTGGTGACGGTGTTGCCGGTGATGGGAGCGAATTCGGCGCGCGCGAGGTAGGCGTCGAGTTCGTCGTCGTTCAAACCGGCGAGCAGTACCCGTCCCATGGAGGTCGCGTAGGCGGGGAAACGGGTGCCGAGGGTGATGGTGACGGTCATGATGCGGCTGACGGGAACTCGTGCGACGTAGACGACGTCGGTGCCGTCGAGCACCGACACCGAGGTCGATTCCTTGACTTTCTCGGCGAGCGCCTCGAGATGGGGTCGCGCGACCTCCGGCAGCGTCAGTGCCGACAGGTAGCTGTAGCCGAGTTCGAGCACCCGTGGGGTGAGCCAGAACTGGGATCCGTCGGTGCGGACGTAACCGAGTTCGATGAGAGTCAACAGGAATCGGCGCGCAGTAGCGCGGGTGAGTCCGGTCGCGCGGGCGACGTCGGAGAGCGACTGCCGCTGGGCGTGCGCACCGAAGGCCTTGATGACCGACAGGCCACGTGCCAGCGACTGTACGTAATCGGGCGACGCCCCGGGGTTCTCGCGAACGACCTCGGGGGCGGTGACGTCGGGAGTGCTCACGAGCCCGCACCTCCCTCGGTGTCGGCGAGTGCCTGCTTGCCGAGCGCGAATGCCCGGTTGCTGTTGGGGACACCCGCGTAGACTGCGGTGTGCAGAAAGACCTCGACGAGGTCGTCGGGATCGATCCCGGCGCGCAGGGCTGCACGGATGTGCATGTCGAGTTCGTGCTCGTTGCCGACCGCGGTGAGGATCGCGAGGGTCAACAGCCGGCGGGTGCGGTGGTCCAGACCCGGACGCGCCCAGATGTCTCCCCACGCGGTGCGGGTGATGAAATCCTGGAAGGGCCGGGTGAATTCGGTGGCCGACTCGATGGACCGGTCGACGTGTGCGTCACCGAGGACGGATCGGCGCACCCGCAGACCCTCCTCGAACGCCGCGGTGCGGTGTGCGGCGGACGGCGTGACGCGCGACGAGATGTGCTCGCGGATCAGCTTCGTGACCCGTCCTGCCTGCTCCACGTTGGCGAGGTGTGCGCCGGGGGAGAGGACGTGGAAGGTGGAGTCGGCGATTCCGTCGGCCAGTTGCTGCATCGTCGATGGCGGGGTGGCGGGGTCCTGCTCACCGGCGATCACCAGGGTGGGCGCGACGATCCGGGCGAGGTCGGGACGGCCGTCCCAGGTCGCCAGTGCCTCGCAACACGCGGCGTAGCCCTCGTCGGTGGTGCCCTTCACCATCTCGACGTGGCGGGCGACGAGCTCCGGATCGTGTTCGGCCAGTTCGGGAGTGAACCACCGCGAGACGATCGAATCGGCGATCGAGGCCAGGCCGTCGTTGCGGACCGATGCCGCCCGGTCGTACCAGGGCTGGGCGGGCTGGAAGGCCGGCGAGGTGCACAGCAGCGTCAGCGTGCGCACGCGCTCGGGGTGATGCGCCGCGAGCCACTGCCCGACGGCACCGCCGAGCGACAGGCCGACGTAGTGCACGGCGCCGAGTTCGAGCGAGTCGAGCAGGGCGACGACGTCACCGGCGAGTTCCTCGATCGTGTAGGGACCGGACGGCGCCGGCGATGCGCCGTGCCCGCGATGGTCGGCCGCGACGACGTTCCAGTCGGTCGCCAGGGCGTGGATCTGCGGTCCCCACATCGACAGGTCCGAACCCAGCGAACCGAGGAACAGGACGGTCGGCTTCGTGGGGTCGCCGTACTGTTCGTAGTTGAGCGTGACGGTCATCGGGCATCTCCTGTGGTTCGGTTCGTGCTGTCGTGACGGGCGAGAACGCGATCGACGATGTCTGCGGCATGGCCGAGATAGCGCGTGGGATCGAGAAGTTCGCGCACGTCCTGCGGGTCGAGGTGTGCGGTGATGGCGGGATCCTCGTCGAGCGACCTACCGGCGACCGCCGCATCGGTGACGATCGAGCGGGCGTCGTCGGTGTGTTCGGCGAGTGCGGCCGTGACCTTCTCGGCGAGGATCGCCCCTCCGGTGAGCGCGAGATTGCGGTCGAGCGCGTCGGTGTGGACGTGCAGACCGTTCAGGCTCGTCGAGAGTTGGTGCGCGGCACCGCCGGTGAGGCGCAGGATGTCGGCGAGGGTCTCCCATTCGGCGTGCCAGGCGCCGGCGGCCCGCTGGAACTCGTGGTCGGTCGACGACAGGATCGTCGAGACGAGACCGGGAACGCGCCGGGCAGCGGCGCGCGCGGTGATCGCCGCGACGGGATTGCGCTTGTGCGGCATGGCCGACGAACCGCCGGGCGCATCCTCGCTCACCTCACCGAACTCGGTGCTCGCCATGAGTACGACGTCGGTGGCGGGTTTCGCGACCGCGCCCGCGGCGACACCGAGTGTGCCCGCGAGGGTCGTGACGGGGGTGCGGGCGGTGTGCCACGGCGCGACGGGACGCGCGAGCCCGAGCAGGTCGGCGACCGCGTCGGCGAACGCGAAACCGTCGGGATGGACGGCGGCGAGCGTGCCGGCGGCTCCGCCGTACTGGGCGGGTAGGGCGGACAACACGCGGTCGAGTGCGCCGGCGGCGTCGTCGAGGGACAGGAGCCAGCCGGCGGCGAGCGCGCCGAAGGTGGTCGGCAGTGCCTGCTGGCCGAGCGTGCGCGCGACCATCGGTGTCTCGCGATGGGTGGCAGCGAGGCGGGCTGCGCCGTCGGCTGCGGAGCGCAGGTTCGCCAGGGCGATCCCTCCTGCGCGGCGGGCGAGCAGCATCAGCGCGGTGTCGAGCACGTCCTGGCTGGTCGCGCCGACGTGCACGGCGCGCGCAGGGGCGTCGGCGCGCTCGCGTAGCAGGGAGACCAGGGGGATGACGGCGTTGCCCCCCGCCGCGGACCGTCGACCGAGGTCGGCGGGATCGAGTTCTTCGGCGAGCGAGGCCGCGGCTGTCGCGACGGCGTCGGCGTGGGTGTTCTTGACACGGCCGAGTGAGGCGGCCGCGCGGGTCAGCGCGACCTCCACGTCGAGCAGGGCACCGATCCACGCGCGATCCGACAGGGCGACGCCGAGTTCGTCCGCGCCGAAGACGGGATCGAACAGCGGACCCCGATATCCGGGGTCGGGGGATGGGGGGGACACGGACCTCCGATCCGAAACGTTCGCTATGTGGACGGATGGACGCTATGCGAACAGGCTAGTGCGGCCGTTCTGCGTGCGCAACGATCCTACGCGGATTTGTTCGCATTGCGGACGGGAGTTCACATGACGTACACCTGAGGGTATCGTGGCACACATGGACAAAGTCGTTGCCTCCGCCGCCGAGGCCGTAGCCGACATCCCCGACGGCGTCACGATCGCTGTCGGAGGGTTCGGTCTGGTCGGCATCCCCGAGATCCTCATCAACGCGTTGCTCGATCAAGGCGCCACCGACCTCGAGACCGTCAGCAACAACTGCGGTACCGACGGCTTCGGGCTCGGCCTGCTGCTCGAGAAGGGCCGCATCCGCCGCACCATCTCGTCGTACGTCGGCTCCAACAAGGAGTTCGCGCGCCAGTACCTCGCCGGTGAACTCGAAGTCGAACTCACTCCGCAGGGCACGCTCGCCGAGCGCCTGCGCGCCGGTGGTGCGGGCATCCCCGCCTTCTTCACCCCGGCAGGTGTCGGCACGGCCGTCGAGGAAGGCGGACTCCCGCTGCGCTACGACGGTCACGGCGGCATCGCCCTCGCGTCGCAGCCGAAAGAGACCCGGGAGTTCGACGGCGAAACCTACGTGCTCGAACGCGGCATCGTCGCCGATTACGCGCTCGTGCACGCCTGGAAGGGCGACCGCCACGGCAACCTCGTCTACCGAGCAAGCGCCCGCAACTTCAACCCGCCGGCCGCCGCCTCGGGTCGCATCACGATCGCGCAGGTCGAGCACCTCGTCGAACCCGGCGAACTCGACCCCAACGAAATCCACACGCCCGGCATCCACGTGCAGCGTGTCGTACACGTCGGCCCCGTCGAGGTCGGCATCGAGAACCGGACGGTGCGCTCATGACACAGGCAACGAAGAAGGGGCTGACCCGCGAGGAAATGGCGGCACGCGTCGCCAAGGAACTCGAGGACGGCCAATACGTCAACCTCGGAATCGGCATGCCCACCCTCGTGCCGAACTACCTCGAATCCGGCGTCGAGGTCATCCTGCACTCGGAGAACGGTGTGCTCGGCGTCGGCCCGTACCCGACCGAGGACGAACTCGACCCCGAGCTCATCAACGCCGGCAAGGAGACGATCACCGCGATCCCCGGCGCGTCGTACTTCGACTCGGCGCAGTCGTTCGGCATGATCCGCGGCGGCCAGATCGACGTCGCCGTCCTCGGCGCGATGCAGGTCTCCGCCAAGGGCGACATCGCCAACTGGATGGTGCCCGGTGCGATGGTCAAGGGCATGGGCGGCGCGATGGACCTCGTCCACGGCGCCAAGCGCGTCATCGTGATGATGGATCACGTCACCAAGAAGGGCGACCCGAAGATCCTCGAGGAGTGCGTCCTGCCGCTCACCGGTCGTGGATGCGTGCAGCGCATCATCACCGACCTCGCGGTCATCGACGTCACCGACGAGGGACTGAAGCTCGTCGAGACGGCACCCGGCGTGACCACCGAGGACGTCGTCGCTGCGACGGCGGCGAAGCTGATCGTCTGATCGGACGACGACGGGGCCGGGCGCGAGAAGATCTCACGCCCGGCCCTCTCGTCTCTCAGTCGTAGTCGTCGTTGTCTGCCGTGAGCTCCGGGGCGTCGGGTTCCGGTTCCTCTCCACCCACCTCCGGGATCAGTTCGTAGCGGTGCCCGAACGACTCGGCCAGCGCCTGCAGGATCGCCACCACCGGCACGGACACCAGAGCCCCCACCGGGCCGAACAGGGTGGCGCCGACGATCACCGAACCGAACGCCACCGCCGGGTGGATCGACACCGTGCGGGCCGTGATGCGCGGGTGCAGCACATAGTTCTCGATCTGCTGGTAGACCGTGCCGAAGGCGATCACCCACACGCCGTCGAGCGGTTGCTGCACCGCGGCGATGAGCGCGGGGAGCCCGATCGCGAGATAGGTGCCGAGGGTGGGGATGAACTGCGAGACCACCCCGGTCCAGATCGCGAGGGGCAGCCAGTACGGAACCCCGATGATGAGGAAGAAGATTCCGGTGAAGATCGACGCCGCGGCGGCGAGGATCAACCGGGAGACGACATAGCCGCCGGCCTTCTCCACCGAGGTCTCCCACACGTTCGCGATCAGCTGCTGCTGCCGGGCCGGGAACCAGCTCGCGATCGTCCGGCGCATCTTCGGCCCCTCGGCCGACATGTAGAAGACGAACAGCAGCATCGTCAGGATCTGGAACAGGGCACCGACCAGAGTGCTGAGGACGCCGAGGACACCGGGCGTGAACCGTTGCGCTAGATCGCGAACCGTATCGGGCGTGATCTTGAACAGCTCGTCCCCGGTCTTGAAGTTGGTGTCGAAGGTGCGGTTCGCCCAATCGGTGATGCGTGTGAGCGCATCCGGAAGTGTGGTGAGCAACTGGGCGATCTGGTCGAACAGGAGCGTGCCGAACACCGCGAAGAACCCGATGGTGAGTGCGATCAGGGAGAACAGCACGAGGCCGGTGCCGGCACCGCGACGCATCCCGAACCGTTCGAGGCGGTCGACGATCGGTTCGATGGTGATGCTGAACAACCACGCCAGGAACAGCAGGCCGAGGAAACCCTTCAGATTGTGGAAGAGCCAGCCCGACATCTGATAGAAGGCGACGGCCAGCAGAACACCGACGATCGTGGGCCGGAGCCAGCGGGGAGTTCGTGGTCGATCGGCGACGATTGCGCGCTTGGCCATCACACCCTCCCGCTCTGCAGAGACTCTGCCGCGAAATCTACTCGGTGAGCGCGGCCGGGGGAGCCGTACCGAGGCCGAGGAGCATTCACAAAAGAACCGGCCCGGACTCGTGTGAGTCCGGGCCGGTCGGTGGTAGCGGGGACAGGATTCGAACCTGCGACCTCTGGGTTATGAGCCCAGCGAGCTACCGAGCTGCTCCACCCCGCGTTGCATGTCCAACCATACACGACTTCCGAGGGTGCTCCGACCACCCCTCGTCCGGGCCGCCGAATCGAGGGGGAGGTTGTGTGCGACTTCCGCGGTTCCGACGCACACAACCTCCCCTGGCTTCGCCTCCCGACAGCCGCGGTCGTCGTCAGAACAACGGCCCGCCCCCGAAGATGTCCCGGTGTGAATCGGGTTGGTTGCCTTCGGCGTCCACGATGCCGTAGTCGAGTGCGGTTTCGGCGGTGATGAGGGTGCGACCGCTGCGCGCGTTCACCTCGGGGTCGGCCGCGAGCGCGACGATCACCCGTCCGATGAACTCCGGTGTCTCGGCGTTGGCCAGCGAGAAGCCCTCGAAGTTGTCGATGCCGCGGGCGAGCATGGCCTCGTTCTTCACCAGCCCCGGCCACAGCGACAGGGTGGTCACCCCGGTGCCGCGGAGTTCGACGGCCATATCGGCGGCCATCTTGTCCAGGCCCGCCTTCGACATGCCGTACAGCACCGAATGCAGGTAGCCGCGGGTGCCGAACGACGAGATGTTGACGATCATCCCGCTGTTGCGCGGCACCATCAGCTGCGCGGCTTCGACGGAGGCGACGTAGTGCGCGCGGAGACCCACGCCGATCAAGCTGTCCCAGTCGCTGATCGGGCGCTTCCAGAACGGTTCCGAGAATCCCGCGAATCCCGGCGGTGACGCCCACACGTTGTTGACGAGCAGGTCGAGCCGGGAATCCTGCTCGTCGGCGATCCGGCGGAAGAGTTCGTGGATCTGCGCGTCGTCGCGGTGGTCGCACTGCACGGCGATGCCGTGCCCCCCGCATTCGGTGACCTCCGCCGCGGTGCGGTCGAGTGGTCCGTCGACACCGACCCGGCCGCGGGCGGTGACATAGACGGTCCAGCCGTCGGAGCCGAGCGCGCACGCGATGCCCTTGCCGACGCTGCGACTCGCGCCGGTGACCAGCGCGACCTTTGTTTCTGTCATCACTGCACCACTTCCACGTCGTCGATGAGAGCCCGCTGGATCGACCACAGCACCTTCACGTGGCAGCGGGAGATCTTCCATTCGCCGTTCTCGACCACGTAGTCGTCGTCGTAGTCGAGCGCGGTGACCCGTTCGGTGCGCGCACGCAGATCCACCTGCCGAAATCGCAGCGTCCAGGCGCCGGTCGCGGTGTCGGACCCGGTCAGGTGGATGCTCGGATGCATGCCGTGATGCATGTCGAGCACGACGTAGCGGTCGTCGACCCGTTCCAGAGCGATCCGGGAGTAGATGTCGACCAGGGCGTCGGCATCGTCGAAGCTGCCCAGCGCCGGTCCGTAGTAGATGTCGGCGCCGTGCGCGACGAAGCACCTGCGCATCGCCTCCGGGTCCTTGGCGTCGCACGCCCGGAAGTAGCGATGCTTGAGCATCCGGATCTCTTCGAGGGCTTCGAGTCGGGCCAACCGTTGTTCGACGGTGTCCATCGGGTGCCTTCCGGTCGGGGACGAACGGTGTCCCGGACCCTAGCCCGCTACCGCGAGACCGGCGGAGCGATGTTCCCACTCACCGGGTGGGCGCACGCGTCTCAGCCCTTCAGCTTCCATTCCGCGAGATCGACTGCGGTAGAGATCGCTTCGAGCAGCACGGCCATACGTTCGGCCGGACCCGGTGCGGCGAGAACCGCGTACCGGTCCGCTTCGCCCATCGGTACGTACCGGGCGAGCGCGAACAGTCGCGCCCCGGGATCCTCCGGTAGTTCGGTGGTGGCGGGAGGCAACGGAGCACGGCCACCCGTGAGGCGGTCAAGCACCCCGTACAACCGGCCCATCGGTCCGGTGATCGCGGCGAAATCCACCGGCCCCGAATCGGTGTCGGGCCAGGGCTCCACCTCGGCGATGGGGTAGGGATCGTCGGGCAACCATCGGGCGACGCGAATGCGTTCCTCTGCAATGCATTCGAGTTCGCGGCGACCTGCACCGACGTCGGTGTCGACCATGATCCGCGCGACGGTGCCGACGTCGTGTCGCTGCTCGCCTCCGCCCACCTCGTGTCCCCGGGCGATGAGGACGACTCCGAAGCGGGGGCCGTCCGGCGATGCCGTGCAGTCCTGGACGAGTTGCTGGTACCTCGGCTCGAAGATGCGCAACGGCAGGTCGGACCCGGGAAGCAGCGCGGTGCCGAGCGGGAACATGGGCAGTGTCGGCATCAGGGCATCCTCAGGCGCGGGGTCGGGGGAGCGGGGATCGGTTCGTCGCGAGCGATCTCGGTGAGCAGATGATCGGCCCAACTCGCCAGGCCGTCGATGTCGAGCCGGTACGGCGGTTCGTCCTCGTAGTGCCGCACCCGCGCCTGTCCCTGCTTCAACAGTGACTCCGCGCCGGTGGGGTTTCCCCGGAGCAGGTGGGTCAGCCCCACGGCGAGCTGGGCGAGGCCCTGCCACAGGGGACGTTCCTCGGGTGGTGCCTTCTTCCACATTGCCTCGAAGACCTCGTGGGCATGGAACGGAAAACCGTGGTCGAGGAGACGCTGACCTTCGGCGATGGTCTCCTCGACATCCAGATCGAGGTCTTCGGGAACACGTTCGACGCCTTCTTCGCCCGGCGGCAACGGACGCCCCAGGGCGTCGCGCGGACGCGCGTTCTGCGGCCTGCCGTCGGGTGTGCGGTCCCGGTCCGTCATGTCGCCAGCCTAGACGAACGGCCGCTTCGGGAAGGGATCACTGGCGTCGCAGAACGCCGCTCCGACCCTCGTGCGAGGGCCTGCGCATCCGGGACAGTTGCGCCGACAGTTCCCGGACGAAAGCGTCGACGGTGCCCGGTGCGACGCGGAGGTCGGGACCGGGGACGAAGAGATACCGGCCGTCGCCCACGACGTCGAACCAGCCGATGTCGGCGACGGGTGTGTACCCCGGATTCGAGTACCGCAGGATGCGGATGCTGCCGGTGGCCGAGCGTTCGCGACGCAGCAACCGGCGCAACGACTCTGCGTGCGTGCCACCCGCAGGGCGCCGGACCGCGCCGAACTCGGAGGGCTCGAGCACGTCGCGGCTCGAGGCGGTGCGTGCGTGTTCGCGGCCCGCTGCCACGACCGGAAGGTGCCCGAGGATCGCACCCGCGAGGTCGGTGGTCGTGGTGATGCGGATGTCGCCTGCGGCAGGCGCCTGACGGGCGAGGACGGCCTGCTCGCCGGTCGCGGCGGCACGGACGAAGACCTCGTAGGCCGGGTCGGTGGAGCGGCCGTAGACCTCCACCGCGACCTCCCCGATCAGCAGGATCCGCATCGCGTCGTCGAGGGCAGGGTCGGGTGTCTCGTGCAGCCACGTGCGGGCGGCCTGGAGGTTCGCGGCGTGCTCGTCCTCCCATATCGCTGAGGTGCGATAACGCAGTGGGAAGGGGAACTCGTCGCCGCCCGCGGCGGTGCACGCCGCCAGGAATCGGTCGGGTGTGAGATGCCGGTCCATAGCGTTCAGGCCCCCAGAACCGGCGGGGCGGTGTCGGGCAGCGACCCGATCAGTTCGTTCCCGTTCTCACCGGTGACGAGATAACCGGCCGCGCGTTTGTCCTGCTCGTCGCCGCGGGACGAGGCCGGCGGGATCATTCCCGGCATCATGCCGAACGGACGGGCGCCGGCACCCCGCGCTGCGGCGGCACCGGGCCCACCGGCGACACCACCGGCGGGCGCAGCTCCGGCGACGAGCGGAGCGGGACCCGCCGCGGGCGATGCGCCCGCAGAGCCGACCCCCCCGGCGCCCGGTAGGCCACCGCCGACACCTCCGCCCGACCCGGAGGGTGGCGAACCGTACGACTGACCGGTCGGGCTCGCGGAGTTGCCGCCCGCGGCCGGGGAGGTGGATGCAGGAGTGGTCGCTGCGGACTCGTTCGAACCCACGCCACCTGCCGAATCGGTACCTTCCGCCCGGCCGTCCGTGCCTTCACCGGACGACGGTGCGTCCGTACGGTTCTCCGCTTCCGTGGCGGGCTGCCCACCCGGACGTTCTCCGTCCCCGCCCGGGATTCCCGTCGGGTCGCCGGCGGTCCGGGCGCCGCCGACACCTGGTGTGCTGTAACCCTGGGGAACGAATGCTTCCGTGGCGCGACTCGTCGTGGCGGCATACGGGGAGGGCAGGACCGGAACCGCCGTGCCGGAATCGCGGTAGTACGGCTTGTAGAGGGCTTCCATCACCCGCACGGCCTGGGCGCGAACGGCTTCCTCCTGGCGGGCGGCAGCAGCACCTGCGACGGGATCGAGCGCGTACAGCACCGACGACGTAATCACCGTGGGTGGAGGCACGGACGCTCGCACCCGTTCGCCGACGTCGGCGGCAATACGGAGTTTCTCGGACGTCGCGCGTGCGGCATCGGACAACTGTTGTGCGGATTCGCCGAATCGCACCGTCGCGCCCATCGCGGCGTCGGCCGCCGGACCCTCCCAGTGTTGGCCGATGAGCTTGCGGATCATCAGCGTTCCCCACGCGACGGTGAGGCTGAAACCCTTTCCGAGTTCGGCCCATTCGGTGGCCAGGGTGGTCATCGCGACGGGATTGATGCTCTGGGCGAGCCGGTGGATGTCGGCATGCTCCATGCCGTGGAAGTTCTCGAATGCTGCGATGTATTCGGGATCGACTCCCGCGTCGATACGCGCGGCCAGCGCGTCGTAATTGGACTGCCGGCGGGCGACAGAGTCGGGGGCTGGGGCGTCGACCCCGAGCGACACCAGTAGTCGGTCGACGACGTTGTCATTCGTGGACATGGACGACAGCTCCCCCTCGATGCTCTCGCGTCTCGAGGAGTCGACGGCGGCGCGATATCCCCCTGCCCACGTAGATCCCCCCGATCCGATGGTGGCGACGATGCTAACGCACGGCACCGACCAGACGCAGGGCAAGATCGGCATACAGGTCGCTGATCGTCGCGGCGTCGTCGTAGCGGCCCGAGGGATACCAACGGCACACGTCGACGCAGAGCGACATCAGGGCGAGAGTGACACCTTCGGCATCCGGGAGGGTGAACTCGCCCGAGACGTGGCCGTCGTCCACGACACCCCGCACGACCTGCGTGGTCTGCCGTCGTAGTCCGACGATCGTGCGGTAGTGCTCGCGGTCGAGCGCGGCCAGCTCGTACTGGATGACCCGGCTCCATCGGTGGTTCTCCGCCTGCCAGGCGGCGAAGCGGCCGATGACGGAGGCGAGCCGAACGGACGGCTCGGCATCGGGGCGGTCAGCGTTCTCGACGACCTGCAGGGCGAGGGCGTGTCCCTCGTAGGCGATGGCGAAGAGTAGCTCCTCCTTGGACGCGTAGTGCGGATACATCGCGGCGGGACTCATGCCGAGTCGCGCCGCGATCCGGCGCGTCGTGGTGCCGCCGTAGCCGTGCTCCGCGAACTCGTCTATCGCGGCCGTGCGGATGCGAGCCGCGGCCTTGGATCCGCCGACGACGTCGTCCCATGCATCACTCACGAGAGCGCTTCCGTTCTGTCCGGTTGGTGTTGACAAGCCCGCTACGGCATCGCACGATAAGCGAGCGCTTAGAAATAAGCCAGTGCTTATCGACTTGGTAACGGTGGGTGCGACGCGGGGTCCTCTCCGCGCTGCAACGCCCGCGGCAACATAGGATCCGCCGAAGAGAAGAATAGGAACTGGCTCTGAAAGGCAGTGCTGTCCAATCAAATTGGATACAGGCTGTTTGGTGGATGAGAAGGCGGTCGGCTATACAGTTCCTGTAGGCCCCGTCACAGCGAGGAGATGACGTATGTCCGTGCTCGACCGCTTCCGTCTCGACGGCCGCGTTGCCATCGTCACCGGTGCCTCTTCGGGCCTCGGTGTCGCATTCACCCGAGGGCTGGCCGAGGCAGGGGCCGACGTCGTGCTCGCCGCACGCCGCCTCGACCGTCTCGAGGAGACCGCCGCGCTGGTCCGGGAGGCCGGACGGCAGGCCGTCACGGTCGAGACCGACATCGCCGATCCCGAACAGGCGCAGCGCATGGTCGATCATGCGGTCGAGCAACTCGGCCGGGTGGACATCCTCATCAACAATGCCGGTATCGGCACCGCCGTGCCCGCCACCAAGGAGACCCCCGAGCAGTTCCGGCAGGTCATCGACATCAACCTGAACGGATCCTATTGGGCGGCACAGGCCGTCGGCCGTGTGATGCAGCCCGGTAGCTCGATCGTCAACATCTCGTCGGTTCTCGGTCTCACCACGGCAGGCCTGCCGCAGGCCGCGTACTCGGCCAGCAAGGCGGGCGTCATCGGCCTCACGCGCGACCTCGCGCAGCAGTGGGGAGCACGCAAGGGAATCCGCGTCAACGCCATCGCACCCGGCTTCTTCCGGACGGAGATGACGGACGAATACCAGCCCGGATACCTCGACTCGATGAAGCAGCGAATCATCCTCGGCCGGACCGGCGATTCCGAGGAGATCGCGGCCACCGCAGTCTGGCTGGCATCCGACGCCGCCGCCTACGTCACCGGTCAGACCATCGCCGTGGACGGCGGACTCACCATCACCTGACGGCACCACCCATCCCCCAACGGAGGAACGCTATGAGCACACAGCCCCGCACTGCCATCGTCACCGGAGCCGCACGCGGCATCGGCGCAGCCGTAGCGAAGCGGCTCGCCGGCGACGGCTACCGGGTCGCCGTCCTCGACCTCGACGAATCCGCCTGCAAGGACACCGTTTCGGCTATCGAGTCCGCCGGTGGCAAGGCACTCGCCGTGGGCGCCGACGTCTCCGACGAGAAGTCCGTCGCCGCTGCCGTCGAGAAGGTCGCCACCGAACTCGGCGAACCCACCGTCCTGATCAACAACGCCGGCATCACGCGCGACAACCTGCTGTTCAAGATGACGGTCGAGGACTGGGACGCCGTCATGAACGTGCACCTGCGTGGCGCCTTCCTCATGACGCGTGCCGTCCAGAGCTACATGGTCGACGCCAAGTTCGGTCGCATCGTCAACCTCTCGAGCACCTCGGCCCTCGGCAACCGCGGCCAGGTCAACTACTCCGCTGCCAAGGCCGGCATGCAGGGCTTCACGAAGACCCTCGCGATCGAGCTGGGCAAGTTCGGTGTCACCGCCAACGCCATCGCGCCGGGCTTCATCGCCACCGAGATGACCGCCGCGACCGCCGAGCGTCTCGGCCTGTCGTTCGACGACTTCAAGTCGAACATCGCGGCCGACATCCCGGTCGGCCGTATCGGCGAGGTCGACGACATCGCCCACACCGCATCGTTCCTCGCGTCCGAGGGCGCGGGCTTCGTGTCCGGTCAGGTCATCTACGTGGCCGGTGGCCCGAAGGCCTGATCCCCTTCCATACATCCGTGCCGCCGCGTTCCATCCGGGACTGCGGCGCCGCGGTCTTTTCTGTTGCGGATCGAACGGAACGGCCCGACCGTGTCGGTCGCCTCGGTTAACCTCTCCGGCATGAGCGAGAAGGTCAAGGGGCCCCAGTCGTACTTTCCGTCGATCGAGCAGAAGTACGGACGCCCGATCGAGGAGTGGAAGAACATGATCCGCGCCTCGGATCTCGCCGAGCACATGGAGCTCGTGAACTGGCTGAAGCAGGAACACGGGATGGGCCACGGGCACGCGAATGCTCTCGTCGCCCACACTCTGAAGGAACAGAAGTCCGAGTGACGAGAGCGTCCGACTACGCCAGCCGCGGGGGTGCGGTGCGGTAGGTCGCAGGGGTGGCGCTGAGCCGGATCGGGTTGGCGATCTGACGAAGCGGAGCGTCCCGGTCGGGATCGTCGATCGACACCACCGGCGACAGACCGAGTCGTTCGGCGAGCGCGACCGCGTCGGCGATGTCGTTGAGCGGTCCGCATGGCACCCGGGCTGCGGTCAGAGCGTCGAACCACGCGTCGGCGGTGTCCGTCGACAGCAATTCGTCGAGGATCTTCGTCAGCTCCTCCCGGTTCGCGACGCGGGCGGTGTTCGTGGTGAACCGCTCGTCGGTGGCGAGTTCGGGTGCGCCGAGAACCGCGACCAGGGAAGCGAATTGACGGTCGTTGCCCACGGCGAGGACGAACGGCCGGTCTGCCGTGTGGAACACCTCGTAGGGCGCGATGCTCGGATGGCGATTGCCCATCGCCTTCGGCACCACCCCTGCCGCGACGTAGCCGGACGATTGGTTCGCCAGCGCCGACAACAGGGACGACAGCAGGTTCACCTCGACACGCTGGCCCTCGCCGGTGCGGTCGCGGTGCCGTAGCGCGGCGAGAATGCCGAGCGCAGCGTGCATTCCGGTGATGATGTCGACCACGGCGACACCGACCTTGGTGGGTGTCGCATGGTCGGGCCCGGTGATGCTCATCAGACCGCCGACGGCTTGGATGAGCAGGTCGTAACCGGGCAGGTCGTTGTGCCCGCCGAAGCCGGTGATCGAGGTGTAGACGATGCCGGGGTCGAGTTCCCGGACCTGCTCGTATCCGAGCCCGAGCCGAGTCATCGTGCCGGGCAGGAAGTTCTCGACGACGACATCGGCGCGGGCGACGAGATCGCGTGCCTGCTCGAGTCCTTCGTCGGTGGTCAGGTCGATGGCCACCGATTTCTTGTTGCGGTTGACGCCGAGGAAATAGGTCGACTCGTCGCCGGCCCAGGGTGGTCCCCAGTGCCGGGTGTCGTCCCCGAAGCCGGGTCGTTCGATCTTGACGACCTCTGCCCCGAGGTCGGCGAGCAGCATGGTGGCGTAGGGGCCGGCGAGCACGCGACCGAAGTCGGCGATCACCAGCCCTTCCAACGCTCCGCTCACCGGAAGGCTGCCTCACCGGTCAGCGCCTTGCCGATGGTCAGCTGATGGACCTCGGAGGTGCCCTCGTAGGTCAGCACCGATTCGAGGTTGTTGGCGTGACGAATGACGGGGTACTCGAGCGTGATTCCGTTGGCGCCGAGGATGGTCCGGCACTCGCGGGCGATGGCGATGGCCTCACGCACGTTGTTGAGCTTGCCGAGGCTGACCTGCTCCGGGGCGATCTCGCCGCGGTCCTTGATGCGACCGAGGTGGTAGGCGAGCAGGTGGCCCTTGCCGACCTCGAGCGCCATGTCGGCGATCTTGGCCTGGGTGAGCTGGTAGCCGGCGAGCGGCTTGTCGAACACTTCGCGGGACTGCGAGTACTCGACGGCGGTCTCGAGGCAGTCGCGGGCGGCACCGATGGCACCGAAGACGATGCCGAAGCGGGCCTCGCCGAGGGAGGTCAGCGGTCCGCGCAGACCCTCGGCCTTCGGCATCATCGCCGAGGAGGGCAGACGCACGCCGTCGAGGATGAGCTCCGATGTGACCGAGGCGCGCAGCGACATCTTGGAGTGGATCTCCGGTGCGGAGAAACCGGGGGTGTCGGTGGGGACGACGAAGCCGCGGATGCCCTTGGCGCCTTCTTCGAGGTCGGTCTGCGCCCAGACGACGGCGACGTCGGCGATCGAGCCGTTGGTGATCCACATCTTGGTGCCGTTGAGGATCCAGTCGTCGCCGTCGCGCTTTGCGTTGGTGCGCATCCCGGCGGGGTTGGAACCGAAGTCGGGCTCGGTCAGGCCGAAGCAACCGATGGCCTCACCGGCGGCCATGCGGGGGAGCCATTCCTGCTTCTGCTCCTCGCTGCCCCAGTGGTGGATGGAGAACATCGCCAGCGAGCCCTGCACGGACACGAGGCTGCGGATGCCGGAGTCGACGGCCTCGAGTTCGAGGCAGGCCAGGCCGTAGGCGGTGGCGCTCATGCCGGCGCAGCCGTAGCCGTCGAGGTGCATGCCGAGCACACCGAGCTGTCCGAGTTCCTTGGCGAGCTCGCGTGCCGGGAGCTTGGCTTCCTCGAACCACTGGGCCACGTGCGGGCGGATGCGCTCGTTGCCGAACTTGCGGACGGTGTCGCGGATGTCGATCTCCTCCTGCTCGAGCAGGGAGTCGAGGGCGAACAGCTGGGTGAGCGACTGAGCGTTGGACATGGCCTTCTCCGGTGGTCGAGGAAACGTTTGTCAGAACGATTGTGAGAACGTTTGCGCGATCGATTGCATGGCCTACGCTAAAGACACGTTCCGGGCACGTCAACTCGGAATACGAACTCGATGCCGTACGAGCAGGAGAGCCGCATGCCCCGTCCCGACCGCGCCCCGACGCTCAAGGAGATCGCCGAGCGCGCCGGTGTCCACGTCTCGACGGCATCCCGTGTGCTGCGCCAGCCCGAACCGGTCGACGGCTGGTCGGACTCGGCACTACGGGTGCGGGAGGTCGCGGTCGAACTGGGATATCGCCCCAACCTGTGGGCGGCGAGCTTGCGGACCCGCAAGACCACGACCCTCGGTGTCGTCATGCCCCGACTCACCGACGGCGTGGTCGCCACGACCTACCAGGGCATCGAGGAAGCCGCCACGAAAGCGGGCTACTCGGTACTGCTGTCGAGCCCACCCGACGACCTCGAGGCACAACGTCGCGCCATCGCGCTGCTCGTGGGCCGGCAGGTCGACGGTCTGCTGCTGAGCAGCATGCACCTCCCGGGTGGTCCGTTCGTCGAGTCGCTGGTACTCGGATCGCTGCCCATCCTCGCGGTCACCCGGCACGCCGATGCGGGGTTGCCGTTCGTGGTGGGCGACGACTACCGGGGTGGAGCACTGGCCGCCCGGCACCTTCTCGACCGCGGTTACGACGACCTGGCGATCATCGCCGGCCCCGACCACGCCAGCACCGCCCGCGACCGCCGCGACGGCTTCGTCGACACTCTGAAGGAAGCGTCGGCGCCACTGCCGCCCGAGCGGGTCATGCGGTCGAGCTTCGACGTCGCCGGGGGTGTGGAGGCCGCGCGTGCGCTGCTGGACCGCCCCGACCGTCCCCGCGCGATCTTCGCGGTCAGCGACACCGTCGCCATCGGCATCCTCGGTGTCGCCCGCGACCTCGGTCTGTCCATCCCGGACGATCTCGCCGTGGTCGGCTACAACGACATCCCCGTCGTGGCGCAGCTGCCGGTTCCGCTCACCACCGTGCGATCGCCCGCGCACGATATCGGGGTGACGGCCATCGAGCGGCTCCTCGAACTCGTGCGAAATGGAGAAACGGAATCGACGCGACTTCCCGTCGAACTCGTGGTGCGCGCCTCGAGCTGAGCGATCTCACCCGTTACCGCGGCCACTGTTCCCGTTGCCGGTGTTCCCGTTCCCATTGCCGTTGTTGCCGTTGTGGTTCCCGTTGTTCCCCTGCGAGTTTCCGTTACCGTTGTTGTTGCCGGGTCCGTTGTTTCCGCGGGACTCGGGTTCGGACCTCGTGGGCCCGGCATCCGCAGGCGGTGCGACGGGAGCGGTCTCCGGAGCGGGCACGACGGGCGGAACCACGGCGGTCTCGTCCGCTGTGCGCGCCGGGGCGACCGTGGATTCGGGGGTCGCAGGAAGCTCGGTGGTTGCCGGTACCCGCTCGGGCGTCGATGCGGACATGCCCGGCGTCCGCGTCTCCGGTGTGGCCGCCGGCGGGGAATCGCCCCGCCCGAATCCGAGTGCGAGACCGCCCACGGCGAGCGCCCCGACCAGCGTCAGACCCGCTGCGACGAGAACTCCACGGGAACGGTCCGTGCCTGCAGTGGTCGTCGGTCCGCCGATCTCACTCGCCGGCAGGAAGGCTGTCGCAGCGCGGTTTCCGTCGGAATTCTGCAATGCCACGAGCATCTCGTGCGCACTGCGGAACCGGTCGGAAGGCTCTCGTGCCATGGCCCGTTCGATCACCGCGACGAACCCCGGATGGGCGTCCGGGCGGAGATCGGCGAGTGGCTGCGGCCGGTCGTGCGTGATGGCCCGTGCCAGCGCGAGGATGTTGTCCTCGGCGAACGGCCTCCGCCCGCACAGGGACTCGTAGCCGACGACCCCGACCGCGTACAGATCGTCCGTCACGGACGCGGGGTGTCCGGTGATGCGGTCCGGGCTCAGATAGGCGACGGTCCCCACGAGTTCACCGGTGTGGGTGAGGTCGTCGCCGACGCTCTTCGCGATACCGAAGTCGGCGACCTTGATCTCGCCGTTCTCTGTGATGAGCACGTTCGCCGGCTTGATGTCCCGGTGGAGGATCCCCGCACCGTGCGCGGCGACGAGCGCCTCGAGAATTCCGGCGAGCACCGTGCGCACCCGATCGGCGGGTAGGGGTCCGCGGGTGATGTCGTCGGCGAGGGTCCGCCCGGAGAGCCGTTCCATAACGATGTAAGGACGTCCGTCGTGTTCACCCGTGTCGTACACGGCGACGATGCGAGGGTGGTTCAGGGCCGCGGCGGCCCGGGCCTCGACTTCGAAACGACGTCGTACGTCCGGTCTGCTGCAGACCTCCCGTCCGAGCAGTTTGACGGCGACGGGCCGGTGGAGGCGGGTGTCCCAACCGTCGTGGATCTCGCCGCTGCCGCCCACGCCGAGCAGACCGCTCAGCTCGTAGCGGCCGTCGAGAACTTTGTGGACGGTCACAGGTCGACGGTAGCCGTTCGAAGGGGGGAGTAAACAAAATGCGCTGGTGGGAGGATGTGTGCCCGAGCTTCATCCGTGATCTTCACCCGGTGCTCGTAACGCGTTTGTAATTCGTGCCGATCTCATGCCCGGGAGAACCACGCTGCCGGAGGGTCTGGATGAAGACGATTGTGCGAGCCGGGATCGTCGCCGGCATGGCAGCTGCATCGATGGTGTGGCCGGTGTCCGCGATGAGCGACCCGGGTAGCGAGCAGGGCATCCGATACGTCGCGCTCGGTGACTCGCGTGCCGCCGGACCCTACCTCGACGCAGCGGCGATGCTCAGCGGATGTGCCCGCGCGGATGCGGGATATCCGAACCTCGTCGCGGGTTCGCTTCAGACCGTCAGCTTCGTCAACGTCGCGTGTTCGGGTGCACGCACCGAGCACATCACGTCCGTCCCGCAGCAGACGTCGACCGGATCGGTCCCGCCGCAGATCGATTCGCTCCCTCCGGACACGAATCTCGTCACGCTGAGCATCGGCGGCAACGATGTCGGCTGGGCGGGGCTCGTCTCGGCCTGTTACACCGAGCTTCCGGGCGGCGATGCGCACTGCCGCACCGATCCGGGCACCACGTCGCGCATGGACACCGCCCTGAGTGCACTCGGACCGAAGCTCACCGCGACACTCACCGCCGTCCAGCAACGCGCACCACGCGCACGGGTTTTGCTGGTCGGGCACGGCGGTGTTTTCGGCAACCGGGGTTGCTGGCCCAACATCCCCACCAGCGATGCCGACGCCTCCTTCGTGACGAACTTCTTCGTGCGGATGAACCGAGTACTCGCCCGCTCCGCCGGCGAGGCCGGTGCCGAGTTCGTCGACGTCATGGCCGGATCCGAAGGACACGACGCGTGTGCGCCCTCCGAGCAGCGCTTCTACGAGGGACGGCAGTCGCTGTCGCTGGCGAAGGCACTGCACCCTACCGCTGCGGGGATGCGGCACATGGCGCAGCGGGTGACGAACGTCTGGTACCAGCGAAGCTAGGAACCGACGACCAGCGACGTTTCGTTCGCGACACTCGCCGGACACGACAGCGAAAAAGTGGAATGCTGCACTCCACTGCGTGCTCACATCCGTCGAACCGGTCCTGCGCGGGAGGCCTCGATGACGATCTACCGACAACAGCTCGGCGGAACCGGTTACGTCTTCGACGGCCTCGTCGACCTGCTCGGGAAAGCCTCTCCGCGCCGTTCGGGCGATGAACTCGCCGGATGCGCTGCCACCTCGGATGCAGAACGCGCCGCGGCACAGCTGGCCCTCGCCGACCTCCCGCTGACCACCTTCCTCACCGAGGCAGTCGTCCCGTACGAGACCGACGAGGTCACCAGGCTGATCGTCGACACCCACGACGCGACGGCCTTCGCGCCGGTCTCGCACATGACCGTCGGGGAACTGCGCGACCACCTCCTGGAGGTCGCGGCCCGACCGGACTCCGCCGACGTGCTCGCGGCACTCGCGCCGGGACTCACCCCGGAGACGGTCGCGGCGACCAGCAAGATCATGCGCAATCAAGACCTCATCGCGGTCTCCCGCGCTGCGACGGCGACCAGCGCGTTCCGCACGACCATCGGATTGCCCGGGCGGCTCGCGACGCGCCTGCAACCGAACCATCCCGTCGACGACCCGCGTGGGGTCGCCGCGTCCGTTCTCGACGGCCTGCTGATGGGATGCGGCGACGCGGTCGTCGGCATCAATCCGGCGAGCGACTCGCCGCACGCCGTGTCCGACCTGCTGCACCTGCTCGACGAGATCCGGCAACGATTCGAGATTCCCACCCAGTCGTGCGTGCTGACCCACGTCACCACCACCATCGACCTGATCGAGAAGGACGCACCCGTCGACCTGGTGTTCCAATCGGTCGCCGGCACCGAGGGCGCCAACCGCAGCTTCGGTGTGGACCTCGCAGTGCTGCGGGAGGGCAACGAGGCCGGCAGGTCGCTGCGACGGGGGACCGTCGGCAACAACGTCATGTACTTCGAGACCGGGCAGGGTTCGGCGTTGTCGTCGGGAACCCATTTCGGAACCGGTGGCAGGCCGGTGGATCAGCAGACCCTCGAAGCGCGCGCGTATGCCGTTGCGCGCGAGTTCGAACCGCTGCTCGTCAACACCGTCGTCGGGTTCATCGGACCGGAATACCTGTACGACGGCAAGCAGATCATCCGCGCGGGTCTCGAAGACCAGTTCTGCGGCAAACTCCTCGGCCTGCCGATGGGTGTGGACGTCTGCTACACCAATCATGCCGAGGCCGATCAGGACGACATGGACACCCTGCTGACCCTGTTGGCCGTTGCCGGAACAGCATTCGTCATCACCGTGCCGGGTGCCGACGACGTGATGCTCGGCTATCAATCGCTGTCGTTCCACGACGCGCTGTACGTGCGGGAGGCCGCCGACCTGCGGCCGGCACCGGAGTTCGAGGACTGGCTACGCAGGCAGGGTATGGCGGACGATGTCGGTCGCATCCTGCCGGTGGACGTCGGCACGTCCCCTCTGCGCGCACTCGGAGGTGCCTTGTGAGCGACCTGTGGGACGAACTGCGTCGGCACACTCAGGCCCGGATCGGACTGGGACGCACCGGGAACAGCATCCCGACGCGCCGTCATCTGGAATTCGTGGCGGCCCATGCCGAGGCGCGCGACGCCGTGCACGTCCCGCTCGATGTGCATTCCTTGGCTCAGCGGGTTCGTGATCTCGGGCTCGGTGAGCAGTTGATCGTGGAAAGCGCAGCAGGAGATCGCAGTACGTATCTGCGTCGCCCCGACCTCGGCCGGCAGCTCGCCGAGGGGACCACGCTGCCGCGCATGGAGGCCGATCTCGGTATCGCGCTGTGCGACGGGTTGTCGTCCACCGCTCTCGACGCCCACGGACCCGATCTGCTCGCGGCGATCGTCGCTGCCCTGCCCGGGTTGACCGTGGCGTCACCGGTGATCGCGACGCAGGCCCGCGTCGCGCTGGGCGACCATATCGGTGAGCGGCTCGGCGTCACGACGATGCTCGTGATCATCGGCGAACGGCCCGGCCTGTCGGTGGCCGACAGTGTCGGCGTGTATCTGACGCACCACCCGACGCCGGGACGCAGTGACGCCGAACGCAACTGCGTGTCGAATATCCACCCGCCCGGCGGGATGACCTACGAGCACGCGGCGCGCGTCGTCGCGGCCCTCGTGAACGGGGCGCGGCAGTTGGGGGCCTCGGGGGTGGCGTTGAAGGACACCTCGCGGGATCCCGCACTCACCGACCCCGACAGCGGAGCGCGAAACGGTCAGCAGAGCGCGTAATAGCGCGCACCTATGACCACTTCGCGCTCTGCTGCCCTCGGTCGAGGGCGGAGGATTGCGCCGTTGTGTGCAGATTGCCAGGGTACATCTCACTCGTCCCACTGCCTATGTTGCTGTGTCCGAGCAAGCTTTTCGAGAGGTAGACAACCTGAAGATGAGGCTCACAACCCTGCTGGTCGACCATCTGGGTTGTGAGCCTCACCTTTCAGTTGCGAACCTCGCTCCCGGGAGGGATGCCATCGCGATTGCGGGGTTTCTTCGCGACGGTCGTCGACGTCAGGAACAGGATTGCCGACGAGATCACCACCAACCACAATCCCCAGCCGATCTGGACGCCGATAGTCTCTCCGAAGAACTCGGCAGTGTGCGACGAGACGTCCATGATGTCGTAGATCGCGATACCCAGGCAGATCACACGCGCGGCGGGTGCGACCCACCGAATAACGGTCCCGCCGGCCGACCCCCCGGGAGAACAGTGTGAACATCGCGACGGCAGACAGTACGCCCAGGATCAAAGTGATCATGCCGTCCCCCTCGAGGCCGTTCTTGGTGAAGGCCATGAAGCTTGCCCAGGGGCCGATGCTGCCGAGCATGATGCCGACGCTTGCGGCGAGCGACGCGATCAGATGTGCGTTGTAGCGCTGGTCGAAATCTCGAGTACTCATTGGGTCTCCTATTTGCGATTCGTGGAACTTGTTCGGGTCAAGCGGTTTCGGGAAGCGGGTTCTTCAACGAAGCGACGATGTTGTTCGCGATCGTCGACGCCACCTCCGGCGAAACGCTCGCGTCGTGGCAGCGCCTCGCCGCGACCGCCAGCCGATCGGCGACCTCGTTGAGAGGGTGTCCGCTGTGCCCGCGCACCCACGAGAACTCGACAGTGCGACCCTTGATCCGATCCCGGATGCGCTCCACGACGTCCGCGATCTCGGGACGGCCTTCGCAGGTGCCCTCGATGCAGGCGAGGGCAAGCCGGCTGTCGGTGAGGATGTGCAGCTTGGGGTGCATGAAGCGAGCGACGGCCATGTCGATCGCGAGGAGTTCGCCTTCGAGGATCGAGCGGGCGTCGCAGGCCATCCGCATGTGATATGCACCGGCGTTCGATACGCAGCCGAGTCCGGTGCCGCGACGATTGCGGGCCTTCGATGCGTCGGTCGCGACCACCAGCGGCGGGCGCGCTTCGAGTGCCGCCTCGCGGCGTGCTTCGTCCGCTGCGAGCAGAGCCGCGACGTGTGCCCCGATGGTGTCGGATGCGCGAGTGAGAAGCACGCCGAACGGGCCGAAGGCCGTGTCGACGAACTGTGCGGCCGGGAACGACTCGGCGACGTTCTTCAAGGTGCGACGCAACACGCCGTCGGAGATGTGGACCCGGGCGGGTGAGGTCTGCGCCCGCCGGACCGCCGGACCGTCGCACCAGCGCTACCAAGCTCGTTATCGAGCAGATGGAGGCCATCGCACCCACCATGGCCGCATGACCTCCATCAACGGCCTCCCGTAACGACGAGGGGCGGTGCTCCGACACCAGTTCATGAAGGCGCTCAGCGCGTGTGCGGTCGAGAAAGCAGCGGCCCACGTGGCCTGGTGTCGGGTTGAAGGAGAAACATGAAGTTCGTCGTCCCCTACCTGCGAGTCGTAGCGGGGATGTTCGCCGCCATCACGCTGTGGCTGGCGATCGTGGAAGTAGTCAACGGCAACTTTGCCGACGCGATCCTGTTCGTGGTATTCGCGGCCGGCCTGGGATATCTCGCGATCGTCAAGCCTCTGCGCGACCGTCGCAGGCGGATCAAGGCCGAGCAGGACGCGATCGCCGCACGCGCCGAAGTCGGTCACCGCGCGTTCCTCGCGGGGGATGTGCGGGCCGCGATGGCGCCGCCGCCCGAGCCGCCGAAGCCTCCGAGGATCCGGCGCGGGGTGGTCATCGCCGCTGCCGTCGCCGGACTGATCGTCCTTATGGGAATCATCGGTGACATCTCGGACGGGCTGGATTCACCCACGAAGGACGACGCGAGTACGACTCCTCGCGCTGCCGCACCGACGACCACCACGCCGTACACGACCTCGGCTGCCACCACCGCACGGACCGTCGCTCCGGAAACCACTCCCGCCACGAGAGTTTCCACCACGCAGGTCGCGGCGGTCGCGTCCACCGCGGTGATGCCGAATGTCGTGTGCATGGATCTCCAAACAGCACAGGATGCTATCCAGGCTGTGGGCGTGTTCTACTCCACGAGCGTCGACGCGAGCGGTCAGGGACGCGCGCAGGTGTGGGACAGGAACTGGGTCGTCGTCGACCAGACTCCTTCGGTGGGAGCATCGATCGGTGAAGGCGACCCAGTGCTGTCGGTTCTGAAAGAGGACGAGTTCAGCGGTTGCTAGGCCATCGGTTGCTCCGTGCGGGAGAGATCCTCGGTGGCGGTGTTCGACGGATGCCGGCCGCCCCTCCGGAATCCCACCGATCCCGGCCGTAGGGCCTCGACCCGCAGGCCCGCCATCGCGGCCTTCAGTCCGAGATCCTTGATGGTCGAGGCGATTCGGCCGGAATAGGCCTGTTCCTTCGGGGTGCCGTCCCGCTCGCGGAACTGAACGACGCCGGTCACGTCGGCCCCTCCCGTAGACCCGTGCTCCGATCACAGCACTCCACCCGGGGTTCGCGCAACGAGGATGAATTCGATCGGGAACGAATCGGGCGCCCTGCGGGCGGCTGCCCTCGACCGATCGGAGACCCTTCGGGTCCCTGAGTCGTCGTCCCCTTCCCCAAGGCTGCCCGGTCGCCATGCCCCGATAGACCGTCTCGGCCAGCACGGATAGCCCCACGTCGCGGAGGACGTGCGGCTCGCACTGGACCCGGTCGTTCGTGTCGACCCGCACGATCGGGTGCTCCACCACCAGCTGTGGAGACGAGGGATACTGGTGCCCAGTCGGTTTCGAGACAGGGAACGACCCCGGCTCGCAGCGTCGGCGCGCTGACGTCGGACTGTGGGAGACGAGCGACGAACTGCGTCGACGCGCCTCGGCTACCGGAACGGCCCTCGCGCGCGACGATGCAGGTGAAACGTCTCGAGCCCTCCGATCACGATGGATCGGAGGGCTGGGAAGTCAGGACGTCGGATGTGAACCCGGGGGAGCGGGTATGTGTCGGCCGGCGCGGACGAATGCGCTCGCGGCTCGTTGCTGGAGTACGCCTCTCGAAGGCGTGTGGATAGACTCCACCATACGGTGCATGACAGCTTCCTTCTGTCGTGTGCCCAGACCCCGGTCCGGTGTTGGCGCACCTGCCGGGGTCGACCTGTATTCAGGTCGGTGCAGGGATGGTCGCACGGGTGTGCGAAGTCGTCAACTCGAACACACGTTCTGCCCGAGCCTGCCCTGGGATCATGGGAAGCGTAGCGATTCATCCGAATAGCGCTTCTTGCAACGGTTGTCGCGCTTGTTCGTGGATAGACCAGTGGTTCGGATGTAAAACCGATTGTCAGCCGTCATCGAATCCGACGCGGCCTATGGTGATACTTCTTCGCGTCGAGCCCCAACTTCCCACCAGTGCGCCTCGAGATGGCACAGTGCGGCACGGCCGATGTCCGGGAAGAAGGGGGGCTCGCGTGGGAGCTGTGCGACGCACGGTGGTGGCGACCGCAGTCGCGGCCACAGCCGCGGTAGGTGTATCGACGGGGCAGGCAGCGGCGACTCCTGCAATCGACACCGTCGTGAACGGTGCACTGTCCGTCACCCCGCTGTGCCAGGGAACCATCGACGCGCTGATCATCGCGTGCACCGAGCTCGAGAAGCTGACACCGCACTTCCCGCTGATGCTCGACCTGAATCCGCGGGGTACGCATCTCGTCGTGCTCGGGGCCGGACTCACCGATGACGGCAAGATCCGGCCGGTGCTCGAAGAACGACTCGAAGCGGCTCTCCGTGCAGCGCAACGCTATCCGGAATCTCCGATCGTCGTCACCGGTGGCGTGCCGCGCAACGGCGTCACCGAAGCGCAGGCTATGAAGGACTGGCTGGTCGTGCGAGGCATTCCGCCGGAGCGCATCACCGAGGAATCGCAGTCGACCTCCACCGTCGAGAACGCACGCTTCACCAACGACGTTCTGCTCGAACGGCGAGCCACGGGCGCTGTGCTGGTGACGAACCGCGACCACCTCGAACGCGCGATGATCAACTTCCGGCAGGCGGTCGACGCGCGCATTCCGATCGCGGGCATCGTCCCAGCGTAAACGCAGGAAGTATCAGCCCGGCGTATTCGCCTTCCGCGTCAGTACCTGACTGATCTCCGAAACATTCTTCGCCAGTTCGAAGTTGACCCACCCGGCTACTTCCCACAGAGGTGAAGGTTCGGGCATGAGGCCGACGATCGTCTTCTCGATGTCGGCAGTCTCGAGAAGCGCGGCCCATTCGGTGCGAAGAGCCCGGATGCGGCCGGTCGAGCCGGACCATTCGTAGGCGTCCGGCCCGACCGCAGTTCCCCCACTGCAGACCGCCACGGTGTTCGTCCACCACCACTCGATGTGCCAGAGCAGCCACGCAATCGTGGGCTCGGGGAGGGCCTCGGCCGTCTCGTCCGGCCAGTCGGCGACGAGACGCCCGTCGACCCGCCGGACGCCCACGGAGTTCGACGACGGCTCCCAGTGCACGGCAGCCTCGTCGATCCGCGGCAGGACATGTTGTTCCGTGAAGAGCCAGACCAGGTCGAGTTGCTTCAGCAGCGTGCGCGTGGCGAGTGGCAGGGTGTCCGAGGGCATGCATGCAATCATCGCGGACATAGTGGACATGTGCTCGATGTCGACACCGTGTATCTGTCCCCGGAAGTGTGCAAACGTTGCTGTGCAGTTATCCGCCTTCACGCGGTCGGTGTCGCCACTCCCAGCGACAGCGCACCGAAGAACTTCGGCGTCTTCTCCTCGTAGAAGGTGTCGAGTTCGCGGATCTCGAACCCCGCACCGCGGACGAGGTCGGCGATTTGTCGTGTCAGATGGCAACCACCCGCGACGCGCTTCTGGATCGGTTCGAGCCGGTGCTGCCACCGCCGGACGTTCTCGTCCGGCGCGAGTCCGTGTTCGACGAAATGCAGGGTGCCGCCCGGTGCGAGGACACGACGTATCTCGCGCAGAGCCGCGTCGGCATCGGGGATGGTGCACAGCGTCCACGTCGACAGTGCGCTGTCGAAGGTGTTGTCCTCGAACGGGAGTGACTGACCGTCCAGGCCGGATCGTTCGATGCGCACGGGGGAGTCATCGATGCGCGAACGCGCGAGCTTCCATCCGAGGTCCGCGGGTTCGACGGCGCTGACCGACTCGACGGTGGTGGGGTAGTAGGGAACGTTGAGGCCGGATCCGAATCCGATCTCGACGACGCGGCCGCTCAGGCCGGCGCACACTCGTTTCCGGTTCGCTTCGGTGAACGACGGTGCACAGGCGATGTTCACCAGTCGCGGTACGACGTGATCGTTGTAGAGGCTCATGGCAGTCCCTTCGCCTGGTGGCGTGTCGATCTGCTCGATCCATCATGACACCTGCCCGGCCGAACGGAACCCCTCGTTTCTGTCGCACCGAACGGACTGTTAAGTTACCTTTACATGTAAAGTGTGCTTTACGGCGAAAGGGGAAACGATGGACAGCGGGGGTGCCGGATCGGTGGTCGGGCGAAGCAAGTGGGGCAAGGTGCGGGTGGGTTCGCGGTGGATCGGCGCGGTACCGCCGGCGATCGCCCTCGGAATCCTGGCCACAGCCGTTCTGGCAGCGGTGGTAGCTGCTCTGGGGCTGGTGCCCGGCTATCCCGTGGCCGCCGGCGTGGCGGTCGCGCTGGCGACCGCACCCTCACTGTCGGCCCTGTCGTGGGTGCTCCTCGTGGATCGGTCGACCCTCGAAGGCGCCACGGACCGGCCCGAGGATTCGGTCGAGTCGTCCTGGTACGAGAAAGCCGCCTCGGGCGCTTTCACCGACATCCTTCTCGTCACGGGCCTGGGGTGCACCGCTCTGGCGTTCGCTCCGATCGAGGTCGAGGGCCTGCACGCGCTGATGGCGGTCATTCTCGTGGCTTTCGCGTCGTTCGGTGTGCGCTACGCCGTGCAGCGTCGGAAGGGCTGAGGGTGCGGAATTCGCTGGCGGCCCTGCGCGCGGAGAACGGATGGTCGCAGCAGAGGCTTGCCGACGAACTCGGGGTATCGCGCCAGACGATCATCTCGATCGAGAAGGGGCGATTCGACCCGTCCCTTCCGTTGGCGTTCCGCATCGCGCACCTGTTCGGACGTCGAATCGAGGACATATTTCTGCCCGACGAGGGATAAGCGAAGGGGCCGAGCGGATTCCCCGACAGAACCCGCTCGGCCACTTGCCGATCACTCGAGCGTACTACCGGCGTCAACGGTGAGTGTGAGTCCGGTGATGTCGTCGACGTACACCTCGCCCTCCCTTCTTGACCGGCATTCAAGAAGCCTTTACCGTAATCGTCACGCCTTCTTGGATGGCGTCCAAGAAATGTGGTGGTGAAGCGGGAGGGTGCTAGTCATGAACATCGGTGAGTCTGCCGATCGGCGCGAGGTGGTAGCGGTGCAGCGGCGCGAGGTCTCGTTCGTCTCCGGCCAGGACGAGTGCGCGGCATGGCTGTACACCGCACCCGACCTGAACGGTCCGCGCCCGATGGTGATCATGGGGCACGGGCTCGGAGCGGTGCGGGAGATGCGCCTGGATGCCTACGCGGAGCGGTTCGCCGCCGCGGGGTGGTCGGTGCTGGTGTTCGACTACCGTCATCTCGGGGCCAGCGGCGGTGAGCCGCGTCAGATCCTCGACATCGGCCGGCAACGCGCCGACTGGCATGCCGCTCTGGCCTTCGCGCGCACACTTCCTGAGGTCGACGTCAACCGGATCGCCTTGTGGGGCAGTTCGTTCGGCGGAGGTCATGTCCTTCGAGTCGCCTCCGAGGACACCCGTATCGCGGCGATCGTGGCGCAGTGCCCCTTCACCGACGGTCCGGCGTCGTTGCGCGCGCGGATACGGACCGGCCCGCTGAGCGTGGTGGCACTGACAGTGGCAGGCATTCTCGACACGGTCGGGTCGTGGTTCGGCGCGAAGCCGATCCTGTTGCCGATGGCGGGGACGTCCTGGATGCCCGCGTTCGTGGCCTCACCCGACGCCCTCGCCGGCGCTTCCGCACTCCTGCCCGCGGGGACCCGGCTCTCGCGGCGCACCAGCGCGGTGTTGAAACGACTTCCGTCGGTGCGGGCTCAGCTGTCGAAGAACATCGAGCCGACGGAGATCGACGGTAGGGAAGAACCCGAGACCGGGGTCGGCCGCGACAGCGTCTGGGGTGTACTGCGCGGTCCGAACGGCGAATTCGAGGCGGCCAATGCCCTCGCTGCCCGGCTGGCGCTGCGTCTTCCGCTCGATCGACCCGGTCGTGCGCTGGCCCGCTTCAGCATTCCGACGTTGCTGTGTGTCTGCGACAACGACGCGGCCGCGCCCGCGAAGACCACGAAGCGTCACGCACAGGGTCTGGCGCACGTACAGGTTCAGAGCTACGTGTGTGACCACTTCGACATCTACGTCGGTGACCACTTCGAACGCGCCGTGCGTGACCAACTCTATTTCCTGGAAAGGCAATTCGACCGCACCGCACAGTAGGTCGCTCCGCGTTCGTGGACACGCAGATCAGGTGCTCAGCCGGTGGCTGCGGCACGACTGCGAGCGCTGTTGAGCAACGTCTCGATCACCGCGCGCCGCTGAGCCTGATCCGTCGGGTGCATCAGCAAGCCCTCGACCACGAAAACGCCGATCGCCACCAGCGGATCGACTTCGTCAGCGGGCACGCCGAGTTCGATCAGCTCTGCCCGGAACAATCCTTCGGCCAGTGTGTGGAACTGCTCGTGCCATTGCTGAACGGACGCGGACTTCTCGGCGCGTGTGTGCACCGTGCTCACCAACCGACCCAGTTGCTCCAATTCTTCGACCAACCACAAGAGTCGATCGGCCAGGCCCGAGCCCAGTATCTCGCTGTAGGAGGCCATCGAGTCGGCTAGAACCGCATCCAGGACCGCGATCAATATCGAGTCCTTGTCCTGGAAGTACCAGTACAGCGTGTTCGACACGACTCCGGCGTCACGGGCGATCCGCGTCATCGATGCCGCGTCGTATCCTTCCTCGACGAACAACCGCCGGGCGGCTACCACGATCTCTGCGCGTTTCTCTTCCCGATCCTGCGGACGTCTGTTGCGGGGCATCTCCAGTCCTGACCTAGTTCCCGCCCCGATGCTATCTTGACCGGCCCCCAAGAGCGGGCCCCGGCCGGCCGTTCCGGAACGAGGTCCGTAGCCGTCTCGAACAGATGATGAGGCAGGCGAGCCAGAGCAGCTCTCGATACAGACCGGCTCGTACTTCGGGTCACTCGACTTCGGCGAGTCCGTACTCGGGTCGTCCGGCAGGCCGATACACGGTGATGACGACACCGGTCGAGGTGGTGCGCGATTCGACGAGATCGAACTTCGTGTCGCGACCCCCGACGGGGAACAGCCGCCGCCCCTGACCGAGGACGACCGGGAACGTGATGAGGCGGTACTCGTCGACGAGACCGTGTTCGAAGAGGGTGTGGACCAGACGGATGCTGCCGTGCACCTGCAGTTCCCGTCCCGGCTGCTTCTTCAGTTCCGCGACCGCGGTGGGCACGTCGCCCTCGAGGACCGTCGTGTTCTGCCACTCGGGGGCGGTGAGCGTCGTGGAGGCGACGTACTTCGGGAGGGTGTTGAGTGCACGGGCGACCGGATCGTCGGGATCGGTCGAGTTCGGCCACGACGCAGCGAAGACGTCGTAGGTGTTCCGGCCCAGCAGGAATGCGTCGACCTTCGAGAACACATCGTCGATGAACTTGCCGGTGTCCTCGTCGAACAGCGGCACCACCCAACCGCCGCGGTCGAAGCCGTCGCTGCGGTCCTCGTCGGGGCCACCCGGTCCCTGGGCCACACCGTCGGCCGATACGAAGGTCGTCACCGTGAGCTTCATCGTCGTCCCCTTTCGAAGGTTGTCGCCGAGTACAGACCCGGGAAGCGCGGAGAACTCATCGCTTGCATCCCTCCGGCGCGGAAGGTATCTCTGGACGCAGCGTCGCGTGTCGATGACGGACTGCGTCAGGCATGGAGGCGCGGGACCACAAGGAGTTCTCCTTGAGTATTGCGTTCGACCACACCATCGTCGCGGCCGACGACAAGCAGCATTCGGCCTACTTTCTCACCACCCTGTTCGGGCTGCCCGATCCGGTGCCCGCCGGGCACTTCCTCGCTGTCGAACTCGCCAACGGCGTCACCCTCGATTTCGCCGAACCGCCACCGGATGTGGAGTATCCGCCGCAGCACTACGCATTCCTGGTGTCGGAGGAGGAGTTCGACGAGATCTACGCCCGGATCCTCGAGCAGAAGATCGAACACTGGGCCGATCCCCGGCAGTCGGCGCACGGCATCAACAGAAACGACGGGGGTCGAGGAACCTACTTCCTCGACCCCGCCGGTCACTTCATGGAGATAATCACGCGTCCCTACGGTTGGCGCTCCTGAACCGTCTCGACCCGAGCCGTCCCGGCCGCAGCGCGTCGCCGTGCCAGCACCGTGCAGGTACCGGCGATCGCTGCGGTCAACGCGCCGGTCGCGAGCAGCTGCGTGCGGGCAGCGGTGTCGAACAGGGCGAGCACCGCGATGCCGGCCAGCAGACCGAGCGTCGCGTACGAAAGGTACGGGAAGCCCCACATCTTCAGCGGCAGTGCATCCTCGGTGCCGTTGCGGCGTGCGCGACGACGGAGCACGAGGTGCGAGACCGCGACGAACGTCCACAGCACCAGGATCGTGGAGCCGACGGCGTTGAGCAGCAGCGGCAGCACCCGGTCGGGGTAGAGATAGTTCAGTCCGACCGTGACGAAGCCGAACGCCACCGAGGCGAGCACCGCATTGCGGGGAACGCCGTTGGACGACAGCCGCCCGAAGACGGGGTGCGCCGATCCGCGGTGCGACAGCGAGAAGATCATCCGGGAAGCGCTGAACAGCATCGCGTTGAGCGACGAGAGCAGCGCGACCACGACGATCACGGTCATCACCGCGGCGGCGCCCGGGACGGCCCCGGCCTGCAGCACGGCGACGAACGGACCGGTCGCGAGATCCTCGGAGGTCCACGGCAGGATCGTCACCATCACGAGCACCGACCCGATGTAGAACACGAGGATGCGCCACACCAGGGTGCGCACCGCGCGGCCCACGTTGCGACGGGGATCGGCGGTCTCCGCGGCGGCGATCGCGATGATCTCGGTGCCACCGAACGCGAAGACCACGATGAGCAGGCCGGCGGCGATACCGGCGATACCGGTGGGGGCGAACCCGCCGTGCGCCGTGAGGTTGGAGAAGCCGGTCGTCTCGAAGGTGGGCATCCACCCGGCGATCATCGCGATGCCGATCACCAGGAAGCCGACGATCGCGACGATCTTGATTGCGGCGAACCAGAATTCGACCTCACCGAAGCGGCGGACGCCGACCAGGTTCACGCCCGTCAGCACGACCATGTAGAACAGCGCGGACGCCCACTGGGGGATGCCGGGCAGCGCTACCGCGGTGATCGCGGCGGCGCCGGTGGCCTCCGCGGCGATCACGATGATCACCTGCACCCAGTACAACCACCCGATGGTCCGCCCCGCGACAGGGCCCAGCGCTTTCTCGGTGTGCTCGGAGAACGCACCGCTGGCGGGGTTGGCCGCGGCCATCTCGCCCATCATTCGCATCACGAACACGACGAGAACGGCCGCCACCAGGAACGAGATCAGGATCGCCGGGCCGGCGACGGCGATACCCGCCCCCGACCCGACGAACAGGCCGGCCCCGATGGCGCCGCCGAGGCTCATCATGACGAGCTGGCGGGGCCGCATGGCACGATGCAGGCCGGCGGTGCTCTGGGTGCCGGTCGTCGTCCCGGCGGTGCTCTGGGCGCCGGTCGTCGTCCCGGCGGTGCCCTGGGCGCCGGTCGTCGCCGTAGCCAGGGTGTCAGTCATCAATGCGCTCCCCGGCCGGGACCAGCTGGTCCAGTGCGATCTCGAAGGCGGTCGCGGCGAGCCCGGTGAGCTCGGTCGACCGGTCGTGGCAGCGGCGCAGTGCCGTCTCGATGGTGGTGGACACATCGCCGAAGATGGCGGCGTCGGAGACCTCCACGTCGCCCTCCATGAGCTGGGCGAAGGCCCGGGCCATACCGCAGTTGGCGATGAAGTCGGGGATCACGGCGACGGACTTGTCGGCGTGCTCGTAGGTGGGGCCGTAGAAGATCTCGTCGTCGGCGAACGGAACGTTGGCGCCGGAGGCGATCGACTCGAGTCCCGCGGCGACCATGCGGTCGACCTGCTCGCGGGTGACGAGGCGGCTCGCGGCGCAGGGGAGGAAGATCTCGGCTCCGAGATCCCAGATGCGGTCGTTCACCTCGTCGAAGGGGATCATGCGGTCGCTGCGCAGGGCGTTGCCGTCGCGCTCGAGCAGCAGGGTACGGACCTCGTCGAAGGAGAGACCCTCGGGTGCGAGGATGCCGCCGTCGCGGTCGATGATGCCCACGATCGAGGCGCCGGCCTGAGCGAGATAGTAGGCAGCAGCGGCGCCGACGTTGCCCCAGCCCTGCACCACGACGCGTTTGCCGGCGAGGTCGGTGCCCCGATAGACGAGCTGGTGGTGACGGACCGACTCGGCGACGCCGTAACCGGTGATCAGATCGGCGACAGTGTATTTCGTGCTGGTGGCAGGGGTGAACCGCGCGTCCTCGACAACCTTCGCGACGCCGAGTCGCAGCTGGCCCACCCGCTGGATGCGCTGGCGCTCGTCCTTGCCGAAGTGTCCGTTGACGACACCTTCCTGCGGGTGCCACAGGCCGTTGGACTCGGTGAGGGGAACGACCTCGTTCATCTCGTCGACGTTGAGGTCGCCGCCGGTGCCGTAGTAGGCACGCAGCAGGGGAGTGACGGCCGCGAACCAGCGGCGCAGCACGCCTTCCTTGCGGGGGTCGGACGGATCGAAATCGATGCCGGACTTGGCACCGCCGATCGCAGGTCCGGAGACGGTGAACTTGATCTCCATGGTCTTCGCCAGCGACTCGACCTCGCGCCGGTCGAGGCCGCGGCGCATGCGGGTGCCGCCGCCGGCCGCGCCGCCCCGCAGCGAGTTGATGACGACCCAGCCCCGGGCGGTGGTCTCGGTGTCGTGCCACTCGAAGACGATCTCGGGGGCTTTTTCTTCGAATCGCGTCAGCAGGTTCTTCATGGCGAAAGACTGTGACGGCAGTAACAAATGCTGCGCAACTGTGCTTCATCGAACTGTGCAGCGTGCGGAGGGTCCGGATGCCCGAAGCGCTTTTTTCTGTGCAATCCGGCTAGTCGGAGACGGATTGTGGACGTGATCGGTTCAGCGGCGGTAGGCCGGTGCCTTCGCGGATCGTTCCGGCTCGAGGGTGCGCAGCAGCGGCATCGCCCGGTAGTGCACCACTTCCGACAGCACCATCACACTCGTGGACCGCGCGACGATCGAGGAGCGGTTCAGCTCGATGAGGGTCTGCTGGAGACCGAGGTGTGATTCGGCTCCGATGCGGCACAGGACGTCGCCCGCGCCGGTGGTGGCGAACGCCTCGAGGACACCGGGGATGCCTTCGAGGACCTCGGTGACGTCTTCGAGCGCGCCCTGCACGATCTCCATCGTCACGAACGCCTGCACTTCGAAACCTGCTGCGGCGAGGTTGATCCGGGGTTCGTAGCCGGCGATGACCCCGGTGTCCTCGAGGCGTCGCAGGCGGGCCGAGACGGTGGCGCGCGCGACCTTCAATCGACGGGACAACTCGAGCGCGCCGATCTTCGGGTCGGCGTGCAGGGCCTCGAGGAGAGCGAAATCCAATTCGTCCAGCTGCACGGGCTCGCGCATCGCGGTTCCTTCCCATCGAGCGCCGAAAACTAGCCCGATTGTATAGGTGAGTGTGCAGATTCCGGCGAATTCCAGTCAGTCGGGCCAGTTGCCGAAGGCGACGTTGCGTCGAACCGACGGGTGGGTTTCTCCTGGTGACACACGACACAACGACTGTGCCGCAGTGAGCGGCAGGAGGTTGCAGCGATGACTCTGGAATACACCCTGACCGACAGCGAACGACTTGCTCAGCTCGACGCCGAGGAGCTCCGGCGCCTGGTCGGTCTCGTGGAGTACGACAGCGAACGGGATCCCTTCCCCGTCAGCGGCTGGGACGCCGTGGTGTGGGTGGTCGGAAACGCCACGCAGACGGCGCACTACTACCAGTCCGCCTACGGCATGGAACTCATCGCCTATTCCGGACCCACCACCGGTAACCGCGACCATCACGCCTACGTACTGCGCAGCGGCGCCGTGCGATTCGTGATCAAGGGCGCGGTGGATCCGGACAGCCCGTTGATCGAGCACCACCGCCTCCACGGTGACGGCGTCGTCGACATCGCCCTGCAGGTCCCGGATGTCGACAAGTGCATCGAGCATGCCCGGAAGCAGGGGGCGACCGTTCTCGAGGAACCCTACGAGATCAGCGACGAGAACGGCACCGTCCGCATCGGCGCCATCGCGACCTACGGCGACACGCGGCACACACTCGTCGACCGGTCGCGCTACAACGGCCCGTACCTGCCCGGCTACATCGAGCGCACCTCGACCTACCGCAAGCGCGAGGGTGCACCCAATCGCATCTTCCAGGCGCTCGACCACGTCGTCGGCAACGTCGAACTCGGACGCATGGACGAGTGGGTCGACTTCTACAACCGCGTCATGGGTTTCACGAACATGGCGGAGTTCATCGGCGACGACATCGCGACCGACTACTCGGCGCTCATGAGCAAGGTGGTGTGCAACGGCAACCACCGCGTGAAGTTCCCGCTCAACGAGCCCGCCATCGCGAAGAAGCGTTCGCAGATCGACGAGTACCTCGACTTCTACCGCGGACCGGGTGCACAGCACCTCGCGCTGGCCACCAACGACATCCTCACGGCGGTCGACCAGTTGCGCGAGGAGGGCGTCGAGTTCCTCGCGACTCCCGATGCGTACTACGACGATCCGGAGCTGCGCGCCCGTATCGGTGAGGTCCGGGTGCCGATCGAGGAACTGAAGAAGCGGGGCATCCTGGTCGACCGCGACGAGGACGGCTACCTGCTGCAGATCTTCACCAAGCCCGTCGGCGACCGCCCGACCGTGTTCTTCGAGCTGATCGAGCGCCACGGCTCGCTCGGCTTCGGCAAGGGCAACTTCAAGGCGCTGTTCGAGGCGATCGAGCGGGAGCAGGCTGCGCGCGGCAATTTCTGAGTCCGGTCCTAGACGAGCTGACCGAGCCGCGTGCGCAACGCGTGCTCGGTCTGCCGGATCGCCGTTCCCACAATCGGTTCGATGAGCATGCCGAGTGTGCGGCCGGCGATCCCGCCGGGCAGTCGGTAGCCGAAGTCGACGTCGAGCCGCGTCGCGTCGCCGAGGTCCGTGAAGGTCCATGACGACGCGGCGCGGAATCCGGCGATCGAGTCGAGGACGATCACGCGATTGCGTTCCCATTCGACGACTTCCACGCGCGAGCCGAGATCCTTGGGGCCGATCCGCATGGTCGAGTCGTAGATGGCACCAAGGCCGGAGACCTGCTCGCTCACGGGTTGGAAGCGGGCCACCCCGAACATCCAGTCGGGGACGTTCCGGTAGTCGTCGACGTAGGTGAACGCGAGGTCGATAGGGATGTCTGCGACGGCGCTGTGGCGGACGTGAATCATGGCTGGAGCCCTTCACGAGAAGTTGTCTGTTACCGAATGTAGCGGGTAACTGCCCGCTGTGGAAGGGGTCCGAACCCGTTGCTCTAACGTCCGATAAGTGTTTGAATGCCGTGACGCACATCACACACACTTTCGGTTCAGGAGGCTCGGGTGAAGACGAAGGCAGCAGTCGTCAAGGGAATCAACCAGCCGTGGGAGATCGAGGAGATCGATCTCGGCGATCCCGTCGCAGGTGAGGTGCAGATCCGCCTCGCGGCCTCGGGTCTGTGCCATTCCGACGAGCATCTGCGCTCGGGGGCGACACCGCTTCCGTCCTTCCCGGTCCTCGGTGGTCACGAGGGCGCGGGCGTGGTCACCAAGGTGGGTCCGGGAGTGCGGGGTCTCGAGGAGGGCGACCACGTCGTCCTCGCGTTCATCCCCGCCTGCGGCCGCTGTCGGGCCTGCGCCAAGGGCATGCAGAACATCTGCGACGAGGGTGCCGGCCTGCTCACCGGTCAGGCGATCTCCGACAAGACCTACCGCGCGACGCTGAACGGCGACCCGGTGCTGCAGATGTGCCTGCTCGGCACGTTCGCGCCGTACGTCACGGTCAACGAGGCGTCGGTCATCAAGATCGAGAAGGACATCCCGCTCGAGAAGGCGGCCCTGCTCGGGTGCGGTGTCGCGACCGGCTGGGGTTCGGCCACCGAGATCGGCGGCACCAAGCTCGGCGACACCGTGGTCGTCATCGGTGTCGGCGGTGTCGGCATCAACTCCGTCCAGGGAGCGGCGCACGCCGGGGCGCGGTTCGTCGTCGCGATCGACCCGGTCGAGTTCAAGCGGCAGAAGGCCAAGGAGTTCGGCGCGACGCATGTCTTCGCGTCGATCGAGGAGGCCGCACCGGTGATCGGTGAGATCACGTGGGGTCAGATGGCCAACGTCACCGTCATCACCGTCGGCGAGATCACCGGCGACATCATCGGCCCCGCACTGGGTCTCACCGCCAAGGGTGGCCAGGTCGTGGTCGTCGGCATGGGTCACGCCACCGACTCGCAGGTGACGATGAGCCTGTTCGAGCTGACGCTGCTGCAGAAGCGTCTGCAGGGGGCCATCTTCGGTGGCACCGGCCCGCGCTCGCAGATCCCCAAGTTGCTCGAGCTGTACCGGAACGGGCAGCTCGACCTCGACAACCTCGTCACCAAGACCTACAAGCTCGAGGACATCAACGAGGGCTACGCCGACATGCACGCCGGCAAGAACCTCCGCGGTCTCGTCCTCTACGGCGAGGACGACTACTGATCCTGTGAGCGCCGACGTCGCCGGAGCCGTCCCTTACGGTGTTGAGCATGGACACGCGTGAGGATTCGGTTTCCGGCGACGTCGGCTCTTGGCGGGACTACGGCCCGACCGACCTGCCGAAGCCGCTCGCCGCTGCACTCGAGGCGTTCGCCGAACGCGGTTACGACGGCACGTCCATCCGCGAGGTTGCGTCCCGGTCCGGTCTGTCGGTGCCGGGTCTGTACCACCACTACCCCTCGAAGCAGGCGCTGCTCGTCTCGCTCACGACCACCGTGCTGCACGACCTGCTCGCCCGCAGCCGGCAGGCGATCGATGAAGCCGGACCCACCCCCTCCGAGAAGTTCGACGCCGTCGTCGAGTCGCTGCTGCGCTTCCATATGTTCCGCCGCGATCAGGCGTTCGTGGCGTCGACCGAGATGCGCAGCATGGAACCCGAGGCCCGCCGTGCATTCGTCGCCCTGCGCGACGAGCAGCAGTGCATGATCGACGAGATCGTCGAGGCCGGTGTCGCCGACGGCACCTTCTCCACGCCCTATCCGAAGGACGCCAGTCGCGCCGTGACGACGATGTGCGTCGCGGTGGCGAGCTGGTACCGGCCGGACGGTTCGTTGTCGCCGGACGAGATCGTGCACCGCTACCTGCAGGTCGCGCGGAACGCGGTCGGAGCGAAGTAGCCGACACCCCTTCCGGGCTTGACCCGATGGCGGGGATATGCCACCGTGAACTCGACCGAGCGATCGATCGGTCGGTACGGAAGGAGCTCAGCATGGCGGTCGACCTGTCCTACTCGGATCACGTCCGGGACCTCATCGCGCGGACCGAGCAGTTCATCCGCGACGAGGTGCTTCCCGTCGAGGACGCCCACGGTGGCGACATCACCGCGGCCGGTGGCGACGCGATCCGGGCGGATCTGCAGAAGGCCGCCAAGGCTGCCGGTGTCTTCGCTCCGCACGCGCCCGTCGAATACGGCGGCCACGGCCTGGACATGTCCGACCGCGCCCCGGTCTTCGAGGCGGCCGGCTACTCGCTCTTCGGTCCCACCGCGCTCAACATCGCCGCGCCCGACGAGGGCAACGTGCACATGCTCGCGCACATCGCGAGCGACGAGCAGAAGCAGCAGTTCCTCGCGCCCCTCGCCGCCGGCGACGTGCGCTCGGCCTTCGCGATGACCGAGCCCGCCCCCGGTGCCGGTGCCGATCCCAACGCTCTGAACACGCGCGCCGAGAAGGTCTCCGGTGGCTGGAAGATCAACGGCCGTAAGCACTTCATCACCGGTGCCGACGGCGCCGGATTCTTCATCATCATGGCCCGCACGTCCGGCGAGCCCGGACAGCGCGGTGGCGCCACCATGTTCCTCGCCCCCGCCGACACCGCGGGCCTGAAGGTCGGTCGCCACATCAACACCCTCGACCGCTCCATGATCGGTGGTCACTGCGAGGTCGACTTCGAGGACCTGTTCGTCCCCGACTCCGCCGTGCTCGGCGAGGTCGACCAGGGCTTCGCCTACGCGCAGGTGCGCCTCGGCCCCGCCCGCATGACGCACGTGATGCGCTGGCTCGGCGCCGCTCGCCGCGGTCACGACACCGCCGTCCGCTACGTCTCGGAGCGTGAAGGATTCGGCTCCCGCCTCGGCGATCTCGGCATGATCCAGAAGATGATCGCCGACAACGAGATCGACATCGCCGCGACCCGCGCGCTGCTCGTGCAGGCGTGTTGGGAGCTCGACCAGGGTTCGCACGCCTCGAACGCCACGTCGATCGCCAAGACCTTCGCCGCCGAGGCGATCTTCCGCATCGTCGACCGTTCCGCTCAGATGTGCGGCGGTCTCGGTGTCTCCGAAGATCTTCCGATCGCACGCCTCACCCGCGAGGTCCGGCCGTTCCGCGTATACGACGGTCCGTCCGAGGTGCACCGCTGGGCCATCGCCAAGCGCGCCGTCGGTGCCGTTCGCAAGGCGGCCCGCGAGGCCGCGAAATGACCGCCGTACACGAGGGACTCGATCTTGCCGTTCTCGAGCGTTTCCTCGCCGATTCCGGTGTGACCGTTCACGGTGAACTTCGGGCGGAGCTCATCTCGGGTGGCAAGTCCAATCTCACCTACGGGTTGCGCGACGAGAAATCCCACTGGGTCCTGCGTCGCCCCCCGACCACGGGCCTGACCCCGTCTGCGCACGACGTCGCCCGCGAGTTCCGCATCACGTCGGCGCTCAAGGGCACCGGTGTGCCGGTCGCGCCCACCGTCGCCCAGTGCGAGGACGATTCGGTGATGGGCGCACCGTTCACCGTCGTCGAGTTCATCGACGGACGTGTGGTGCGCAGCAAGGCCGACCTGGATGCGCTCGGCGACGACGAGATCGACCGCTGTGTCGGTGAACTCGTGCGCATCATCGCCGAACTGCACAATGTCGACTTCGAGGCCGTCGGCCTCGGGGGACTGGGCCGGCCGGACGGCTACGTGACCCGGCAGGTGAAGCTGTGGGCGAGCCAGTGGGGCCGGGTGAAGACCCGGGAACTGCCGGATCTCGAACGGCTGCACGCCGCGCTCGCCGAGTCGATTCCGGAATCGCCCGCTCCGTCGATCGTCCACGGTGACTACCGTATCGACAACACCATCCTGGACCCGAACGACCCGGCACGCGTTGTCGCCGTGGTGGACTGGGAACTGTCCACCCTCGGCGACCCGCTCACCGATCTCGCCATGATGTGCGTGTACCGGCATCCGGCACTCGACGACATCCTGGGCTTCCCGGCGGCATGGTCGAGCGAACGACTGCCGGCGGCGGACGATCTGGTGCAGCGCTACGCCACGGCGTCGGGGCGCGACATCGCCAACTGGAACTTCTACATGGGTCTGGCCTACCTCAAGCTCGCCGTCATCGCGGAGGGTATCAACCATCGGTGGCGTGCCGGGGCGACCATCGGCGACGGTTTCGACCGCGCCGGTGAAGCCGTGCCCGACCTGGTGGCAGCAGGACTCGCAGCACTGAAGGGAGCCCACGCGTGACCAGCGCGCTCGTGACCGGAGCCTCGAGGGGTATCGGCCTCGGAATCGCCACCCGTCTCGCCGAACGCGGCTACGCACTGACGATCAGTGCCCGCGGGGCGGAACGCCTCGAGAGTGTCGCCGAGCGTCTACGGGAGGCGGGTGCCAAGGAGGTACGCGCCGTCGCAGCCGATCTCGCCGATCCGGAAGCCACCGCCCGCGTCGTGGAGACGCATCGCGAGGCGTTCGGTTCCATGAAGGCGCTGATCCTCAATGCCGGTGTCGGCACGGCAGGCTCGATCGCCGAGTTCCCGGCCCGACGGTTCGACAAGACGGTCGCCGTGAACCTCAACGCTCCGTTCGCGATCATCCAGGCGTCGCTGCCGTTGCTGCGCGCCGAGGCGGAGAACGATCCGGCCCGCGGATCGAAGATCATTGCGCTCTCGTCGATCACAGGTGTCTACGCCGAGGCCGGTCTCGCCGCCTACGGTGCGACGAAGGCCGCGTTGATCTCCCTGGTCGAGACGCTCAACGCCGAGGAGTCCGGCAACGGCATCTCCGCGTCGGCGCTCGCACCCGCATACGTCGACACCGACATGTCCGACTGGATCAAGGACAAGATTCCGGCCGAGTCCATGATCGAGGTGAACGACGTCGTCGAGATCGTCGACGCGCTGCTCAAGCTGTCGTCGCGGGCAGTGGTGCCCAAGCTCGTGCTCAGCCGCGCGGGCGCAGGTCTCTACACCGCCTGATCTCTACACGGCCTGACGTTCGGGGTCGGTCGACCGCTGTTTCAGGTCGACCGGCTGGCCGTCGGACGGGAACGGCAGCGACGTGAAGTCGAGCGGGGCGACGTAGCCGGGGTCGACGTGCCAGTCGAAGCGCAGCAGCAGTTGGTGGACGATCGCTTTGACCTCGACCCCGGCGAAGTGCATGCCGAGGCATTTGTGCACGCCCCCACCGAACGGCTCCCAGGCGTAGCGGTGCACCTTGTCCTCGCGTCGATGGTCCGCGAAGCGTTCGGGATCGAAACGTTCGGGCTCCGGCCAGTACTCCGGCATGTGGTGCGTGAAGTGCGGTGCCACGGAGGCATACGTACCGGCCGGCACGAAATATCCCCGGACCTCGGTGTCGCGCACGGCCCGTCGCGCCAGGACCGGGACCGGGGAGACCAGCCGGAGGCATTCCTTCATCACCAGATCGAGGCTGCCGAGCGCATCGAGGTCGGCGTGACTCGGTGCGGCGGTGCCCAGCGCGAGCGACTCGGCCCGGCACCGGTCCTGCCACTGCGGGTGTTGCCCGAGATACTGCATCATCGTGGAGATCGTGATGGTCGACGTGTCGTGCGCGGCCATCAGCAGGAAGATCATGTGATCGACGATCTCGTCGTCGCTGAACCGTTGTCCCGCTTCGGATTCGATGTGGCACAACACGGAGAAGAGGTCGTCCGTCTCCCGCGACCGTCGCGCCGGGAGATAGTGCCGGAAGAAGTCCTCGAGCACTCGGCGTCCGTCGAGTCCGCGCTTCCACCGGGTGCCGGGGACGGGGTACCGGACGATCGAGGTCGCCGCCTGCACACAGTCGATGAATGCCTTCTTCACCGCTTCGATCTCGGCCGGTGTGGAGTCCTCGGCCCCGCCCATGAAGATGTCGGTGGCGAGATCGAGCGTGAGTGTCTTCAGCGCCGTGTATGCACGGAATCCGTCGGTGGGAACCCACCTGTCGAGCTTCTGGGTGATCGACGGATTCATGGCATCGACGGTCTTCTCGAGGCGTGATCGGGTGAACGCCTGCTGCATGATGCGGCGGTGCCGGAGATGTTCCTCCGAGTCGAGGAGCATGAGGCCACCGTGGAAGAACGGCCCGATCAGTGCCGACCAGCCGTCGCCGTTGGCGAAGGCCCGGTCCTTGTTCTGCAGCACCTCCTGGCAGGCGTCGGGTCCGAGAACCGAGATCCAGCGTCGACCGGCCGCAGAGAAACAGGAGACCTCGCCGTATCGGTCCCAGTGCTTCTGCATCATCGCGAGTGGATCGCGGATGTATTCGAGGACGTGCCCGATACCGGGTATTCCCGATCGTCCCGGGACCGGGCGCAGATGGGAGTGGGCGGGGGGAGCCGCCAGGATCCGGGTCACGACGAACCTCCAGTTCTGCGGATATCTGACAGGAGACCCTGTCAGATTGGGGTGTAGTCTGCGTCACATCGGTCCGGTCTGTCAAGATCGGTCCCATGACTTCCCCCGCGCCCCGCCGCTATGCCGGTCTGAGCGGCGAACAGCGTGTCGCGCTGCGGCGCGAAGCCCTGCTCGAAGCAGGACTGGAACTGTTCGCGGCCTCGGGGAAGAGCGGCGCCACCATGACCGCCATGTGCGCCCACGCCAAGCTGACGGAGCGGTATTTCTACGAGAATTTCACCAGCAGGGACGATCTGCTGCAGCAGGTCCTCGACAAGATCGCCGACGAGGTGCGCGAGGCCGTACTCGCCGCGCTCCGCACCGGCACGGGCACACTCGAAGACCTCGTGCGGAACGCCATCGCGTCGTTCGTCGCGATCCTCACCGACGACCCGCGCAAGGGCCGGGTCTCACTCATCGAGTCCGCCGGCTTCGAACCCCTGCGCACCCACAGACGAGCGTCGCTACGGAGTTTCGCCCAGATGGTCGCCGACGAAGCGACCCGCATGTACGGCGACCGGGCGTGGCCGCCCGAACGGGGCGAGATCAACGGACTGCTGTTCGTCGGGGGTCTGGCCGAACTGGTCACCGCGTGGTTGAACGACGAGATCGCCATCTCGCCCGACGAGATCGTCGACGTGGCGACGCACCAGTTCCTCTCCACGGCCCATCAGTAGAGCCGTCCGGTGCGGTCAATCATCACCGACCGCGGTGCGGTCAATCATCACCGACCGCGGTGCGGTCAATCATCACCGTTGGTTTCCTTCTCCTCGCCGCGTCGGCGCAGGAAGTTGAACCCTGGCACGCCCACGATGGCCTGGCGGACGTCCTTGGCGACGAGGAGCAGTTCGTGGATCTCGGGGGAGACGGTGTCGAGTGTCGCCATGATGGGCAGGACCGCGTCGACCCGCTCGGTGATCTCGGGGAGCCGGTCGATGAGCTTGATCGCGGCGCGCAGTTCTTTTGGTGAGAACTCCTCGACGAACTGGGTGGCGAGGGGAGCGGCACGTTCGGCGAGGGGTTTGTAGGTCTCGAGCAGTTCCCCGGCGGCGTCGGAGCTGCGGCCGGCGGACTCGACGACGATCCGCGCGTCGGCCGCGACCACCGTCGCATCGCGCACGACCCCGCCCGTCGAGTCGATGATCTCCGTGGCGCGCGTGACCGCATCGGCGGCTTCCTCCACCACACCGATGGTCGAGGCGATCACCTGCGTGGCCTGCGCGACGGCCACCGACGCTCCCTCGACGATGTCGGTGGCGTCGGTGACCACGCTGTCGATGCGGCGGATCAGCGATTCGACCGAGTCGATGAGCGATTCGGCCTCGCTGAGCAGGCCTTCCACCCGCGTCGGGAGCGACAGTGCGAACTCGGCGGTCTCGCGGGTGCGTCCGAGCACGGTCCGGGTGACGTCGACGATGGAACCGGCGACCGAGACTCCGAGCGCGGGCACAGGCAGCGAGATCATGTCGTCATAGTGCAGTACGTCCGATCGTCGTGATCGCGGACCTCACATTTTCGGCGTCCCGTTCGTCTACCCGGTACAGAGCACACACCGGATGGAAGGATCGAGGCCGTGACCGCATTGCGCACCCACACCGTGATCGACACACCGATCGGCGAGTTGACGTTGGTGAACACCGACGGCGTCCTGAGCGGCGTGTACATGGCCGAGCATCACCCCGCGCCCGACCGCGCCGGTTTCGGCGAGCAGGTCACCGGGGGGTTCGACGAGGCGATCACCCAGTTCGATGAGTACTTCGCGGGTCGCCGTACCCGGTTCACTGTCCCCATCGCTCCCGTCGGCACCCCGTTCCAACGCGAGGTGTGGGAGGCGCTGATGACGATCGAGTACGGCACCACGCGCACCTACTCGGAGATTGCACTCGCCCTCGGCCGGCCCACTGCGGTACGGGCGGTCGCTGCGGCCAATGCCCGCAACCCGCTCTGCATCATCGTGCCGTGCCATCGCGTCATCGGTAGCAGCGGCAAGCTCACCGGTTACGCCGGTGGTCTCGAGCGCAAACGCTTCCTGCTCGACCAGGAGGCACGGGTGCTGAGTTCCGCCGAGCCCGATGTCGCCGGCGATACCCATGTCCCTGCCTGATCACCTACCGCGGGCGAGCCTGCCTCCTTTCGAGGAGGTGGTCACCCGCCACGGCGCGACGGTCCTCCGGGTCTGCCGCGCACTGCTCGGACCGGTCGACGCCGACGACGCCTGGTCCGAGACCTTCCTCGCGGCGTTGCGCGCCTATCCCGACCTGCCACCGGGCAGCAACATCGAAGCGTGGCTCGTGACCATCGCGCACCGCAAGGCCGTCGACATCCACCGGGTGCGCGGGCGGACGCCGGTGCCCACCGAGAACCTCCCCGAACCCGCGTCGGCCACGGGAAACCCCGGTGAGGGCGACGACGAACTGTGGAGCGCGGTCGCCGAACTTCCCTTCACGCAGCGTGCGGCGCTGGTCTACCACTACGTCGGAGGCCTGCCCTATGCGGAGATAGGCACGATCCTCGGCAACAGCCCGGCCGCGGCACGTCGCGCGGCGGCCGACGGTCGGGCTGCGTTGCGTCGTCGGATCGAACACGGAACAGGATGTCGCTCATGAACTTTCCACAACCCTCGGTCGGATCGGCCGATCTCGCGTGGTTGCGGGAGAAGCTCGTACTCGATGCCGAGGCGGCCGGGTTGCTCGATGTCGCGTTCCGCGTCGTCGACACCCCCGTCGGTCCGCTCCTGCTGGCCACCACCCCCGTCGGACTCGTGCGGGTCGCCTACGTCGCCGACGGATCCGACGCCGTGCTCGACGAACTCTCCCGCCGGATCAGCCCGCGCGTGCTCGACGCGCCGCGGCGACTCGACCCGGTGGTCCGGCAACTCGACGAGTACTTCGCCGGTACGAGGACACATTTCGACGTTCCGCTCGATCTGCGTCTCGCCGACGGATTCCGTCGTGAAGTGATCACGCGTCTGCCCGAGATCGAATACGGGCGCACGGCGAGCTATGCCGAGATCGCCGCCGCGGCCGGGAGCCCGCGCGCGGTGCGGGCGGTCGGTACGGCGTGCGCGAAGAACCCGCTGCCCGTGGTGGTGCCGTGCCATCGGGTGGTGCGCAGCGACGGCAGCATGGGGCAGTACGTCGGGGGAGTCGAGGCGAAGAGGGCGCTGCTGCAACTCGAGTCGGTGGCATGATCACCACCCTCCGGATCCCGGTGGCCGAACCCGTTGCGGTGGGGCCGATGCTCGCGTCGCTGCGAAGCCACACCGTCCCCGGCTACGAACACCACAACAGCGCTACCGGCACCCATCACCGCGCGATCCGCACGAACGGCGGCGCCGCGCACGTCGCCGTCCGCTTCGCCGACCCTGCGACACCCGACGACGGGAGACACGGGGATGTGCGACATCTCGAGGTTCATGTCGAGACCGCAGGTCGCGCGGATGTCGAGGAGATCGAAGAGAGGGTCCGGAAGTGGCTCGATCTCGGCGTCGACCCGTCCGTCGTGGATGCGGCATTCGAGCCCGATCCCGTGCTCGGGCCTCTTGTGCAGACCCACCCCGGTCTGCGCGTGCTCGGCACCACCGACTGGTTCGCCACCGCCGTGTCGACAGTGCTCGGGCAGCAGGTGAGTGTCGCTGCGGCATGCACATTCGCAGGACGACTCGTCGCAGCCTTCGGCGACGGTGCACCCGGTGGGTTGCGATGCTTCCCTACGCCGCACCGACTCGCGACGGTCGAGCAGAGCGAGCTGCGTGCCGTCATCGGCACGACGCAGTCGCGCGCCCGCACCGTCGCCGAACTGGCCCGGGTCGCAGCCGACGGGGTGGCGCCGGAGCATCTGTCGTTCGCGGCAGACCTTCTCGCGCTTCCCGGGATCGGACCGTGGACCGTCGACTATCTCGCTCTACGACTCGGCGACCGCGACGCGTATCCGTCCGGCGACCTCGTTCTCCGACGAGCCCTGCAGGTGGAGAGTGCGCGCGAAGCCGCCGAGCGCGCCGAACAATGGCGGCCGTGGCGGGCCTACGCCGTCATGCATCTGTGGACACACGCCACCTACTCGCCGCCCGCATCCTCGGCGTAGACGCTGCGCACGGCGGTGTCCATCGGGAAACGAACCTGCGTGTCGCCGAACATCAGGCGCGTCGCCACCTCGACCGACGCCGTGATGTGCGACGACGCGAGTTCCGGGTTGCCGGTGTGCACCACCACCTCGTCGTGCTGGAAGAACACGAGATCGCCGGCCGTCGGGTCGGGATCGGTGGTCAGCCGCCGTCGCAGTTCCGCAAGCACGCACAGCGCCCACTCGGCCGCGGTGGCCTGCACGACGAAGTTCCGCGTGAACCGGCCCCGCGCATGCGCATCACCGTGGGAGTGGAAGCCTTCCGGAGCGGGTGGGCACGCACGGCCCAGCCACGAATGCACCACCTCGCCACGTTCACCCGCACGGGCGGCACGTTCGACGAAGTCGACGGCGGTGGGGAAGCTGCGACGCAGCACCGTCAGCAGGGCACGCGCGTCGCCCGACGTGGCGCCGTACAGAACACCGAGCACCGCGACCTTCGCTTTCGCGCGGTCGCCGCCGAAGGACGCCGCGGCGACCGGGGCGTACAGATCGTCCGAACCGGCAGCCGCGACCATGCGCCGATCGCCCGACATCGCCGCCAGGATGCGCGGTTCGAGCTGGCCCGCGTCGGCGACGACGAACGACCGCCCCGGGTCGGCGATCACGCTCGACCGCAGCGCCTTGGGGATCTGCAGAGCGCCACCGCCGCGACTCGCCCACCGGCCCGATACGACCGCGCCGGGAACATAGACCGGACGGAACCGGTCGTCGCGGACCCAGGTGTCGAGCCAGTGCCAGCCGTTCGTGCTGTACAACTTCGACAGCTCGCGGTGCCGCAGCAACAGAGGCACCGCGGGATGGTCGATCCGCTGCAGCACATGCTTGCGGGTCGACTCGACGGTGATGCCCTCGCGACGGAACGCCTCGAGCACCTCGCTGTGGGAGGCGGGATTCACGGGGCGGCCGAAGACCGCGCTGACCTCCTCGACCACTTCGGCGATACGGCTCGGCAGGTCGTAGCCGGTCGGGCGCGGCCCGAGGGTGTCCTCGAGGAGGCGACGATGCGCTTGCGCCGAGAACGGCAACCCGTCGAAACCCATCTCGGCCGCTGCGAGAGTGCCGGCCGATTCGGCGGCGGTGAGCAACTCGAGGCGGGCGTCGCCGGAGATGCGGCGACGTTGCTCGGCGAACTGCTCGACCACCGCCTCGACGTCGATCGCGGGAGCCGCATCGAAGAGGCTGGGCCGCTCGTCGACCGGCTCCTCCGCAGTGGGCGGGGGCAGGCCCTCGCGTACGGCAAGGATGGCGCCGGTGGTGGCGAGATCGTGGCATCGCTGCACCCGAACATCGGCGCGGAACAGCTCGGGATAGACCGATGCCGTCGAGGTCCACACCCAACGCGGTCGCGATTCGGCTTCGATCGCAGCGACTGCATCCGCGAATCCGGGGTACTCCCGCACCGAGCTGAGCGGCGCACCGAATGCGTCGACCTCGACGATGCTTGCACCGCGACGGCCCCGGCCGTCCGCAGGATGAGGAACGACGACCGTGCGCACCCATACAGTGTGCTCCATCACGGCGACAGACCCCGACGCGCGGTGACCCCCCGATTCACCCTCGAATTCACCCGTATCGAGAGCGATCCCCGCGAGAACCGCCACTACCGTGGTAGTGGAGGGACTCCGCCGCTACCCCCGACGCGCGGCGGGGTCCCCCATTTCGTTCGTGGGCCCGTCGCTTTCGCCCGCATGCTCGGAGCTGCCGGAGGATTCGCCCGTATCGTCACGATCGTCCTCACCGGCGTCCACGCTGTCGTTCGAACGAACCGTGTCGGTCGCGACCGCAGAATCCCGAACCTGCTGTCGCGACGGCCGCCAGGGCAGACGCACGGGTGCGTCCGCGGCCCGGTGGAAACCGACACGGTCGTAGATCCACGTCACCAGGGCGCCGACGACGAGACCGAACACGACGCCGACGATCGTCATCGTCACGCCGTGGCCGAGCCCGGCGTCGGGTCGTCCGTCGAAGTAGAGGATGGACCGCACCGCGAGATAGATCTGGTGCATCGGCTCGAAGGTCGACAACCATTCGAACATCCGCGGGGTGGCCTCGATCGGAATGGTGCCACCGGACGACGGCAGGCCGAGCACGATGAACACGATCAGGTTCACCAGCAGGCCCGCCGCGCCGAAAATCGACATCACCGCGAGGGACGTGATGCCCACGGCCGAGATCGCGAGCGCCCCGTACTCCCACAGCAGCAGCGCGCGCGGCGCCGGCATGCCGAGTGCGGTGGCGATCCACACATACAACGCCGAGACGATCAACGACATGACCACCGTGATGCCCCACTTGAGTGCCAGCACCTGCAGGCGCGACATCCGGGTGGTCTCCCGCGCGATGTAGAGGGGGCCGTATTCGGTGGGCACGAAACCGAGGGCGCTGTCGACGACCGCGTTGATGATCGTGGCGCCGGTGAAGCCGGCCAGGATCAGCAGCAGGGTGTAGAAGAAGGCGGACAGGCCGGCGCCCGTCCCGTCGGGCAGCGGCTTGTGCTCGACGGTGAGTGCATCGATCGGCTGGGTCAGGACGAGGCTGGAAGCTCCGGACAATTGCAGGTCGGGTGCCGACTCTGCGAGCGTCGCGGTGACGGTCTCGGTCAGCTGCTGCCCGACCGTGTCGTTCACCTGGGTCAGCGCGCGGTCGCCGATCGTCGTGACGATGCCCGTCGCGAACGCGCCCGTCCGGGGATTCGTGTAGAGGGTGATGATCGGCTTCTCGATGTCACCGGGAACGACCGAGGCCTGCGCGAGGATCGAGATGCGTTTGGTGAAGTCGCTCGGGATGACGATCGCGCCGTACAGGCTGCCGTCGTCGAGGCCCTGGTTGGCGGCCGAGATTCCCATCCGTCGGAGGTCGATCTCCTCGGGATCGATGCCGTCGAGGATGCCCTCGGTGATCTGGTCGCCGAAGTTCTGTCGCTCGTCCGATCCGGGCAGCACATCGCCGACGTCCTGATTGACGATGGCCATCGGGAACTGTCTCAGGTTCTCGCTCGGATCGAGGAGTGCGCCGAGATAGAAGTAGGCCAGGGCACTCATCATCGCTGCGACGACAGCGAAGGGCGCGAGCCAGAAGCGCGGGCTGCGAAGGGTGCCGTGGTGCGGATCGGTGGTCGACTGGGTTGAACTCACCTATCAATTGTGCACACAGATGTGTGCTCTTGGAGGGCTGGAGTGCTCGAATGCACGCGAGGTCGGGTTGCGTGATCTGTCACTCGAAGGCGTCCTCCCCGCCCGAATTGCCGGAAAGCGTCGGAGATCGACAATCTCGGTTTGTCGTATCGGACCCCGCGGTCCGTGTTTCGATGTGGTCGACGGACGGATCCGACAGAATGGGCGGAGGGAACGATGGCGAACGGATTTCGGCGGGTACTGCGAGCGGGAGCGGTCGCCGCAGTGGCAGGAGGGATCGTCCTCGGCGGCGCCGGCATCGCGGCGGCGCAGGACGAGTGGCCGGTCCAGCAACCGAACAGTCCGATCTACGTGTACGACGTGGACCCCGCCAACTGGCTCACGCCGGACGAGCTTGCCTACTGGAATCCGCTGGTGAACGAGCCGCGGCTGACCTCGCCCTTCGGCACGAACACCCGCATCGTGTGTCAGGGCTTCCACGGCGTGACGACCGATTGCTGGCAGGCCGACCTCGAAGGCCGTCCACATAAGCTTCAGCGTCTGCCCGCGAACCTTCCGAATGTGACGGGGTCGAGCGCACCCGGCGGAGGCGTCGGGCACTTCGTGTATCCGCTCTTCTGATCCGTACGGGGCGTCAGCGGTCGTCCCGTGAGCTCGGGGTGCCTGTGCTCTCGAGATAGAGGAGAACCGCCCGTACCCGCCGACTACGGTCGGCCTCGCGCGGCAGGTCGAGCTTCACGAAGATCGAATTGACGTGCTTCTCGACGGCGCTGACCGACATGGTCAGACGATCGGCGATGCCGGTGTTCGTCAGCCCCTGGGCGAGGGCCTCGAGCACCTCGCGTTCGCGTTCGGTGAGGGTGGCGACAGGGTCGGTGCGGCGGGTGCTCGCGAACAGTTGCCGCACCACCTCGGGATCGAAGGCCGTCCCGCCCGCGGCCACACGTTCCAGGTCGGTGAGGAACGCCCCCACGTCCGACACGCGATCCTTGAGCAGATAGCCCACGCCACCCCAGCCGTTCGTGAGCAGGCCGGTCGCGTTCCGGTGCTCGACGTACTGCGACAGCACGAGCACAGCGACCTGCGGGTGCTCCTCCTTGATGCACCGCGCCGCGTCGATGCCCTCCGTCGAGTAGGTCGGTGGCATACGCACGTCGAGCAACACGAGGTCGGGCACCTCGCGCTCGACGACGTGACGCAGCTCGACGGCGTTGCCCACACCGGCAACCACCTCGTGGCCTTCGTCCGCGAGCAACCGGGACAGGCCCTCGCGAAGAAGGGTCGAATCCTCGGCTATCACGATGCGCACGGGATCCTCGCTTCCACGACGGTCGGCCCTCCGCGGGGGCTGTGTACGGAGAACTGCCCGTCCAGCGCGGCGACACGGCGCGCGAGACCTGTCAGCCCGGAGCCCGTCATCTCGGCCCCGCCACATCCGTCGTCGACGACCGTGACCGTGACGACGTGACCGTCCGCCGCGACGGTCACCGACACGTTGTCGGCGCCGGAGTGCTTCGTCGAGTTCGTGACCCCTTCCGCGGCAACGTAGTACGCGGCTGCTGCGACATCGTGTGGTGGTTCCGGGTCGATCGACAGATCCAGGTCGACGGGGAGGAAGGTGTGCGCGGACAACCCTTCCAGCGCCGCGGCGATTCCGTGCTTGTCGAGCGCGGCCGGGTATATCCGCCACGCCACGTCGCGCAGTTCGGTGAGCAACGCCTGCGCCTGGGCGACGGCGTTGTCGAGGTCGGCGACGAGGTTCCCGCCGCCGCGTTCGGCGGTGCGACGCGCGCGACCGACGTCGAGTGCGAGCGCGACGGCCCGCTGCTGGACGTCGTCGTGCAGGGCGCGTTCGATCCGCCGGCGTTCGTCGTCGATGGCGGTGACGACGTCGGCGCGGGTGCGCTGCAGGTCGCGGAGGCGATGCTGCGTGGCATCGTCGCCGAGCAACCGCAGGGCTGTGCGGACGTCCCACTGGCCCACGATCATCGCCATCCGGACGGAGAGATAGATCATCACGGCGGCGACGAGGAGCGAGACGAGACCGTCGGCGACGGAGATGCGACCGCCTGCCAGCAGGACGAACGCCCAGCCCCCGTAGCCGGTCGCGGAGATCAGGACGAGCAGGACGACGAGGCCGACGAGCGGACCGTAGGCCAGGCGGACGAGGAAATATCCGGTCGGCTCGCGATCCGGAAGATCCCGGACCGCCTCGGCGTCGAACCATCGCACGAGACGAATACGGTCGCGTTCGGCCGCGCGACCCGGTCCGTCGGTGGTACGGCGAGCCGATGCCGCCACACCCGTCACCGCGGTGACGATCCCGAGCAGAAGCCCGACGACGGCGCGGACCGAGGTCCCGAGTGAGCGCCGAAGGTGATCGATCACGGACCGACCCTAACGGGCGCGAATCGATCGGACACGGCGGACGACGAACACCGCCACTGCTGCGACCACCGCGACGATCACGAGTTTCTGCAGCACATCGGCATACGGTTCGACGACTCCCCAGTTCTCACCGAGGAGGTATCCGGCGAGTACGAAGATCGAGTTCCACAGGGCGCTACCGAGGGCGGTCAGGACGACGAACCGACCGACGGGCATGGCCTCCACCCCGGCGGGAACCGAGATCACGCTCCGCACGAGCGGCACCATCCGGCCGAGGAGCACCGACTTCTCGCCGTGCCGGGCGAACCACTCTTCGCCGCGCCGCAGATCGGAGGTGTTCACCAGGGGGAGTCGCTCGACAACGGCATACATCCGCTGACGGCCGAAGGCGCGTCCGGCGAGGTAGAGCAGCAGTGCGCCGACGAGGGAGCCGAGGGTGGTCCACGCGACGGCCGAGACGAGGGAGATCTCCCCGCGGGAGGCCGCGAAGCCGGCGAGGGGAAGGATCACCTCGCTCGGGATCGGCGGGAAGAGGTTCTCCGCGGCGACCGCGACACCGGCACCGGGTGCTCCGAGCATCTCCATCAGCTGTAGCGACAGACCCGCGAAGCCGTGGAGTTCGTCCGTGGGGGACTGCGTGAGGGTGTGTGCGAGGTTCATGTCCGGAACACTATGAGCGATGAACGTGCAGGTCGCTGCGGTTTTCCGCCGACTTCGCGGCGTTCGGAGTGCGGTTCTCCACAGTCCTGCCGAATGCCGGTCGCTCGACCGTATAGTAAATAGATGAATTATCCCGGATCTGCGGTACTGTGACCGCATGTCCAGACCCCGCGACCTCGACTACTGGTCCTTCGTCGAACTCGCACAGGAGCGTCTGAACAGCAAGTTCGGCGGCGACCATCACCGCAGAGCAACCGAAGTCCTGCTCACCCTCAATCGGGCCTCGGATATCGTCACCTACGACCTCGAGGCCGCGGTCCACCGTCCGCGTGGCCGGTCGTGGTCGGCCTATCGGCTCATGTTCGTCATCTGGCTCGCGGGCCCGATCGAACCGAACGTCGCCGCGCGGCTCACCGGGATGAGCCGCGCCGCCGTGTCCAACCTCGCGAAACCGCTGGTCGAGGCGGGAATCCTGGAGAAGACTCCGGTCAGTCACGACGCGCGTTCGGTGCAGTTGTCGCTCACCGAAGCAGGGGAGAAGGAGATCCGCGACAGCTTCCGTGCTCAGAACGAGCGCGAGGAGGCCTGGGTGGAGGTGCTCACCCCCACCGAGCAGCAGATTCTCGTGATGCTCCTGAACAAGCTGATCACCAACCGCAGCCAGTTCGACGTGCGCGGACGCAACTGACACAGCCTCGTGACCTCTCCGTGGTTGCGCTCACACCCTCGGATTAGTTAACGTATTTACTAATTCCAGGCGAGCGACCTTCCCTCGCACGCCCGAGATCCGCGAGGAGTCAGATCATGGCGTTCTACCGACAGCTCGGCGTCATCCCGCCTAAGCGTCACACCCAGCACCGCGACGAGAACGGCAACCTGTACTACGAAGAGCTGATGGGCGAGGAGGGCTTCTCGTCCGACTCGGCGCTGCTCTACCACCGGTACATCCCGTCGGCGATCGTCGACGCGACCGAGTGGAAGCTGCCCGATCAGACCACCAGGCCCAACCATCCGCTCGAGCCGCGGCACCTGAAGCTGCACGATCTGTTCCCCGAGACGATCTGGGCCGAGACGGATGTCGTGACGGGTCGTCGTCTGGTCCTGGGCAACGCCGACGTCCGCATCTCGTACGTCGTGTCGACCGAGCCCTCGCCGCTATACCGCAACGTGGTCGGCGACGAGATGGTCTACGTCGAGTCCGGTGAGGCCACCGTCGAGACGGTCTTCGGCCCGCTCGAGGCGAAGGCCGGCGACTACGTCCTGCTGCCGATGGCCACCACCCACCGCTGGGTACCCAAGGGCGACGCACCGCTGCGCGCCTACACGATCGAGGCCAACAGCCACATCGTGCCGCCCAAGCGCTACCTGTCGAAGTTCGGGCAGTTCCTCGAGCACGCGCCGTTCTGCGAACGCGACCTGCACGGACCGACCGAGCTGATGCAGGTCGAGGAGGAGAACGTCGAGGTGCTGGTCAAGCACCGCACCTCGCAGGGCATCGTCGGCACCCGCTACCTGATGCCGCACCACCCCTTCGACGTGGTCGGCTGGGACGGCTGCCTGTACCCGTACACCTTCTCGATCCACGACTTCGAGCCCATCACCGGTCGCGTCCACCAGCCGCCGCCGGCGCACCAGGCGTTCGAGGGCAACAACTTCGTCATCTGCAACTTCGTGCCCCGCAAGGTGGACTACCACCCACTGGCCGTACCGGTGCCGTACTACCACTCGAACGTCGACTCCGACGAGGTCATGTTCTACTGCGGCGGCGACTACGAGGCCCGCAAGGGATCGGGCATCGGCCAGGGTTCGATCTCGGTGCACCCCGGTGGTCACGCGCACGGCCCGCAGCCGGGTGCCTACGAGCGCAGCATCGGTGTGGAGTTCTTCGACGAACTTGCCGTCATGGTCGACACCTTCCGCCCGCTCGAACTCGGTGAGGGTGCGCTCGCGTGCGAGGACGCCGCCTACGCCGGCAGCTGGAACCGCAATGCAGGAGCGGCCAAATGACTTTCGGACCTCTCCTGACCGGACTGTGCGACGACGCTGCGCTGTTCCCTCCGGGCAACGCCCCGCTGCCCGTCGCCGTCCCCGCCCACGCCGGGCACCGCTCGTCCGCGCACGCACCGCTCGTCGGAGCGTTCGTCTTCCCGGCCGGTCGCCTCGGTGAACTCGCAGATCACCTGGCGCAGCACCCGTATCCCGGTGAGCTGGCCCTGAGCCTGACCGCACCGACCGGCACCGCCGCCGTCCGGCCCGCACTCGAGCAGGTCGACGCAATGGACTCGGTGTCCGTGGTGGCCCTCGAGATCGCGGTCCCCGCAGAGCAATCCGTCGACGAGCTGTTCGCGGCGCTCGACGAGATCAGGGTGAGTCGACCGGATATCGATGTATTCGTCGAGGTTCCGCGTGACGAGCGCCGAGCCGAGATCCTCGCCCGACTGACCGGGACGCCGTACGCCGCCAAGTTCCGCACCGGCGGGATCGTGGCGGAGGCTTATCCGGACGAAGCCGAGCTCGCCGCAGCGGTCTCGACGGTCGTCACCACGGGAGTTCCGTTCAAGGCGACCGCCGGTCTGCACCACGCGGTGCGCAACACCGACCCGAGGACGGGCTTCGAACAGCACGGGTTCGTGAACCTGTTGGCCGCGGTGGACGCGGTGCTGTCCGGAGCCGACATCGACGAGGTCGCGTCCGTGCTGGCCGAACGTGACGGGGCAGTGCTCTCCGCACGTCTCGGCGCACTCTCCGACGACCGGGCCGCAGAGGTCCGGCGCCGTTTCCTGTCGTACGGCACTTGCAGCATCGCCGAACCGCTCGAGGATCTGCTCGGCCTCGGTCTGGCACCCTCGACCGTTTCCCCGATTACCGAAGGAACGAACGCATGACCACCATCGCCATTCCGGAGGGCTCGCTCTTCGGCCTCGACAACCTGCCGTACGGCATCTTCTCCACGGCCGACAGCGAACCCCGCGTCGGTGTCCGCGTCGGAGATTCGGTCCTCGACCTGAGCCGTGTCTTCGAGGACGACATCGTCTTCGCCGAGCCGTCGCTCAACGCGTTCATGGCCCGGGGCCGCGCCCGGTGGGACGAAGTTCGCGCTGCGATCAGGGAACTCGTCGCCGGTGACGTCGCCGACGAGGCCGTCTTCGCCGTCGCCGACGTGACGATGCACCTACCGATCGAGGTGGCCGACTACGTCGACTTCTACGCGTCGGAGAACCACGCGTCGAACCTCGGCCGGCTGTTCCGGCCGCAGAATCCCGACCCGCTGATGCCGAACTGGAAGCACCTGCCCGTCGGCTACCACGGCCGGTCGAGCACCGTCGTGACCTCGGGCGTCGACATCGTGCGTCCGTGCGGACAGCGCAAGGGCCCCAACGATCCTGTGCCGGTCTTCGGTCCGTCGATCCGCCTCGACATCGAGGCCGAGATGGGCTTCATTGTCGGTGTCGGCTCCCCGATGGGTTCGCGGATCACCCCCGACGAGTTCGCCGACCACTGCTTCGGCGCGGTCATCCTCAACGACTGGTCGGCCCGCGACATCCAGGCATGGGAGTACGTGCCGCTGGGCCCGAACCTCGGCAAGTCCTTCGCGACGTCGATCTCACCGTGGGTCGTTCCGATCGCCGCGCTCGAGGCCGCCCGTATCGACACCCCGGTGCAGGACCCGGAACCGCTGCCGTACCTGAAGGGCACCGAGAAGTGGGGTCTGGACATCGATCTCGAGGTCGAGTGGAACGGGCACGTCGTGTCGCGTCCGCCGTATGCGCAGATGTACTGGTCGCCGGCGCAGATGCTCGCCCACACCTCGGTCAACGGTGCCGCGACCCGCACCGGCGACCTGTTCGGATCCGGCACCATCTCCGGCCCGGAGAAGGACCAGCGCGGCGCCTTCATCGAACTCACCTGGGGCGGAGCAGAACCCGTGCAGGTCGGCGACGAGACGCGCACCTTCGTCGAGGACGGCGACGAGATCGCCATCTCGGCCACCGCTCCCGGCCCGAACGGGACGCGCATCGGCTTCGGTGAGGTCCGCACCCGCATTCTTCCCGCGATCGGGGAATGAAAGAAACAGGTCCGTGCGTCAGCCGGAGCGCCACCGGCCGGACCATCGGCGATGCCCGGAACCCACGAGGTTCCGGGCATCGCTGTTTTCCGGGGTCGGTCAGTCGACCGAAAGAATGTCGCCCACAGCGCAATCCAGTACGCGGCACAGGGCGGTGAGGGTCGAGAAGCGGATCGCGCGGGCGCGTCCGTTCTTGAGTACCGACAGGTTCACCACGCTGACGCCGACCTTGTCGGCCAACTCGGTGAGCGTCATGCCCCGATCGGCCAGCAGCTCGTCGAGATGACACCGGACGGCATGCTCGGTTTCCGGAGGCATCAGACGAGTCCTTCGTTGTCGCGCGCCATGCGGCTGCCGATCCGCAGTACCACGCCCACGGCCGAGATCACCATGCAGAAGACGTAGGCGTACCAGAACTCCGGTCCGAGAGGCGCGTTCGAGAGGACCTCGTTCATGTCCACGTCACGGATCAACATGTTGGTGCCCAGCGTGCGGGGAATCATCGGGACGATGATGGTCGCGATCGCCACCATCGACGTGACCCACACGAGCCGGATGACACCCCGGTCGAACAATCGGCCCCGGACGAATCGCACGACGATCCAGCTCAGCAGGGCCAGGGCTGTCAGGTAACCGAACGTCTGTACCGCCTCCCCGGCGCGGAGGAGGCCGACGCTGACGGGTGAGAGGGTGTCGGTCGGAACGTCGATCACCGTGGTCGAGGTGGTCTGGAGGTCGGCGCCGTTCGGGGTGGACAGCACCGGCGCTGCTGCCGCGTCGTCGAACCGGACCCGCGCGGTCACGATGCCGTCGCCGAGGGAGCTCGCGAGGTCGCGGACATAGGTGAAGAGCACGATCAGTGAGGTCAGCGCGAAGACGGTGAGGGACGCCCGCAGATCGGTGCGGTCCTTCTTCGACGTCTCGGTGGGGGAGAGCGTGTCGGGTTCGGCGCCCGGGCCCTGGGGGCGGTCGGTGTCGTGGGTGGAATTCATGGTCGTCTCCGAACTCGCCGGACGGCGGGGCTATCGATTGTCGATACCATCGATAATCGTTATACCTATCGATAAACGATATGTCCAGAGGTGGGGGCGCCCGCCAGTCCTGCTCGGAGCGGATCAGGGTAGGCGACGCTCGATCGCGTCCCGCGCTGCCAGCGCCTTCGCGCCGTAGTCGGCGAAGAGGTCGGGTGTCAGCCGCGAAGCCGGGCCGGAGATGCTGAAGCAGCCGCGCACGGTGCCACCGCGCCCGCGCAGGGCGACGGCGACGGCGGCGATGCCGTCATGCAGCCCCTGTTCGGTCACGGCGTACCCGCGGGCGCGAATCTCGGCGATCTCCTCGCGCAGAGCCGCCGGATCGGTGACCGTGTGCTCGGTCAGCGAGGGGAGTTCGGTCGCGAGGAAATTCTCGATCCGTTCGTCGGGCAGCGACGCGAGATAGGCCTTGCCGGTGGACGCGGCGTGCAGAGGCAGGCGCGTGCCGAGGGCGAGGAAGGCGCGCAGCTGATGGGCGCTGTCGAGTCGCTCGATCAGGACCAGCTCGTTCCCGTCCGGCACGGCGAGATGGACGGTCTCGCCCGTCTCGGTCTGCAGCCGGTTCAGCTCGGGGAGTGCGACCTCGCGCAGGTCGTCGCCGGACGACATCGCGCTGCCCAGGCTGAATGCGCGGCCGGTGATGACCCACTGCCCGGCGTTCGTCGTCGAGGGGCGCAGCCAGCCGGCTTCGGCAAGGGTCTTGAGGCATCGCTGAACGGTGCTCTTGGGGACGTCGAGTCGCTTGCTCAAGTCCGAGAGTCCGACCGGTTGCGTGGTCGCGACCTCCTCGAACACGCGGAGTGCGGTGAGAACGCTGTTCATCGGAACCTTTCGCGCGGTCGTTGACGGCAGGCGGCACGGGCTATAGGTTGAGCCGGACCGCATCGTAGCACGCTGGTCCACAATGTGGACCGTGCACCGCGCGACACCGTCCGGCAGGACGTCGAGAAGGGACCACCACCGATGACCACCACCACGCCCGTGCCGTTGCTGACCTCGCTCACCGAGTCCGGAGCAGGCAGTGACGACCGCAGCGCTGTCCGCGTCGGAGACGTCTCGCTCACCCGATCCGAACTGATCGCGGCTGCCGCCGCTGTGGCCGACGAGGTCGCAGGCTCCTCGCGGGTCGCTGTCGACGCCACCGCGAGCATCGAGACGGTGATCGCCACGACCGGATGCCTCATGGCCGGTGTGGCCGCGGTGCCCGTGCCGCCGGATTCCGGTCCCGCCGAGCGCGCCCACATCCTGAAGGACTCGGGTGCGCAGCTGTGGCTCGGCGCGGCCCCCGAGGACGTCACCCTGCCTGCGATCCCTGTCGACGCGAGCGCGCGTTCGTCGTCCTCGCACGCGGAGGCCGATCCGGGCAGTGCCGCGATGATCATGTACACCTCGGGAACCACGGGCGCCCCCAAGGGAGTCGTGCTCTCGCGGTCCGCCGTGGCGGCCGGTCTCGACGGTCTCGCCGAGGCGTGGAACTGGACGTCCGACGACACTCTCGTCCACGGACTTCCGCTGTTCCACGTCCACGGACTCATCCTCGGCGTCGTCGGTGCGCTCCGGCAGGGCTCGTCGCTCGTGCACACGGTGCGACCGAAGCCCGAATCCTATGCAGCGGCGGGTGGTTCGCTCTACTTCGGTGTTCCCACCGTATGGTCGCGGGTCGTCGCCGACGAATCGCTTGCTCGCGCACTGTCGTCCGCACGACTCCTGGTCTCGGGCAGCGCACCCCTGCCCGTGCCGGTCTTCGAGCGCATGCTCGCCCTCACCGGCTCCGCGCCGATCGAGCGGTACGGAATGAGCGAAACGATCATCACGATCAGCACCCGCCACGACGGTGAGCGTCGGCCCGGCTGGGTGGGTCTGCCGATCGACGGGGTCTCCACCCGACTGCGCGACCAGGCCGGCAACCTCGTGCCGCACGACGGCGACACCCTCGGCCAGTTGGAGGTGTCCGGCGCGACCCTGTTCGACGGCTACCTGAACAACCCCGAGAAGACCGCCGAGTCGATGACCGAAGACGGCTGGTTCAAGACCGGCGACATCGCCGTGATCGACGACCAGGGTTTCCACCGCATCGTCGGCCGCGAATCGGTCGACATGATCAAGTCCGGCGGCTACCGGATCGGCGCCGGCGAGGTGGAGCATGCGCTGCTGAACCATGCCGGCGTGCAGGAGGCGGCGGTGGTGGGTGTGCCGGACGACGATCTCGGACAGCGGATCGTCGCCTACGTCGTCGGGGATCTCCGTGATCCGGGCGAACTCTCGGACTTCGTCGCGCAGACCCTGTCGATCCACAAGCGCCCCCGCGAGATCCGTACCGCCGACGCTCTTCCGCGCAACGCCATGGGCAAGGTGCAGAAGAAACTTCTCGTCGAGGACTACCTCGCCGGGAAGTGACCCGGTCTACCCGATCCGGACTTCGTCGCCGACGGTGATGTCGCCGGGAGTCGGGACGGTCGCGTAGACACCGATGCACGGCATCGGCTTGCCCTCCGGCACATTGGGCACCTGATGCGCGGTCATCACCTCACGCAGCATGTCGCGCCGCGCGGGAACCTCCTGATGGGGGAGCGTCACCATGACGCACCGCGCGGTGCGCTTGTGCGGTTCGAGGACTGCCGAGCCCACCGACACCCGTCGGCCGATCCATTCGTCCTCCACGAAACCGGTCGTGTCCGGAGTGTCGACGACCAGCTGCGGCCGGAACCGCCGCAACGCGACATCGGTGGGGTCGCCGGTGCCGAGCGCTTCGACCGCGGAGCGGGAGACGAGATGCACCGGCGCCTCGTCGTAGGTGCGGTCGCGCGGTTCGAGCCGCACGTCGTGACCGAGCAGCTTCGACAGCAGGTCGTCGACCTCGGGATCGTCGCCGCGCACCACCGTGCCGTCGGCGAGCGTGAGTTCGAGTGCCGCCGGATCGCGGGGGTCGTCGTCGTTCAGAAGTTGTGCGGAGCAGGTCAACAGCAGTCCGTAGCGTCGGAAACGCTTCGCACTCGCGATGTTTCCGGTTTCGGCGTCGACCAGCGCCCACAGGTGGTCGCCGCGCACACCGTCCGCTTCGATCGCTGCGGCGTCGATCCGTTCTCCTCCGAACGATTTCACCGGATAACGCCACACCTGATCGATACGCACGACTCGTGAGCATACGGGGAACTGGGGAAAATGTTACGTGCGATTCCAACTCGCGGACGAAAACACCCGAGTCTCCGCCATGTTCTTCAACGGCGCATTGCAGATGACCTCACCACTGTTGGAGCCTATGAGCGAATCCACCGCACCACTGCTCGCGATCTACCCCAATCGCAGAAACATGAGGTGGACACGTGGATGCTGCGCCGTGCCGCGGTCGATGCACGCCGCCGACTCCCGAAGCTGGATGACCCGAATCCCTCGACCTTGCTGGCTCAACGGAAGCTGCCGTCGCAGCTGACCGCGCTACGCGCTGTCCATGTCCCCGCATCCAAACAGCACGCAGAAAAGGGACGGGACCGACAGGCCTATGACGAACTCCTGCGGTCGCAGCTTGCCCTCGGAGTGCTTCGAAACGCACAAGCCGCAGAAGTCGGCATCGCCCACAAGCCCACCGGGCGACTGCTCGATGCATGGTTGGCCGGCCTGCCGTACACCCACAGGTGCACAGCTGCGGGTGATAGCCGATATCCACACCGACATGACCGCCTCCGGCCGACGAATCGGCTGCTGCAGGGAGACGTCGGCGCCGAAAGGCCCCCGTCCTGGCAGCCACTGCGTTTGCGTTACTGGTAATCGAAGGCGGCTTTCAGGCGGTCCTCATGGCCCCGACCGATATTCTCGCTCGGCGCAACACTTCGAAGAGATCGCCGAAGCATTACGGCCTCTCGGCGTGACCGTCGACCTGCTGGTGTCCCGGACCTGCCTCTCCCCCGATCGACGCCGGTCGAGTTCGAAACCATTATGACCACACCAGTCGCACAGGCTGCGTGACCGAAACTGTCGCCGAATCGTGCAGCAGTCCCCCCGATGTAAGTACGCGTTTCGGGTAGGGGACGTCGAACACTCGCACACGGGCGAATTCCGTGCGAAGTGCGGCGGGTCACCTTCCCCGTGGTCGGGAAGGTGGCTCCAACCGGGCGCGGGGCTTCTCCAGTCCTGATCATTGAGAGTTCGATGCCCTGCACGAACCGATCATCACGAACTGAGGTGGTGAAGTGGAAGGTTCGGTATTCAGCGACACTGATGGAGCATCGCTGCCAACTCGCGTGTTGCGGCCGCTTCGGTCTCTGCGCCCCACGCGCTCAGAGCATCGGCTGAGACCATCAGAGATGTGGACGAATCAGCGGGGATGCCGTCGCCGAGCGGTAGTCCGATTTCCTGGCGGAGTTCATGCATAAGGACAGTGGGCTTCATGAGACTTTCTTTGTTCGGTTGATTGGAGCGGGGATGCAGTAGGTGTTCACGGCGTCGTTGTCTCGATCCACTCTTCGTAGAATGGCGGCATGGCTGAGGCCTTGTCGTGGAACTCGGGTGGGCGTTTGTCGCGGAATGCCTGCACTCCCTCGGCGCCGTCGCCGATGCTGGTGTAGAACATGGCCAGCGAATCGACGCGGTGGGCATCTGCGGGGTGAGCAGCGGCCGCGTTTCGCAGCAGCATCTGGCGCATCAGGGCCACCGAGACCGGTGAGCGGTCGCGGGTCCAGGCATTCGCCAACGCGCGCGCTTCGCTGAGCAACATCTCGGGTTCATGGAGCGCCTGCGCCAACCCGTCGATGTATGCGACCTCGGCGTTGAGGATCTCTGCCCTATAGACCAGATTCAGCGCAGTGGGCATGCCGACGAGCCGAGGAAGGAACCATGTCGAGCACGCTTCGGGCACTATTCCGAGTTTGCCGAACACCAGGCCGAACCGCGCTCGGGTCGACATCAGGCGCGCGTCCATCGCCAGCGTCATGGTTGCACCGATTCCGACGGCCGCGCCGTTGATTGCGGCGATCACCGGTTTACGGCAGGCATGGATTGCGAGGGTGACGCGGCCGCCTGTGTCGCGGATCCGGCGCAATTCGGGGTCGTCGAGATTCTTCATGTCGGCAAGAGTGGGGCGTTTCGACTCGTCGAGCCCGAACACATTCCCTTCACTCGACAGGTCCATGCCGGCGCAGAAAGCGCGCCCTGCTCCGGTGACGATCACGGCCCGGACCGTGTCGTCGTCGTTCACCGACACGAAGGTGTGCTCGAGTTCGTCGGCCATCTCGACGGTGAACGCATTGAGACGGTCGGGGCGGTTGAGGACCACGGTGAGGATGCCGTCCTCGACTTCGTGGCGAAGGGTGGTGTATTCCATGACTTCTCCCGTCTGCCTGTCAGGCGAGGTCGGCGGCAATCCTGCGGATGGCGGCTTCGGCATCGCTCACGATGTCCGAGATGATCGTCTTGCAGGGAAGCACGGCATCGATGAGACCTTGGGATTGACCTGCCCACCACATGCCGTCTTCCATGTTCCCCTTCTCCAGCACTTCCGTTCGGCCGCGTACCCCGGAGGCGAGGTGTGCGACGTCGGAGAACGTGGCGTCAGGGCGGGCGGAGAGGGCTGCGATCGTCTCGGAGATGGAGTTGCGGGCCACACGTGCGGTATTACGGAACTCTCGGAACACGAGGATGGTCTGGCGTTCGTCGTTGGCAACGATCTGGGCCTTGACGTTCGGATGCACGGGAGCTTCGTCGCTGGCCACGAACCGGGTGCCCATGTTGATTGCGGATGCGCCGAGGGCCAGTGCTGCGGCCAATCCGTCGCCGGTGGCGAATCCGCCACTGGCGATGATCGGGATGTCGAGCACGCGCGCTGCGGCGGGGATGAGGATCAGGCCGGGGATGTCCTCGTTGCCGGGATGGCCGGCGCACTCGAACCCGTCGATACTGACGGCGTCGACACCCATGGACTGTGCTTTGATCGCGTGCCGGACCGCTACCGCTTTGTGGATGACCTTGATCCCGGCGGCTTTGAACGCCGCCACATGTTCTTGGGGGTTGCTGCCGGCGGTTTCCACGATGGTGATACCGCTGTCGATGATCGCGGCCCGGTAGTCGTCGTACGGCACGGGAGTGACGGTGGGCAGCAGGGTGAGATTGACACCGAACGGCTTATCGGTCATTTCCCGGCACCGGGCGATCTCAGCGACGAGAGCTTCGGGGGTGGGTTGCGTCAGCGCGGTGAGAAAACCCAACCCCCCGGCATTGGCCACCGCGGAGATCAGCTCCGCGGTGCCGACCCCGGTCATGCCACCGCACACCACCGGGTGCTCGATCCCGAAAGTGTCGGTGAAACGTGTGCGCAGCACGATCACGGCCTCCCTGCGTGCGGAACGTCGACTCTCGTCGAGAGGACCTTGGCTTCACGCGCAGCGCTGCGCTTGGCTTCGTCGAAATCCGGTGCGACCGAGAGAAATAGTGTGCGACCGTCATCGCCACCGAGCGCGACCGCGAACACTCCCAGCGGAGCCGTACTCACCTCGTCCAGGATGGTTCCGCCTTCGGCCAGGCGTACGGCACGTTGGTTGACGCAGTCGGCAATCCAGATGGCACCTTCAGCGTCGAGGGCCTGACCATCAGGTGCAATCGTGCACGCTGCAAGCCGCTTCTCCACGCTCGGCTCGTCGCCGAGATCGCCGAACGAGGCGAAGTCCTGACGGGGGCCGAGTGTGCCGTCCGGTTCGATATCGAATCGGGAGACGCGGTTGCCGAACAGTTCGTTGACGTACAGCGTTCTTCCGTCCGGGGAGATGCACATGCCGTTCGGGAAGGACAATCCTTCGGCTGCGACTCGGGAAGTGCCGTCGGTGTCGACGAGGACGACAACGCCGTGCTCGTGGTCGGCTCCTCCCATGAGATCGAATCCGAACTCGCCGACGTATGCCTGCCCGTTCGCGGCGACCACCATGTCGTTGGCGTGACCGTGGCAGTGTTCGGAGATGTCGGCGTGCTCGACGAGTGAGCCGTCGGGTTCGCGGCGCAGGACTTTGCGGTCCTTCATCGAGACGACGAGCATGCGCCCGTCGGGAAGCCATCCGAGTCCGGACGGCTGGTGTTCGACGGTGCAGACCTGTTCGATGGATCCGTCGGCGTTCACGGCATTGACCGAGTGGGTGTAGAAATCCACGAACCACAGTCGGCCCTCGTGCCACCGAGGTCCCTCGGTGTAGGTGAATCCTGTTGCGACTTCCGTCATTGGACGACTTGTCATGGGAGTACCTTTCTTCCGGCGCTCGTTGCCCGCTGGGCTCGGCCGGTGTCGGCCGGGCGCCTATGCGGGTGAGGTGGCTCCAGTCTCGGGATCCTCACGGCGGTCGAGGTGTCCCACAACGCAACAGTGCGGACGAGTTCATCGGGCGCTGTCGCAAATTCGGACGGTTCGGTGCCAGGGTTGGTGTGCAGGCTGGTCGTACCCTCGCTCACCTGATCCGGAGGAATGCGCCATGCTCACCACGATGATGGATCGTCCACTGCTGATCAGCTCGCTGCTGTGGCGTGCTGAGAACGTCTTCGCCGACCGGGTCGGCGTCTCGTGCGACGCAACCCGCGGAGACCGAGAGTTCACCTACCGTGATCTCGGCGCGACCGCACGCCGGTTTGCTGGCTCCTTCGAGAACTTGGGCATCGGGTTCGGAACCAGGGTTGCCACGTTGGCCTGGAACACCTTCGAGCATCTTGTCGCCTACTACGCAGTTCCTGCGTGCGGGGCAGTGCTGCACACGGTCAACCATCGGATGTCACCCGAGCACATCGCCTACACAATGGACAAGGCCGAGGACGAGGTTGTGCTGATCGACGCTGATCTGTTGTCCGTTCTCTTCGAGATTCTCCCGCGCCTCCCGCGGATCCGGCATGTGGTGGTCATCGGTGATCTCGAGCAGGCCGAGTGTTCGGTACCTGCAGAGGTGACCTGGTGGTCGTTCGACGGATTGTTGCTCGATGCCGTGCCGATCGAGGAATTCCCGGAGTTCGACGAGACGACCGCATCGTCGATTTGTTTCACCTCGGGTACCACCGGGCTGCCCAAGGGGGTCGTGTACAGCCATCGAAGTACGGTGCTGCACGCGATGGCGATCAGTGCTTCCGGGGGCGTCGCGATCGACGGTCGGCACTCGTACCTCCTTGCCACGCAGATGTCCCACGTACACAGTTGGGGTGTTCCGTACGCGGGGGTGCTGCAGGGCGCACGTCTCGTCCTCCCCGGGCCGCACCCCTCGCCCGCGGAGTTGCTGCGCATCATCACAGATCAGACACCCGATGTCTTCGTCGGCGCCCCGGCCGTGGCGGCGCTCATGCGTGCACAGTTCGATGCCGATCCCGAGCGTTACGACCTCGGAAGTGTGCAGACCATGTGGTTGGGCGGGCAGGTGCTGCCACCAGTGCTGGTGAGGTGGTGGGCGGAGCGGGGAGTGGCGACCGTCAACGGGTGGGGGATGACCGAAACCTCCCCTATGGGAACTTTCAGCAACTCGGCCGATTGCCAAGGCAGACCCTTGCCGTTGTTCCAGGTGCGTGTCGTCGACGAAGAGGGTCGGGAACTGCCGTGGAATGGCTTCACCACCGGCGAGCTGGAGGTTCGTTCGCCGTGGGTGACCGGGACGTACCTCGACGACGACCGCGCCGCCGAGGCGTTCGACGCCGGCTGGCTGCGCAGCGGCGACGTCGCGGTGATCCACCCGGACGGCCGGCTGGAGATCCGCGACCGGGTCAAAGACCTCATCAAGAGCGGAGGAGAATGGATCTCTTCCGTCGAGGTCGAGAACCAGCTGCTCCTGCATCCGGCGGTGGTGGAAGCCGCTGTCATCGCGGTACCGCACGAAACCTGGCAAGAGCGCCCCGTGGCGTGGGTTCGGACAACGGCGGAGGTCTCCGATGATCAGCTTCGGGCCCACTTGGCGGTCACCCTGCCGAAGTTCTGGCACCCCGACACGTTCGTGCGGGTAGACGAGGTCCCCAAGACGTCAGTGGGCAAATTGGACAAGGTGCGCATACGCCGGATGTGGGCTCAGAAGTCTGCGGTGTAGCGTTCTGGGACACCCATGGCTCATGTGACCTCTATTACATAATGTTCGTACTGATCGTGAGGTGTTGGAGGTGGTGACGACGTGACCGAGCGGCTTCGCATGCACGTAGACGATCGCAATTCCGACAGGTACGACTCCGACAGGTATGACAGTGCTTCGCCACGAGTGCGGCCGGAGATCGAGCAGTCCTGGCGCCGCTGCCGTGCCATCGGGGCGGCTTCGGACGGTTCTCGTCTGCGCTACATCGATACCCCCACAGACTCGAAGCTTGTGCGTGCGGCGCGGCCGGTCCTGGATCGGTTGGCCGATCAACTCGCCGATGCGCCGGTGACGATCTTGCTCGCCTCGCAGGATGCGACCATCGTCGATCGGCGGGCCGGG